>CANMLK010000166.1 GCA_947498445.1 Beijerinckiaceae bacterium
GCACATTTTCGGATAAATAATTCGCGTCAAATCTACATAGCCATAGACTTTCAGGTCCCATGCGCGGCGCCACTCATCCGGACTGATATCTTGCAGCTGTCCCACGGGAATATCGCCCGCATTATTTATAAGAATATCAATCTCGCCACAGGAGGCGCCCAAGCTTGCCACGTTGTCGCTCTTGGACAAGTCAAGAGAATGGATCGTAACTTCCACCCCAAAGTCCTGAGAGAGCTGCCTGGCGCTCAAGCGAAGGGCCTCTTCATTTCGGGCCGCAAGATGAAGCTTGCACCCCTCCTGCGCAAGTATCACCGAAATAGCAGCGCCAATTCCACGCGACGCGCCAGTTATGAGGGCCGATTTGCCCCGCAGGTTCAAATTCACCACCTGTCTCCTTCATAGCAAATACTCTTGCCGCGATGTTCGAAGCTGCGGCCAGCTGCGCACATCGCTATTGGCTTAAGTGCATCTCAAAGAAAGCTTTAGTGCGATCGCGCGCGGCCTTTGCAGCAATATCATCGTGGCCGCGGCCGCGGCCATCAAACCCGTGACCTGCCTCATATGTGTAAAGGGCAACTTGCAGCTGCGCGGCCCTGATGACGTCAACATCGCTCTGCGGAATAAGGTGGTCGAATGTCCCAAAGTGCAATTCTGTTGGACATTCAGGTGGCCTGCCTAGCCAGCCAACAATATCTTTGCCGTAATAACATGAAGCCGCATCAATGCGCAGGCGGCTAGCGCAATACCACGCCATCGAACCGCCCACACAAAATCCAAGAATCCCGGTTCGTCCCGCGTCAGAAACTGCGGTCATCGCGGCGGCGACATCAAGCACGACGTGGTCCCAGAGCAATCCCTTGCGAAGCGCGCGGGCGGATTCAAGACCGGCCGGTGAATGATCTAGAATAGCCCCCTTCTGCTGCCGATCATAGAAACTCGGCGCAGCGACTTTGTAGCCCAACCTCGCATAGTGAACGCAGACATCCTTGATATAGTCACCGACCCCAAAGGCGTCCTGACAGACGATCAAACCAGCGACTGGCTTTGTATCTGGCTCGATCAGGTACGCGTCGAGGACATGCCCATCGGAGGCCGTGATTGAAATCACGCTTTGCGAGTAATTCGGACCGGCAATCATCCATGTTTCCTCATGTGAATTAATCGGCGCACAATAGTGTCGTGAGACCGCCCCTTTGAGAGATCAAGCAATTGTTGAGCAGGCGTCTCAATTCACGAGTGATGTCGTAAAGGAGGTCACAGGCTGCCGCCTATAAATATGATCTCGGCAGATCCAAATAGACTCGACTATAAGGTGGCGAAATTTAAGGCGGGGTCAATTTGGTCGAACAATGGCCCTCAATTGAGACGCCTCTATTCGCCTTTAAGCGAACCGCCAAGCGCTTCCTTTGCCCTTGCTATAATCTCCGGCGGGCTGCTGTAAAGCTTGCCAATCAAATTCTCAAGGTCCTTCCCCGTGACGAGTTCGACCTCTAGCCGCTGCTTGTCTGCGTCGGCGATGAAGGCGGGATCCTTCATGGTCGCATTGAACGCCTCACGCAGCATGTTCAGGCGTTCCGGCGCCAGCCCAGGCGGCGCAGCGAAGGGCCGCGCAAATGTTTGCGGGGCAAAGATGAGTTCGAGCGCGGCGCGATCTGCGGGAGTCTTGGCCAAATCGAGGACCAGAGGCACGTCAGGGTGATCAGGGTGCTTTTTCATCCCAAGTTGAACAAGCACGTTGATTTTTCCGTCTTTCAAAAATCCACTTTTCTCAATCGCCGACCAACTCCAGGAACCGAAGCCTTGTACCTCTCCTCGCTCCATCGCCAATAGTATTTCCGCGCTTCCAGGATAACCCGCTATGATTTTGAATCGGGTTCCAAGGATGCTGTTCATGGCGGCAGGATAAACATTCCCCTGCGAGCCCGGCCCTGAGCCACCGATAATCAACTCGGTCTTGAAGGCGTCATAAATCGTTTTCACAGGCGCCGTGCGCCAGGAGACAGCGGTTCCAACGACGTTAACGGTGCTGCCAATCCAGCCAAGTTTGAGCGGATCAAACAGATCGCGAGCCTCACCAAATAGCGGCAAGATCGGGATTGTCCGGGCCAAGGCGCCAATCTCGGTTCCATCTTTTGGCGCCCGATTGTAGATGTAGCCGGTCGCGGTTAGACTGCCGCCGCCGGGCATGTTTCTTGGCACCAATGTCGGGTGGCCAGGGAGATGTCTCCCCATGTGCCGGGCGATCACGCGGGCGCTGAGGTCGTATCCCCCAGCGGCGCTTGAGCCTATCATTATCGTAATCGTGCGGTTTGCGTAGAAGTCGCGCCCATCTTGGGCCCGCGTTGAATCTGATGCGATTCCGCAGGCGCTTGCAAAGAGAATTGCCGACAACCATTTGCGAGATATCATGACCTATCCTCACATTACTCGATAGAGCCGCTTTTGCGTAGCTTTTGTATTTTCTCATCCGAGAACCCGAATTCCCGCAAAATCTCGGCCGTATCTTCAGCGAACTCTGGTGTTCGCCTAACGAGATTGCTGGGAGTCCGGCTCATGTTGATGGGCTGCCGTGGCAGTCGCATCTCCTTCCCAGATGTCGCAACTACCGTTTGCGCCAACTTCAGATGCTGCGCCTGCGGGTCATCAAACGCCTGCGCAATGTCGTAAATGGGCCCGCACGGCACGTCCGCTTCCTCGAACCTCTTCTGCAAAGTCGCGGTGTCATATTGCACCGTAAACGCTGCGACCATTTCGTTGATCTCGCGCCGGCGAGCCCGACGCGCCTCCCTGGTGCAGTAATCGGGATGTTCGATGAGGTCCGGCCGGTCAATCGCCTTGCAGACGCGAGGCCACATAGAGGGTATAGGCGCTATATTTATGTATCCATCCTTCGTTTTGTAGGTGTTTGTGGGAACGCCCGTTGGATGCTCGTTTCCAACCTGTTTGCCCACAACGCCATCCGCGAGGTAACGCGCTGCCTGGATATCGAGAAAGAACATCATGGACTCGAAGAGTGAGGTCTGGACCCACTGCCCTTCATTCGATTTGTGTCGTTCAAAAAGCGCGGTCATGATACCCAATGCGGCGTACAAGCCTGTACAGATATCCACGATAGGAATTCCTACGCGCATCGGTCCCTCGCCGGGCTTGCCGGTAACAGACATGAGGCCACTCATCCCTTGAAGGATCTGGTCGACGCCCGCGCGCTCCCGATAGGGTCCATCTTGGCCAAAGGCGGAGATGCTGCAATAGATGATCCGAGGGTTGATTTTACGAAGCGTCTCATAATCGAAGCGCAGACGCGTCTTGATGTCGGGCCTGAAATTTTCAACGATAACGTCAGCGCTCTCTACCAACTTGTAGAGAACCTTCAATCCATCTTCGGTCTTGAGATTGATAGCAATGCTACGCTTGTTGCGGTGCTTATTCTGAAAATCGCCTTCGCTGCGACCTGCAAAGTCCGGCGGATCGCCAGGACGGTCGACTTTGATTACGTTTGCGCCCCAGTCGGCTAATTGCCGAACGCAGACGGGGCCCGCCCGAACGTGAGTCATATCTAGGACAACGAGCCCCTCAAGAGCTTGTGACGCCGGCATATACACCATGAATCCAGACTCCCGATCAGAAAAGTTTATACACGTGACGCGCAATGACAGTGCGCATGACTTCAACCGGGCCACCGGTGATCATGTAACTGCGCGAGCGACGCCACAATTGTTCGATAGGCATCTCCTTGGACAATCCCATGGCGCCATGGAACTGAAGGCACCGGTCTGCCGCCTCGAAGCCGAGTTCTGTACAGAACAGTTTGGCCATGTATGGCTCGTGTCGTGCTGCAACACCCTTGTCAAGGCGCCAGGCAGTCCGATATGTCAGCAATTGTCCAAGTTGAAGTTTTATGTAGAGGTCCGTGACCGTGAATTGTGCGGACTGTCTTTCGGCCACGGGACGGCCGAAAGTTACGCGCTGCTGTGTGTATGACGTAATCATCTCAAGACAACGTTGCGCCACGCCAAGACCGTGGCATGCCTGGTGTATGCGGTTCGTGTTGATGAAGCCTTGTGCGTGCTTCATGCCGTCGCCTTCCTCACCCACGCGATTTTCTACCGGGACTTTCACATCATCGAGCGCAATTTCAAATGTGACATCTCCCATCATGTGTTCAGTACGACCGACGATGGAAACCCCCGGTGTGTTTGTGTCGACGATGAATACACTCAGCCCACCGCGGGAGCCTTTCGTAGGATCGGTGACGGCCACCAGCTGCAGGAAGTCGGCAGTTTCAGCATAAGGAATCCAGCGCTTGTAACCATTGATAACATAGTGGTCGCCGTTACGAACCGCCTTTGTGCGCATCATTCCAGGATCGCTTCCTGCGTCTGGTTCCGATTGCGCTAATGTTGATTTTTTTTCGCCGCGAAGGACCGGATATAAATAGCGCTGCTTCATCTCATCGGAGAGGCGGAAAAGGATCGGGCTAACGGAGGGCCCGAAGATTTGATGCGAGCGTGAAGGAAGCGCAACGGTTCGAGACACTTCTTCCCAGAACCCGGCGAGCGCTAACGTGCTTAACCCTTGCCCACCGTATTCCTTGGGCGTGGTGAGTAACCAAAGTCCAAGCTCTTTTGTCTTTTTCGTCAATGCTTCCCGGTACTCTGGCTTCAAAGATGGACCGTCGATGGTCTTCATCTCTATGGGAATCAACTCATCATCGACAAAACGCCGGACTGTGTCCTTCAGCATCCTAACTTCTTCAGGAAGATCAAAATCCATTTGTAGCTCCTTAAGTGGGCTTGTCGTTTCGCTCAGCGCCTGCGGGCCGCCGCCCAGATGCCGCCGTCTACGCGAATAGATGAACCGGAGATATTTGACGCCAGATCGGAAGCGACGAAGGCCACCGTGTTGGCGACCTCCTCAACCGAACCGGAGCGGCCAGATGGGTAATCCTGCATCATTTCCGGCCACCGGTTCGGATCTCCAAATTTCTTGGCGGCCCGCTCGATCAGGTGCGACTTGTGTCTGTCGGACATGGTTGGACCGGGATTTACGGCGTTCACACGCACGCCATACTGGACACTTTCGCCGCCCAGTACTGTTGTAAACATGTTCAGGGCTGCGTTACCGACACATCCGGCGATGTAGGCCGGATTTGGGACCTCCGCGGCAACGCCGACGATATTGACGATCGATCCGCTACGGCGCTCATACATGTGCGGGAGAATTGATCGGGTGAGGTCGATGAACCCGTAAACTTTGAGATCCCAGCCCTTTCGCCAAGCGCTGCTATCGACTTGCAGTAACGTGCCGGTTGGAATGTCGCCTGCGTTGTTTACGAGAATGTCTACAAGTTGGCATGAACGACCAAGCGCCTCGACCTGTTCAGTCTGCATGAGGTCGCGCGCATGAACAAATACTTCCACGCAGTGCTTGCGCCTTAGATCAGCCGCGAGCTCATCCAGCATTTTCTTGTCTCGGGCAGCGATATGAAGGTGGCAGCCCTCCGCCGCCAGGACTTCTGCAACTGCGCGCCCTATCCCGCGCGAAGCGCCAGTCACCAGCGCCGTTTTCCCCCTGAGTTTCAGATCCATGATGACCCCGTGTGAAGCGCGACGCTATTGGATGATTGACTTGGCTCGCAGCGCGATATCCTTCGGCGTTGCCAATGCTTTTTCGATGATGCGCTGCAGGGCGTCGCCGAACACAGGCTCTACGTCGACGCGAGCCTTCTCTGCTATTTTCAGGAATTCAGGGTCGGCAATGGTTTTCGCGTAGGCTGCGCGGATGGCCTCGACGCGGTCCTTTGGAACATCAGGCGTCAGCGCCATCGGCTTCCCAAGTTGATCGCCTGCGAGCACGAGATTGATGAGCGCCTTGTCTGCTTCATTTGTAGCTAGTTCACTGATTGAAGGCGCGGGGAGATCTTTCGCCTTGGGATCGCTTTGAACCAGGACGTTGATCTTATTTTCATTCAGCCAGTCTCGCTGCATGGACTTCCAACTGGACCAAGAGTTGACAACTGCGTCTACTTCGCCACGCTCCATCGCGACCACCATTTGGCTCGTGCCCTGATAACCTGTCACTATCTTGATGTTTGTTCCGAGAACCTGATTGACGAGGAACGGAAAAGAATAAGTTATTGCTCCCGGCGTTGATGCGGCGATGCTGACCGGCCGCTTACGCAGATCGTCTATTGTTCGAACGCCGGTTGTGTGCCACGTGGCGATGGTGATCGGACTGGTGCTGAGTGTGCCCAGCCAGTTGAAGTGCTCCGCACGGTACTGGACACCCTCTCCGCCAACGGCCTGCAGAGCGATCAATGTATTGGGGAACATCCCCAGGTGCGTCCCGTCACGCGGCGCGACGTTGTAGAGTTGGTTCGCCATGCGAAGCCCACCGGCGCCAATCACGTTTTGTGGCACGAAGGTCGGATTACCGGGCGTGTAATCGCCGATAAACCGGGCTATGAGCCTCGCCTCGAGATCGTACCCGCCGCCGACATTCACGCCGATCAGCACATTGACCCGCTTGCCCTTGTAGAAATCCGCCACGGGATCGCTTCGAACGCCGCTAGACACAGTCGCAAGCATTAAAGCTAGAAGACCAGCCCGCATGGCGGCAGGTCCGCAAATCTCGCTTAGCCTAGATGACACCATGTCTTCCTCCCAAGCCTTGTTGATGAGCTTCTTCGTGAGCTTTCGACTTAATGGAGAGGGAGGATACCCCGCCAGGGATGCTGGATTATTAGAAAAAACTGGATACAGTGTTGCAAAAGTCTGAGAGGAAGCGATCGGATGCGCCGGGACGATATGGAAACTTTTGTGCGCGTCGTTTCGCGCCGAAGCTTTGCACAGGCGGCCCGCGAACTGGGGCTTTCCCCTGCAGCTATCACAAGACGCATCCTGCTGCTTGAGCAGCACCTTGATGTGAAGTTGCTAAACAGGAACACTCGGCAAGTGGCGCTAACGGAGGCGGGGACCCGCTATTTTTCTTTTGCCAAGCGGATCATGGAAGAAATCAGAACCGAGGAATTTGAAATCAGCCGCATGAAGAGTGACGTTGAGGGAAGTCTCAAGGTTCTGGTGTCAAAATCATTTGGCAACCTTTACATGGGCCGGGCTATGGCTGACTTCATGTTGGAACATAGCAAAATCCAGACGTCGGTCGTGGTGAGTGACGTGTCGCTGCACTCTCTTGATCCGATTGAGGAAGGGTTCGATTTGGCAATAAGGCTCGGGGAACCCCAAAACACCCGGCTATTTGGAAAGACAATTGGTGTCGCGAAATGGATTGCGTGCGCTTCCGCCGAATACATCGCCAAATTTGGGGAGCCTCTATGCCCACAGGATCTGAGCGAGCATTCTTGCATCATTCATCAAATGTATCTTCCCAAGGGACATTGGGAATTTAAAGGTGATGGCCAAACAATCCAGGTCAACGTCATGGGACATGCCAGCACCAATAGCGTTATAGTTGGCCGTGATCTGGCCTTGTCAGGGATTGGCGTAACTTTGCTACCTGTCTATTGCGTCGCTGATGACTTGAAGTCGGGCGCGCTGAAGGAGGTTCTTTCAGGCTTCTCCCTTCCAACGCAAACTATTCGTGCGCTATACGCGCACAGCAGCGTTCAGCCGCTCAAAGTGCAGCTTTTCGTCAGTTTTCTCCAACGCCGCTTCCGCTCTTTACCGCTTTGATTAGCGGCAATACCAGGCGCCTATTTGATAAAATGTTTACGGTTGGCAACACCCGGCAAGTCTCCGCCTCAGCCATCTTGAACGTCGGTGAAATAGGCTGTGCTGGAGCCTCGATTAAGTGTTGTCACTTGGGATGATTGTTTACGATTTTATCACTTTATAGAATCTGCGATGCAAGAAGACGGGCCACGAGTTTTCCCCGCGGCTGCGACTACCTCACGCCACGTACGCATCGCCGTCACGCCAATCACACGGTGCGTGGACGCAGAGGTGAGATGACGCTGGACGCTTCAGGTGTTGTAGATGGCTGCGTGGGATGAGAGAGACCAAGGAGACCGAAGGCAGAGCCAGACGCCTGCTGGATCACCTCAGACGGAAAACGATAGCCTCTATAGCTGATCTTCGTCATTCCCTTGGCCAGCGCTCTGCCTCGGACGGTCCAAGCCGCAAACACCGTGACAAGGCCCATAAGGCAGTCGGAGCGCTTGGCACACAGCACAGCATCTTGCTTTTCAGCTCGCTTGTTGCTCCAATGAGCGGAAATGCGGAGGCCGCCAAGCGCCTTGGCGTTCACCGCAATAGGACCTCAAAAATGTTGCTGTCCAGCCAATGGGGAGTAGCTCATAGCGCACCCGACGATCTCGACAATGAATCGACGCGAGGGAAAGAACGATGACTCGTTTTTCTGGACTTAGAACTTCTTGCCTCGGGTCGAGAGGGAAAGGCATTGTGGCGTCCGTGACAGCGCTCACTCTTGGCCTTTTCGCCGCTGCGGCGCCAGTCCTCGCACAGGGATCTGACAGCGGCGCGGCAGCGTTCTACAAGGATCGCGCGCTCACGATGCTCTCGGGATCGGCTGTCGGGGGTGGGTATGACGCCTATGCGCGTCTTGTCGCGCGACATCTTCCAGCGCAATTGCCCGGCAAGGCTAACTTCATCGTCCAGAACCTGGCCGGTGGCGGAGGAATACACGCCGCCAACACGCTATACAACGTGTCTCCGCGCGATGGATCGGTGATAGCGCTCCTGCAGCGCGGCATCCTGACATCTCCTTTGCTCGATCCAAAACAAGCCAACTTCCAATATGATCCGCGTCGGTTCAATTGGCTTCAGAGTTTGAATTCGGAGGCGGGGCTGGTGATTGTGTGGAACACGGCGCCACATATGTCGCTGGATGACGCAATGAAGAACGAGCTAACAATCGGCAGTTCAGGCCCGGCGACAGAAATTTTCCCGCGGCTGCT
>CANMLK010000167.1 GCA_947498445.1 Beijerinckiaceae bacterium
CCGGATATTCGGCAAGGTCGGGATGCGGCGTAAATGCAAAACTCGCTATCACTTTTATTCGACCGGATTTAATGTCCGACATGTATTCGGATTTCGCTGTCGCCCAACCAAGTCCGGCTGTAGCGTCTATCTCCCCACGCTCCATTGCGAGCTTTGTCTCAGGATTACTTTTGTAGCCGGTTATAATCTTAAATTTTGTTCCAATCAGAGCATTCGTAAGGAAAGGGAACTCATAGGGAGCGCCGCCCGGCGATGTAGCCCCGACGATGATTTCTTTTTCAAAGACGTCCCGCATCGTCTTCAACGGCGAATTATGCCACGCAACGAGGATGTGCGCTTCACGGCTCGGGGACCCAAGATAATTGAATTTGCGCGGATCGAAGTGCGCGCTTTCGGGAATTAGCAAAGGGGTAGTGGCCATCCCGCTGTTGAAGACGCCGTATACGGATCCGTCTCTCGCAGCGACCTTTGCGTAATTATTCGCCATATTGAGACTTCCACCTCCAGGGATATTTTGTGGCACCAGCTTTGGCGCCCCCGGAATAAACTGCCCCATGTGACGCGCAAAAAGACGACCGGTTAGATCATAAGCGCCGCCGGGTCCCGATCCAATCTGAAGGAAGACCGTGCGACCTTTGTAAAATTCAGCGGGCGATTGCGCGAATGCACAGACGGGCCAAGCGATGAGGAGGAACACCAAATTCTTTAATCTCATCTTGTTCCTTCCTCATTCAAATCAAATGTGAGATATTCTGACTTGAGCATCGAGACGCCTCTCGTTGTTTCAACCACCCGGCCTACGGCGAGCGTTTGACCACGATGCGGACAGCGCGGATCTACAACATGAGCGTCGCCTGTTTCGGCCCTATATATCGTAAATTCGGAACCAAGAATTTTGAGAGGTTGAGGACGACTTGACTCAAGTAGCCGTCCTACAAAAACGGGCTGCCAAAACGTCCGAAGATAACGACCAGCGAGCGATCCAGCACCAACTGATACGACATCTTCATATTGAATGGCCATTCGCCCCCCGGTTGTTTCTTGATATGATTGAGCATACAAAAATCCATCAAATCTAGTTCGTTTTTAATTTGCACTCTGTCAACTGGAACGCGACAATAAATAGGCTTTTTCCGTTTTTTCGGGGGCCGAAAATTCAGGCTGTCGGGCGCTCGCGTGGCGGTAGGACGAAGAAAATGGCTCTTTCACCTTATGATTCGCGAGCGCGATAAGTTGCATTAGCCTTTTTTCTTATGCAGCCGCGACCACCGCGCCACGTGTTTATGCGAACGTGCGAAACGCCCGGTGGGTGGAAGCCGAGGTCAGGTGGCGTTGAACGTAGACCGTATTGTAAGCGGCCGCGTGGCTTGAGAAAAATTCCGCGCTGATCCGGGGTTTTTGAAACCCTACATTTTGTATTCCCGGCGTCGGGCGGCTGATGCGAATTCTCGGCCCGGTTGTTTCGCCATCGACCGGAGCGATGGCGCGGCTGCATCCCGAGATCACGCGCCGCTGAGCCATAAGAGTGAAGTTCATCAGTGATGAACGTCTCGGGTGTGAAGCCATATTTCTTGAGGAGCTTACGCATGAGTTTCAGCGCGGCATCCTTTTTTGTCTTCGGCTGGACAAGCACGTCAAGCACCTCGCCTTCGGCGTCGACAACGCATCAGAGGTTCACTTGGCGCCCGTCGATCTTCAGAAAGACCTCGTCGAGATGCCAGGTCGTGTGAGGCTTTGGTCGACGCTTGCGCAGATCCGTAGCGATCAATGGCCCGAAATGATTCACCCAGCGCCGAACGGTCTCGTCGGAAACCGTAATGCCGCGTTCGGCCAGCAAGTCTTCGACGTCGCGTAATCTCAATGAGAACCGGAGGTACAGCCAGATTGCCTGCCGGATGATCGCGGGAGGGAAACCGATACCCGCTGCAGCTGATTTTCTTGATGCCAGGAGCTATTGAACTGGGGTTGGGAACGCAAGGCCGCCGAGACGTGACAACGCCCCCCCCAACTCACATTGGGGAAGAAGAAGGATTGCCTGAGGGTGTGTGTCCTGTGGTCGTCTGGACCGTTCGTGAGTAGATTAACCGCAGAAACATTGCAGTTTTGACACGCCGGGCCGGAAAGCTCGTTCGTCCCGTCTACTTTTTCGCCAACAATTTCTGAGCCCTTTCTATTACGGCGGTCGGCAGGTGGTGGAGACCTTCGACAAGTGCCTGCACTTCGGCGCCAGTAGTAGAGTCGACCTCAAGCCCGATCTTTTTGGCGGTCTCGATCAGTTCAGGATCCTTCATCGCCTTATCAAAGCCATCCCGCAGCGCCTGCACGATGGCCGAGGGCGTGCCTTCCGGCGCCATGAGAGGCCGCCCCATCGTCTGACGTGCGAACACCAGCTCCATAAACTGCTTCTCATCGGGAGTATTCACGAGGTCAGTGATGAGAGTCAGGTTTGGCAATTCGGGATGTTTCTTCAGACCGAGCTGCAGAATGTTGACGAGCTTGCCTGACTGAAGCATCGCCGCACTTCCGGTTTTCGCCGCCCCCCAGGAATATCCGATCAGTCCGTCAACCTCGCCTCGCTCCAGGGCCAGGAGAATTTCGTTGGTGCCTGGGTAGCCGTCGATGATCTTCAGCTTAGCCCCGAAGATCGAGTTCATTACCAGCGCGAATGCGTGAAGATCACTTGATGCACCGGCTGAGCCGACGGTTAAAGGTTTGCCGGCGAGAACCTCGTCAAGTGTTTTTACCGGGGCCGTGTCCGAAATGTAGAAGCCGCCTACCTCGTTGTTCATGCTGCCTAGCCAGCGCTGCTTCGTTGCATCAAACTTTGCCGGGGAAGCGCTGCCGTAAATCAGTCTATCCATAGCGACACCACGACCGACAAGTCCGATTTCGCTCCCGTCCTTTGCTGCAACGTTGGCGACGTAATTGGCCAGCGTCATCGATCCGGCGCCTGGACGATTGGATGCCGTCACAACAGGACTGCCCGGCAAGTATTTGCCGTACACGCGGGCCAGAACGCGTCCATACGTATCGTAACCGATGCCGCTGGTCGCGGAATATCCGATGTAAATCGTGAGCCTTGAAATGGGGGGCGTCTGCCCGTGGGCGGTCTCAGGCAAAGAGGCGGCGAAGATCGCCGATATTGCTACGCCAATAATGCTTTTGATCCCTCGCATCCGGCCCCTCCGTGGTTGTCCGACGTCGTTATAATAACCGCCAGTATGCGAACGATATGCTCGACCGGTGGTTTTTGACAAGCCGCTTGGGCCCGGCCGCTTAGTGTGGGTAAAGACATGAGTCAGGCGTGGGAGGTTCACCTAATGGTCGGCTAACCACGCCGACCGGCACAAAGGAACCTGCTATCCTGCTCCACGTTGCCGGTTCAAGCCGAAAAGGAGCGACGATAAGTGAAAGCCGTCGAATTTTATCGTGATCGCGCAAGATGATGCCACCTTGCGGCCATGAATGCTCCTCCGCATTTGGCGAAAAAGCTCGAAGCGTTGGCTCAGAAGTGGCTCCGAATGGCAGAAGACGAGAAGCCCGCCGCCTCAGGAACAGCGGCTAGCCCGGTCCCACGCGCTGGTGCGCGTGAGCATCTAGCCCGGACTCCAATTCAATCGAGATGATCGTCGCCACGCTGAAAGCCCTGCTGCGCGCCAACGCCACGCGAACCAGCGGAACAACCGGGCGGAGAATTCACATCAGCCGACCCTACGATGAGAGTCCGAGATGGAGGAGGGGAGAAGGGCAAGCTGGATGGCAAGAGTAGCATAGGGCGCAACTATGCTACTTCGGGGTGGCCAATCCTACGCTAACTTATTGAAATTGCTGGTGGAGCCAGACGGAATCGAACCGACGACCTCTTCAATGCCATTGAAGCGCTCTCCCAACTGAGCTATGGCCCCACTTTTCCGGGATAACCGGCGCCGGAACCTCCGGCGAGGGCTCTCTGAGACGCCAACATGGCGGTTCAGAAAGAAAGCGATCCATCGGGGCGGACCGCTGCTGCGCAGATGAGCTGCGCGAGCGCGCTCGATATAGACGGGATAGAGGCGCTTCACAAGCCCGTCATGACATGGGATGCGGGAAAAATAAGCCCGCATCCAATGCGTTCAAAAGAAAACGACTCAGGACTCCTCGTCGTCTTCGATGTCCGAATCAATGAGATCCGCGACGTCGTCGCTGTCCTCTTCCTCCTCCTCGAGGAAGGTGTCATCGGGCGCGTCGTCCTCGATTTCCACATCGTCGGTGACAACAGCGGCGTCCTTTTCCTCCTCGGCCGCAACATCATCCAGCGACACGATTTCGGGGCCTACGGCCTCGACGTCGGCTTCGTCGTCAACCGCGGCGACTGCTGCGCGCGGGGCGGCGCGCGACGGGGCGACAATCGCCACGAAGGTTGCGCCGCATTTGGGGCAAAGGATGGGATCGCGATTGAGATCGAAAAATTTTGCGCTGCAGCTTTGGCATTGGCGCTTGCTGCCGAGATCGGGTTTGGCCACTTGACAACTTCCCTGAAGGCGAATGCTGCGATATTCGTTTCCTGACGCCCGCGACGCTTTCGCCCGGCTGGAATCCGGTTGTCCGGTTAGTCGCGCCCTGCGCCCGTGTCAAATGGGAAATCGCAAAAGCGTCCTGCGTAATGACAGGCGGCGGCTGCGCGTGTTACGAGCCGCGCGAAACGCAAGCGAAAGAGACCAGATGCAGCCCGCAGATTCCGGCGCTTCCAGCCCCTCCGGCCACAGGTCAGCACATCATTCGCCCGCCAAGCCGCTTTGTGCAGGCGCTGAAGCGCCGCTGAAGGGGCGCCTGCGCCCGCCAGGGGACAAGTCCATCTCCCACCGATCACTGATCCTTGGCCTGCTCGCTAAGGGCCGTACGACGATCCAGGGCCTGCTGGAGGGCGACGACGTGCTACGCACCGCCGCCGCCTGCTCCGCGCTTGGCGCGAAAGTAGAGCGTCTGGGCCCCGGCGCGTGGCAGGTTGACGGCTGCGGCGTCGGGTCACTGCTGCAGCCCAGGGACGTTCTCGATTTTGGCAACGCGGGCACCGGCACGCGGCTGATGATGGGCGTTGTCGGCGGCCACGCCATTGAAGCGACGTTCGATGGCGACGCCTCGTTGCGCAAAAGGCCCATGCGCCGCATTCTTGATCCGCTCACCCTCATGGGCGTGAAAGTTCTATCGGAGGCCGAAGGCGGCCGCTGCCCGGTGACTTTGCGCGGCTCAAGCGAGCCCGCGCCGATCGAATACCGCACGCCGGTGCCCTCCGCGCAGCTCAAATCGGCGATCCTGCTCGCCGGACTGAATTCGCCCGGGCGCACGACGGTGATTGAAACGGAAGCCTCGCGCGACCACACCGAAAAGATGCTCGCCTATTTCGGCGCCAGCATCACCAGCACGCCTGATGGCGCGCACGGTCGGCGAATCACTCTGGAAGGTCGCCCGGAGCTGACCGCGCGCGACGTGATCGTGCCGGCGGACCCCTCGTCTGGCGCCTTCGCGCTTGTCGGCGCGCTCATTGTGCCGGGGTCCGATGTCGTCATTGAAGGCATGATGATGAACCCGCTGCGAATCGGCCTCATCACGACATTGTGCGAAATGGGCGGGTCCATCGAAACGCTCAATGCGCGAATCGAGGGCGGCGAGGACGTGGCGGATTTGCGCGTGCGCCACAGCGCGCTGAAGGGCGTCGACGTGCCCGCCGAACGCGCGCCATCGATGATCGACGAATATCCGGTGCTCGCCGTAGCGGCGGCGTTTGCGACAGGCGAGACGCGGATGCGCGGGCTCGCAGAGTTGCGGGTGAAGGAATCGGATCGTCTGGCGGCTGTCGCAGCAGGGCTCGATGCGGCGGGCGTGGCCAATCGCATTGAAGGCGACGATCTGATCGTGACGGGCGGGGCCGGCAAGGTCGCAGGCGGCGGCATGGTCGCCACCCACCTCGATCACCGAATCGCGATGAGCTTCCTCGTCATGGGGCTCGCGTCAGACAAGCCGATGGCGATCGACGACGCGTCGATGATCGCCACGAGCTTTCCCAGCTTCCAGCCGGATATGGAGCGGCTCGGGGCGAAGTTCGAGTAAGCTGCTTGTCTCATCAAGCCGTCATGCGCGGGCTTGACCCGCGCATCGAAGCGCTGGGCGCAACATGAACCGGCACGCATGGATACGCGGGTCAAGCCCGCGTATGACGCGCGAAGTTTACGCTTCCAGCATCTGCTTTGAGTCCACGGTCGAATCCGCGCGCATGCGGTAGACAACCGGGATGCCGGTGTGGAGTTCGATGCCGGGAATCGTTTCGGGCGTGGCGCGCTCCAGCACCATCAGCAAAGCGCGCAGCGAATTGCCGTGGGCGATGACGACTGTCGGCTCGCCGCGCAGCACGCAGGGCAGAATGTCCTGGCAATAGTACGGCAGCACGCGCGCCAGCGTATCGCGCAAGCTTTCCCCACCCGGAGGAGGCGTGTCGTAGGAGCGGCGCCAAATCATCACCTGCTCCTCTCCCCATTTCAACGCGGCTTCGGCCTTGTTGAGGCCGGAGAGATCGCCGTAATCGCGCTCGTTGAGCTGCGCGTCCTTCACCACCTTCAGGGATGACAGGCCCATTTCTTCGAGAACGAGCTCAGTCGTGTGCTGGGCGCGCGTAAGAGCTGACGTGAACACCTTGTCGAAGGTGACGCCCAGCTTCTTGAGGCGCTTGCCCGCTTCGCGCGCTTCGTGGATTCCTACTTCCGTCAGCCCGGGGTCCTTCCAGCCAGTGAAAAGATTCTTCAGGTTCCAGTCGCTCTGGCCGTGACGGATAAGGACAAGTGTGCGGTCCATGTTCGCTCCATGAAAAAGACCGCCGGGCGGCGGCCGGGAGATGATTTCGTTCAAACGTCAGAGAGGCCGAGCACATCGGCCATCGTGTATTCGCCGGACTTGCCGCCGCGCGCCCACAGCGCCGCGCGCACGGCGCCATGCGCAAAGATGCTGCGGTCTTCCGCCCGATGACCCAGAATGAGTCGTTCGCCGGGACCGGCGAAAATCGCGTCATGATCGCCGACGACCGTGCCGCCGCGCAAGGCGGCGAACCCTATGTCGCCATCACGGCGCGCGCCTGTGTGGCCGTCACGCGAGCGCACGGCGGTATCGGCGAGTTTTACGCCACGGCCCTGCGCTGCGGCTTCGCCCAGCATCAACGCCGTGCCCGACGGCGCGTCCACCTTCATCCGGTGATGCATTTCCACAATCTCGATATCGTAGCTGACGCCCAGCGTTGCTGCGGCCTTGCGCACGAGGCCCGCCAGCAAATTGACGCCAAGACTCATGTTGCCCGAGCGCACGACAGTGGCGTGACGGGCGGCCGCAGCGATCGCGGCGATGTGGGCCTCGCCCAATCCCGTTGTGCCGATGACGTGAACAATACGCGCCTGCGCGGCAAGGCCTGCGAGCTCGACCGTTGAATCGGGGCTGGTGAAATCGATGACGCCATCGGCGTTCATCAGCGCGGTCAGGGGATCGGTCGTGATGGGAACGCCCAGCGCGCCGACGCCAGCCAGAACGCCGGCGTCCAGGCCAAGGGAGGTGGAGCCGGGACGCTCCAGCGCGCCCGCGAGTTTCGCGCCCGGCGCTGCGTGAATCGCCTGCACGAGCATGCGCCCCATGCGTCCGGCGGCGCCGGCGACGACGAGCCGCATTTCGCTCATGACCGTCTCCCAAGTGAATACTCAATCGGGGGGTCTATAGCCCCCGCAGGACATATTGGAAAGCGCGGCGCGCGCGAAACTCAGGGCCCTTCGCAGATGACGATTTCGCCTTCCGACGCGCCAAGGCGGTACTTTGCCGCTTCCTGGTATTCAGCCGAATTGTAACATTCGAGCGCCTGCTCAAAAGTCTCGAACTCGATCACCACATGACGGCTGCGGATTGGCCCCTGAAGGCCTTTGTATCGCCCGCCGCGCACAAGGAACTTCGCCCCGAACCTCTGGAAAACGGCGCCGGTGGCGGCCTTGTATTTCTCGTAGGTTTGCGGGTCAGTTACGTCGTTATGCGCGATCCAATAGCCCTTGGGCATGTGATTTTCTCCTGTCTCGGGCGCTTGAGCACCCCTGTCACACCCATGTGATAATCATCCCTTAGATCATTGCCTAGTCGCCGACCCGCGGTCCCCCAAAGACACCGCCTCCCCCCCCGGCGACTACTGAAGTCAGGTGTGTGCGCCGAAAGGCGCGTTACACCTCATGGCGCCGGGCCGGATGTACGCCCGGCGCCTTTTTTTATTCTGCGGCCCCCGCGATCTCCATGACGATGGCCTGCGCCGCCGCCTTGGGATCAGGCGCTTGCGTAACCGGACGGCCGACCACCAGATAATTTGCGCCTTGCGCGATGGCGCGGGCGGGCGTCATCACCCGCTTCTGGTCGGCCAGATCAGCGCCAGCGGGGCGCACGCCCGGCGTCACCAGCAACATGCCCTGCCCCAGCAAAACGCGCATGGCGGCGGTCTCTTCGGGGGATAGAATCAACCCGTCGATTCCGGCGTCGCGCGCTTGGCCCGCGCGGCGGGCGACCAGATCCTTCACCCCAAAAGCGTAGCCCGCCTCCTTGAGATCGGAATCGTCGTAGCTCGTCATCACGGTGACCGCGAGAAGCTTGAGGCCCGAGCCTTTCGCGGCGGCTGCGGCGGCCTTCATTGTCTGCGGGTAGGCGTGAATTGTGAGGAAGGTCGCTCCCAGTTCCACCACCTGCTCCGTTGCGCGCGCGACCGTGTTGGGGATGTCGTGCAGTTTCAGGTCGAGAAAGACCTTC
>CANMLK010000168.1 GCA_947498445.1 Beijerinckiaceae bacterium
AAGGCGGCAGTAAAAAGCCTGTCTGGCGGTCAATCTCGCGGAAATTGTCCATCGGAGCGGCCGCCATCATCGCGAGGAATCAATACGCTGTTTCTACGCTTGCCCTTGCCCCGCCGCCAGGACAAGTTAAGTCCGACAGGCTGCTAGGCACAAACGCGACCATCATGGGCTGGATCGCGGACGAATATTCGGGTGTCGTCGGACATTGGGCGCCGGGCGTCGCCACGGGAAAACCGGTTCCGCTTGGCGGATCACTCGGGCGCGAAGACGCCACCGCGCGCGGCGGCTTCTACCTGCTGCAGCATCTGGCAAGCGAGCTTGGTGTTGCGCCCGGCGCACGCGTCGCCATTCAGGGCATCGGCAACGCAGGCATGCACATGGCGCGCTTTTTAAGCGAAGCCGGCTATCGCATCGTCGCGGTGTCCGACTCGCAGCAAGGCCTCTTTCACCCCAATGGCCTCGATATTGCCGCCGTGCAGCGCGCGAAAGCCAAGGATGGTCTTGCCAATCTGGTTGGCGTGGCGGGAATATCGGCCTGCAAGCCTGCGGATGTCGTGCTTGCTGATTGCGATATTCTTGTGCCCGCTGCTGTTGAGAACGTCATTCGCACGGACAACGTGGATGGCGTGCGCGCCAGGCTCATCCTCGAACTCGCCAATGGCCCGGTTGCGCCCGAAGCTGACGAGCTTCTTGCGCAACGCGGCGTCACTGTGCTGCCGGACATTCTGGCCAACTCGGGCGGCGTCACGGTTTCGTATTTTGAATGGGCGCAGAAGCGGCAAGGCGTATCGTGGACGCTTGCGGAGATTCATGCGCGTCTGCGCAAGATGATGGAGGAGGAGGGATCATCCGTTTTCGCTCTCGCCCGTGAGATGCGCATCACGCCGCGCCGCGCAGCCTATGTGCACGCGCTCAAGCGTTTGGCCGCCGCCATTGAGGCGACGGGCGCGCGAGCGCACAAACGTTAGGTGGATCGACGACAATGTCCGTCTCGCTTGCCCTGCCGTGCGCGTGGCGCATGGCAGGTTTCTGGTATTGATCTTGCGTCCCTCCGATACGCATGGCTTAGTGCGAGCTGTTCGCGTCACGCGACGGCGTGTTCGTTAAGCTGCGCCATACTTGGCAGAATTTAGGGATTTCGATGAACGCTGGAGCCAAAGTCGATCAGGCGTCAGCCGCAGCCATCTCGCCGCCATCGCTGGCGGACGCGCCTGTTCATCCCGACATGCAGCCGGTGCGCATCGTACTTTGGGCGATCTGCCTTGCGCATTTCCTGAACGATTTGCTTCAGTCACTGCTGGTGGCGATCTTTCCGCTGCTGAAGGAAACCTACAATCTCGATTTCGCGCAGATCGGCTATATCGTTCTCGCCTTTCAGCTGACGGCCTCGCTGCTGCAGCCGGGCGTGGGCTATTTCACGGACAAGCGGCCAATGCCGTTTGGACTCGCGATCGGCATGTGTGCGACGCTCGGCGGCCTCATCATGCTCGCCTATGCTTCGAACTACGCCTTGATCCTGATTGCGGCCGCATTGGTCGGCACAGGCTCATCGATCTTCCATCCCGAAGGCTCGCGTGTGACGCGCATGGCGTCTGGCGGCCGGCATGGCGCCGCGCAGTCGATCTTTCAGGTGGGCGGAAACTTCGGTCAGGCGGCGGGCCCGCTTCTTGCGGCGTTCATCATTGTGCCTCTGGGACAGCGCGGAATCGTCTGGTTCGCCATTGTCGCCGTCTTCGCCATCATCGTGCTTGCGCGCATCGGCGTCTGGTACAAGGCCAACATTCATGAAGCAGCCGCGCGCACGAAGCGTGAAGTGAAGGCGGCGGCGGAAGCTGGCATGACCCCGCGCCGCGTCGCGCTGGCTATCGGCATCCTTCTGGCGCTGATGTTTTCGAAGGCCTTCTACGGCTCTGCGCTCAGCACGTTTTACACGTTTTATCTGATGGATACGTTTGGCGTGAGCGTGCGCAATGCGCAGCTTTTCCTGTTTCTCTATATGGCGGCGGTCGCCGTCGGCGTTTACCTCGGTGGGCCGCTCGGCGACCGTGTCGGGCGCAAGAACGTCATATGGTTTTCCATTCTGGGCGCGCTGCCGTTCACGATAGCCTTGCCGTACGCGAACCTTGCGGGAGTGGCCATTCTCTCGGTGCTGATTGGCCTGATCATGGCGGCTTCCATGTCGCAGATCCTTGTGTATGGCCTTGAGCTCGCGCCCCGGAAAGTCGGCACGATGGCCGGGCTTTTCTTTGGGTTCAGCTTTGGCATGGGCGGTCTCGGCGCGGCTGTGCTTGGCCACGTCGCCGATATCACCAGCCTTTCGTTCGTGTTCAAGCTGTCCGGCTTTCTGCCGGTGCTTGGGCTCTTGTGCTGGTTCCTGCCCGGCATGGACAAGCGCCGCGCTTCAGCTTGATGCAGGGGGGATATGGCCCCACATAGGCGCTATGACCCAATCAACCCGTCCCGTATCCACAAAACACAATCCGTCTTTCGCGCGATCCGCTCTGATGGCCGCAATCGCCGTCGGCGTGGTGTTTGTCGCGAGTGCTATTGGCGGCTCCGCGACCGGGCCGAACATTCCAACGTGGTACGCATCGATCCAGAAGCCATGGTTCAACCCGCCCAATTATGTGTTCGGTCCGGTGTGGACGATTCTCTACCTCATGCTCGCGTTTTCCTTCTGGCGCATCCTGCGGCTTCCCGCCTACACGCCGGGGAAAGGCCGCGCCATCGGCTGGTTTGCCGTCCAGATCTCTCTGAATGCGCTTTGGTCGGTGGCGTTCTTCGGCTTTCAGTCGCCGGAGTTTGGGCTTGGCGTGATCGCAGCGCTGCTGATCGCTATCGTCGGCAACATGATCGCGTTCATGCGACTGGATCGCATCGCGGGCTGGATGTTTCCGCCCTACCTTGCGTGGGTCGCCTTCGCCAGCGTGCTCAACCTGGCCATTGTCCAGCTGAACTGACGCCAGCGCATGCTGTCACGCGTCAGCGAATCGCGTTAGGACGCTGGGAGATTGAACGCGGCCTGCAGCGTTCATGTGACATTTGGCCATATGACGGCCAGCCAAGTTGAAGTCTGGCCAACGGGAGCAAGACATGGCGACGCCCTACAAGCGCATAGTTCTCAAGCTTTCGGGCGAGGCGCTGATGGGGTCGCAGACCCACGGCCTTGACCAGGGCACGCTCGAGCGGATCGCCGGCGACATCGCGGGGGCGGCTGACTCAGGGTACGAGATCGCCGTCGTTGTGGGCGGCGGCAATTTTTTCCGCGGCATTCAGGGGGCCGACAAGGGGATTGACCGCGCGCGCGCTGATTCCATTGGCATGCTTGCGACGGTCATGAATGCGCTGGCGCTCGAACATGCGGTCGAGAAAAAGGGCCATCCGGCGCGGGCGCTCTCAGCGGTGCCAATGCCTTACGTCTGCCAGCCCTATTCGAGGCAGGCGGCGCTCAATCATCTGGGCAAGGGCAGGGTGGTCGTGCTGGCCGGCGGGACCGGCAATCCGTTCTTCACAACAGACACAGGCGCCGTCTTGCGCGCAGCCGAGCTGTCGGCTGACGCTGTGCTGAAGGCGACGCAGGTTGACGGGGTCTACAGCGCCGATCCCAAAAAGGACCCGACGGCAACGCGTTACGACCGTCTCAGGCAGCGCGAGGCGATTGAGAAGAACCTTGGCGTCATGGACACTGCGGCTTTCGCTTTAGCCCGCGAAAATGCTATCCCAATAATTGTCTTTTCGATCGCCGGGACAGCGGCTATTTCAAACGCGCTCGCTGGCCGGGGACGCTCGACAATCATCGAGCCCTGACGGACTCCTTAGGCTCGCGCCTCAGGTCTGGTCTGTTGGTCCACCCGGGGTGGCGTCGTGCACGCTTAAAAAACGGGCGTAAAAACGGGAACTTGCAATGAGTGGACAGTTCGATCTTGCTGATTTGCAACGGCGCATGCAGGGAGCCATCCAGTCCCTGAAGCATGAATTTGGTGGCCTGCGGACAGGGCGCGCCTCAGCTACTATCCTCGACCCGGTGCAGGTCGCGGCCTATGGCCAGACAATGTCGATGAATCAGGTCGCCACTGTCAGTGTCCCGGAGCCCCGGATGATTTCCGTTCAGGTGTGGGACAAGAGCATGGTTGCTGCCGTCGACAAGGCCATTCGCTCGGCCAACCTTGGCCTGAGTCCCAACGTCGAGGGCCAGGTGCTGCGCATCCGCATCCCGGAGCTGAACGAGCAGCGCCGCAAGGAGCTGGTCAAGGTTGCGAACAAATACGCCGAGGACGCCCGCATTGCGGTGCGCCATGTTCGTCGCGACGGCATCGACGCGCTCAAGAAAGCGCTGAAGGACAAGACCATCAGCGAAGATGACGAAAAGCGTCACGAAACGGATGTTCAAAAGACGACCGACAAGTTCGTCGCCGAGATTGATCAGGCGTTCGCGGCTAAGGAAAAAGAGATCATGCAGGTTTAAGCCCTGACAGGCGCCACTTGCGTTAGGAAGTCACCGGCGGAGCGGACGATGCGAAACGATTTGGGCCTTTCCGCTGGCGTGACCGCGCAGGACGACGGCGTTCCGCGTCATGTTGGCATTATCATGGACGGCAACGGCCGTTGGGCCGCCGCGCGTGGTTTTCCGCGTCTGGAAGGGCACCGGCGCGGCGTCAAGGCGTTGCGCCGCACCGTTCGCGCAGCGGGCGAACTGGGCGTCAAATACCTGACGGTCTATTCCTTCTCATCGGAGAACTGGCGTCGGCCCCCGCGCGAAGTCGCCGACCTGATGATGTTGCTCAAGCGCTTTATCCGCAACGATCTGGCTGAACTTCACGGCAACGGCGTGCGCGTGCGCATTATCGGCTCTCGCGACGAACTGATGCCAGACATTCGCAATCTCCTCATCGAAGCCGAGGAGCTGACGCGCGACAACACCAATCTCACATTGATAGTCGCGTTCAATTATGGCTCGAGGCAGGAAATCGCGATGGCGGCTCGCCGGTTGGCGGAGGACGCCGCGGCAGGCCTGCTCGACCCCAAGCTCATAGACGAGAACCTCGTCGCATCTCGCCTCTACACCGCAGGCGCGCCAGACCCGGATCTGATTATCCGCACATCTGGCGAAGAGCGCCTGTCCAACTTTCTGCTTTGGCAGTCCGCCTACGCGGAGTTCGTCTTCCTGCCGCTGCATTGGCCGGACTTCGACGGTGCGGCTCTTGAGCAGGCAATCTCGATTTACCGGGGCCGGCAGCGGCGTTTCGGCGATGTGGCTGCTCACAGCGCGCCGCCGAGCGCGATGACCGGATCATGACCTCGAACACCCAGACAACGCCGAAGCCGAACGGCGCCGGGGCGCGTGGCGGCAGCCTCGCCGATCTTGGCGTGCGGGTCGCGTCGGCCGTTGTCATGGCTGCGCTTGCGCTGGGCGCCGTGTGGATCGGCGGTTGGGTGTTTGCTGCGTTCTGGACAATTGTCGGCATCGCAATGCTTTGGGAATGGCAACATCTGGTTGGCGGCGACTCGGTGAAGGCGCGGCTATATGTCGGCGCGGCGGCCGTTGCGCTGGTCGCCGGTCTTGCGTCACTGGGGCGCGCCGAGGCTGCTTTGGCCGTGGTCGCGCTTTGCGCGCTAGCCAGCGCATGGCTTGCTGGCGGTTCGCGCGCGCTGTGGTCGGGCGTTGGCGTTGTTTACGTCGGCGCGATGGTCCTGGCGGTCTGCGTTTTGCGCGTGTCGCTGTTTTACGGACTGCTCGCCAGCCTCTGGCTTTTCGCCGTGGTGTGGACCACGGACATCATGGCCTATTTTGGCGGCCGGCTCATCGGCGGCCCAAAGCTGTGGCCTCGCGTCTCACCCGGCAAGACATGGTCCGGGTTCTTCGTGGGCGTCACTTGCGGAGCCGCCGCAAGCTGCGCCCTGGCTCTTTGGCTGACGACGCCGGGGGAGGCCCGGGTCCTTCCGCTTATCTTGCTTGGTCTTGTGACGGCTGCGGTTTCGCAAGGCGGCGATCTCTTCGAATCCTCGATGAAGCGGCGCTTCGGCTCAAAGGACTCAGGGAGTATCATTCCCGGTCATGGCGGCGCGCTGGACCGGCTTGACGCGTTTGTCTTCGCGGCGATCTTCGCTGTTGTTATCGGAACTCTCCACAAAGGCGCTGTGGCGGCAGCCCACGGCCTGCTTGTTTGGTAGATCGGTAACCATGCTTCGGACCCCTGACGCACCACTTTTTCAGTCCGGCCGGCGGGGAGAGCCCCGTCGAATCGTGATTCTGGGCGCCACCGGCTCCATTGGGCAGTCCACGGCGGATGTGATTTGCGGCGCGCCGGGCTTGTTTGATGTCGTTGCAGTTGTCGGCGGAAGGGATGTCGCGGCGCTCGCGCGAATTGCCCGTCAGCTCAACGCAAAGCTCGCGGTCATTGCCGACCCTTCAGCCTATGGCGCCCTGCGCGACGAATTGTCGGGCAGCGGCATCGAAACTGGGGCAGGGCCGCTGGCCGCGATCGACGCCGCTCTTCGGCCAGCCGATCTCGTCGTGGGTGCCATTGCGGGCGCCGCCGGGGTCGAGCCCACGCACGCCGCCGTCGCAGCCGGCCGCACGGTCGCCCTCGCCAACAAGGAGTGTCTGGTTTGCGCGGGGCCTGCGTTCATGCGCACCGCTGCGGCCGCTGGCGCAACGCTGCTGCCGATGGACAGCGAGCATAACGCCATTTTCCAGGCGCTCGGCGGCACCGATCCCAAGTCCGTCGAGCGGATGATTCTGACCGCGTCCGGCGGCCCGTTCAGGACATGGACCCGCGACGCTATTGACACGGCGACTCCCGAGCAGGCGCTCGCCCACCCAAACTGGTCGATGGGCCCAAAGATCACCATCGACTCGGCCAGCCTAATGAACAAAGGCCTCGAAGTAATTGAAGCTCATTATATTTTTGGCGTTCCAGCTGATCGCCTTGACGTCCTCGTTCATCCCCAATCTATCGTCCACGGGCTTGTGACTTTCTCCGATGGCGCCGTCACCGCTGGTATGGCCCAGCCTGATATGCGGGTGCCGATCGCCCATTGCCTCGGATACCCCGACCGCGTCACAACGAATGCGCGAAGGCTCGATCTTGCAGAAATCGGGACCCTCACGTTTGACCGGCCGGATTTTGACCGTTTTCCGGCGCTACGTGTTGCGCTTGAGGCTCTCTCTCACGGAAACGGATTGCCCACTGTGCTTAACGCGGCCAACGAAATAGCCGTCGCGGCGTTTTTGGCCCGCGAATGCGGATTTAGAGATATCGCGCGCTGTGCTGAGCAGGTTTGCATGGAGTTTGCCCGTAATGGCGATGCGCGCGAACCGGAAAGCATTGCGGATGCGCTCGCTTTGGACAGGGCGGCCCGGGACTGCGCCCGCAAATTCATTGCGATGGCTTAACGTGACATGCTTTTAACACTAAGACCTTTAACCTGACAGGGCGCCTACAAAATGAGTAACGGTTTCTTGGCTTGGCGCCGCCAGTGTGCAAACTATCTACTGAAAACGCGGTCGGGGCATAGCGCATGCTGGCCGGGAGATTCCAATGCAGTTTCTTGAATATTTCTGGGGTCTGCTCGGTTATCTGGCGCCCTTCGTCTTCGTTCTGACTATCGTGGTGTTTTTCCACGAGCTCGGCCATTTCCTTGTCGGCCGCTGGTGCGGGGTGAAGGTAGACGCCTTCTCGATTGGCTTCGGGCCTGAAATCGGAGCCTACACCGACCGCCGCGGCACCCGCTGGAGGCTCGCCTGGATACCGCTCGGCGGTTACGTCAAATTTCACGGCGACCCGAACGGCGCGAGCGCCGGGGTTATCGAGGGTGCCGAAAACATGCCCACGGAAGGGCGGAAGGTCAGCTTTTTCGCCCAGCCGGTCTGGAAGCGGGCGGCCATCGTCCTGGCCGGCCCCGTCGCCAGCTTCCTGCTCGGCATCGCAATCTTTACTGTGTCCTTTTACACGGGCGGCCGCACGTCGCTCGCGCCGGTTATCGAAAAGGTGCGCCCGGGCGACCCTGCGGAGCTCGCTGGATTGAGATCAGGTGACGTCATCGTCTCCATCAACGGTCAAAATATCAAGACCTGGAATGAGATGCAGCGAACTGTTCAAGCTTCGTCTGATCAGCGGCTGACGTTTGTCGTCCAGCGGGCAAAGCGCGACGAGACGATTGAAGTCACGCCCAAGCGCCGCGATCTCAACACGCCCTTTGGCGTTCATCGGGTCGGACTGATCGGCGTCGAGCCGCAGATCGGTCCCGAGGCCTGGGTGCGGGAGACCTTCAATCTGCCACAGTCGGTCGCGATGGGCTTTTCCGAAACCGGCTTCATCATCGAGCGCACGGCGTCCTACATCGTCGGGCTGATCGCCGGACGCGAATCAACGGATCAGATTTCAGGCCCCATTCGCATCGCGGAGATTTCCGGCGAGTTTGCCAAGGCTGGCTTCTCGGCGCTGTTTCATCTCGCCGCCGTGCTGTCGGTGTCGATTGGACTTCTCAACTTGTTGCCGATTCCCATGCTTGATGGCGGACATCTCCTTTTCTACGCTATCGAGGCGATCAAAGGGCGTCCATTAAGTGAAAGAAACCAAGAGCTTGGGTTTAGGGTAGGGCTTGGCTTGGTGATGGCGTTGATGTTGTTCGCCACGTTTAACGACATTTTGCACGTCGGGCCAAAGCTGATGCGCCTCTTTGGTTAACTTGGCGGCAACCAAGAATCGTGTCGCTCCCGCAACGCGGTTTCTAAAAACAG
>CANMLK010000169.1 GCA_947498445.1 Beijerinckiaceae bacterium
GAATTTGAAATAAAGCGCGTTTTGAAGCTCAGGCCTTCCCTGAACGTCAAATACGGGGCGGCCATCATCACCGACCAGACAGCCCGGCTTTCCGTCGCGATTTGCGACAACTGCGGGAAGCTTCAGGAGTTTATTAATTTCCACCTGAAGCAGGTGTCGGGCACGATCACACTCAAGCGCTTGCTTGCTTCCGATTTGCGGGATTAGGGGCTGGCTGCCACATCATGGAAAATTCAAAATCCTTCGCCGCCATCTCGCGGGCATTCAGCCACCCCTCCGTCACCATCACGGCGGTGGTCATCGCGCTGGCCCTTGGGATCATGCGCGCGCCGTACCTCCAGTATCTGCGTCCGCTCGGGGAGTTCTATCTGGCGCTTCTGCAAATGTGCGTCCTGCCGTTTCTGCTTGCAACAATTCCTCTTGCCGTGCGTTCGGCGATGACAAGTAGCGCCGGGGGAAAGGTGATCGGGCTTCTGGCGATGTGGCTGATGGTGGCCTCGATCGTTGTTGTCACGGTGAGCATCATAGTATCGACACAAATCTTTCAACTTTTCCCCATTGACGAAAAAACGCTCGCCAACATCGGCAATGTCGTGGCCAGCTCCGAGCGCGTCGATATTGAATTCGCGCTCGACCTGTCCCGCGCGAGTCCACCGATCGTCGTCACAGATGGCGGCTTTCTCGCACTCGTAACGACCAATATTTTTGCTTCTCTGGCCAATAACGACACTGTGCGTATCCTTTTCTTCAGTTTGATTTTTGGGATCGCGATGGTGAAGTCCGAACGGAAATCGGAACATTCGGTCTTTGGTTCGCTCCATCACATACAACGGGTATGCACCTTAATATTCGACTGGTTCAATTTATTTACGCCGATCGGCATCATCGCGTTGATCGCGCCGCAGGTCGATATGGTGGGGTTGGATATTTTCGTGATGCTGGCGATGTTCACATACGCGTTTGTCGCGATCAGCGTAATCGTCGTTGTTGGTTCGATCATCGTGGTCGCGATTTCGCTTCGGCTCAATCCCGTTGGCGTCTTCACAACCTTCCTGAAGCCGCTGATGCTGGGCGTCGCGACTCGAAATACACTTGTCTGCGTTCCGCTCGCGCTGGAAACCATGAAGGAGGAGCTCAAGGTGGCGCGGGAGCCTTGCGACCTATTTATTCCTCTGGGGTTTGCGACGCTTCGGTTCGGAATCATCGTCTATTTCATCGTGGCTACCATTTTTATGGGGTCCCTGCTGGGCCGGTCCTTTAGCCTGGTTGATTTGTTCTGGATCGCGCTTCTTTCGGCCACCACCTCTTTCTTCACGCTCGGCGTCACGGGACTCGCCGCGCTCGCGCCGCTGGCGGCCGTCCTGCGGTCGTTTGGCCTTTCATACGAACTGGCGCTGCCGCTCCTTATCATAATCGATCCGATCGCGAACATGATCCGGGTGATGATCAACATCGCCGTGAATTGCGCGATCCCCGCGATGGCGAGTAATAATCACCCGGAAAATATTGCACCTGCGCCGGGTCCAGCGAAGTGAGAAATCCTTCGGGCGTTGTGGGTTCGGAATGGGTTGTGATTGTTCTGAAAAAACGGTCATTACCGCTTTTGTGCAGGTTTCTCGGACGCCCGCAGGATGAATCTATCCACCCGCTCGATAATGGACGTCGGAGAAGCGCCAATAGACGAAATCGCGGTTCGCAAGGGGCTAGGTTTACCGTCGCCAATTGACGGGCGCACCTTTATACTGGCGACGTCGGCACGGCCTTGTCAAAAATCACAAATCCGGGCAGAAATAGCCTCGAGCCAGCGTTCATCTGGGGAATGTAGGTTTTTAGGAGTCTTCTCAATGTGTGTTGTTTGCGATGTTAGTCTTGGGCGACGTGGCTTTCTAAGCCTAGCTGGGTCCGGAGTTGCGGCTTCACTGCTACCTTCTAGTGTTTTTGCTGCTATCGAGCCCAGGAACACTGGCGGTGGTCCTACGACCAGCCTTTCCGCTGATCAGGCACTCGCTAAGCTGAAAGAAGGTAATGCCAAGTACGTGTCGTCGCCGCAACTTTGCGAAGTTGATTTGGCGAAAAGCCGTGAACAAGTCGCTAAGGGCCAGGCTCCTTGGGCCACGATAATAAGTTGCGCCGATAGCCGCGTTCCTCCTGAGTTGTTGTTCGGTGGGCAGGGTGTTGGCGAATTGTTCGTTGGCCGCAATGCCGGGAACATGGTGGACACAGCTACCATGGGCACAATTGAATATGGCTCAGCGGTCCTTGGCGTTCCCTTGATTGTAGTGCTTGGGCATGAACGCTGTGGGGCTGTTGCTGCTGCCTGCGAGATCGTCGAAAAGAAGACGAAATTCCCGGGCTCGATAGGCTCAATGGTTCAAGCAATCGTTCCGGCAGCTAAGGCTGTTCAGGGTAAGCCCGGTGACTTTGTCGATAACGCTGTTCGTGAGAGCGCCAAGCGAACCGCATTGAAGATCGCCACGCAAAGCAAGATCATTGCTGGTCTTGTCAAAGCTGGAAAGGTGAAGGTCGTCGCAGGCCGATACGATCTTGATGACGGGAAGGTTGAGTTTTTCAGCTAACCCGGATTATTCGCAGGGGCAGGTGGATTCTGCGCGCGCTTCGCGCCGCCCTCGACAAACAAAGCGTGGCAGCCTCATCGGCAACGCGGCTTGTTCAAAACGCGAAGGCGGCATAGCTTTCAGACAACGGCATCCGTTCCGCGAATTTCAACATAGAACGGGACATCCCCCATTCCTCTTATCCATTGGAAAGCCCAGCCATGAAGACCTTACACCGCCGCGTACATCTCCGTTAATACTGTAGACTGGCCAAAATGAAACAGGCCGCCAGGAGCTTTTCTGGCGGGACTTCAGAAAGATCCGCAAAACGCCGGGAGGGTGAGCATGAACACGCGAGCATTGCTTGGAGCCTTTGTCTTGTGCGGCGGGGCGATCGCATCACCCCTCACGTTTGCAGCTGACGCAGTAGAAAACTTCTACCGTGGGAAGGTGGGCGCAGTCCTGATCGGCGTTAGCGTCGGCGGCGAGTATGACCTGCATGCGCGGCTGATGGCGCGCCACCTGGGCAAGCATCTGCCCGGAAACCCCACGTTCATCGCGCAGAACATGACCGGGGCAGGCGGCATCATCATGGCGAATAATCTGTACGCTGTGGCGCCACAAGACGGCACGCATCTCGGGGTCCTTCAGAACGGTTTCCCGGCGATGCAGGCGATCGGCAAACGTAAGGTGCAATTCGACTCAGAGAAATTCCATTGGATCGGCGCAATCACGCCGACCGTCGAAACGATGGTGTTGTGGAGAACCGCAGGCGCCACGAACGTTCAGGAGGCGCGGCTCAAGGATATCCCGATCGGGTCTGTTGGCAACGCTAACATTACGTATGGTTTTCCGATGATGATGAACGCATTCGCCGGCACGAAATTCCAGATGGTGATTGGCTATCGAGGCGGCAACGACATCAACCTGGCCATGGAGCGGGGCGAAGTCGGCGGACGAAATAATACCTGGTCGAGCTGGAAGTCGACGCGCTCCGGCTGGCTCACGAACAAGGACATTCATGTGATCGCTTACGGTGGCCCTCGGCCCGACGATATCGGCGAGACGCCCAGCATCGAAAGCCTTGCTACCTCCGATGAAGATCGCATGGTGATGCGTCTGGTGCTCTCTGGAACGCACTTTGGACGCCCGATGGTGGCGCCTCCCGGCGTGCCTGCCGAACGTGTGGTGGCGTTGCGGAAGGCATTCACGAACATGACGAAGGACTCTGCCTTCCTGAAGGAAGCGCAAACGACGCGGATCGAGGTAAGTCCAGTGCGCGGCGAAGACATGCAGAAGATCGTCCGCGAGGTCATGACGTTTCCAGAATCGGTCAGGAAACGCGCCGCCGAATTTGTCGAATAAGGGAGAGTCTACGCCGAGGACGCTGGCGCGCCCTCCCTCCCCATGGATTTTGCATCGTCAGGTAAGGATGAGATCAAACCTCACTTGGCGCCTAGCGCTTCGCGCGCGCGCTTGATCGTTTCCGGTTCGGCGTTGACGACGTCAGTGACAATCCTGGCAACCTCGTCGCCGCTCATGGGGGCGATATCGATGCTTCCCTTTGCGGCGTCTGCAACAAATTCGGCGTCCTTCATGGTTTTTTCGAATGCGGCGCGCAGCATGTTGATCCGCAAGGGCGAAACGCCGGGCGGCGCGAGGTAAGGTTGACCTAGCGCGGGCGGGGATGAAATGAGCGTCAGGACGCGCCGCTGCTCATCGGTTTCAGCAAGCTCGGTGAGGAGGGGAACGTCCGCCAGTTCAGAATCCCGTTTCAGGCCGACCTGCGCGAGAAAGCGTATCTTATTTTCAGCGAGCCAGTGAGTATAGCCCGATTGCAGCGAAGGCAGTGTTCCCGAGCGCGCGACGACCTCCCCCCGTTCCATGGCGAGGAAAACCTCAGCTGAACTCTTGTAGCCTGTCACGATGCGGAATTTCGTGCCAAGCACAGAGTTCATGGCGGTCGGGAAGATGACAATGGATGAGCCAGGGCCGGTACCGCCCAGTGTCGCTTCCTTCTCCTTTAGTTCGGCGACGGAAGAAATTCCCGCAGACGTGAGAATGAAAATAGCCTCGTTGCGGCCGCCCGTCGAACCGAGCCAGTTGAACTTGCTCGCGTCGAAACGGACGTTCCGGCCATCCAGAACCTGATTGAGCGGCACCGCGTTGTTCACGACGGCGATGGCCGTGCCATCCTTTGGAGCGACTTCATACATGTAATTGGTCGCGACGACGTTTCCTCCACCTGGCATGTTCTGAACGATCATGGTCGGCGCGCTGTTCAGGTACTTCGGCATGTATCTGGCGATGAGCCGCGCCACGAGATCATACCCCCCACCCGGGCCGGTACTGGTTATGATGGCTACGATCTTGCCCTTGTAAAAGAGATCGCTGCCCGCCTCCTGCGCCCGAACGTCCACGTGGGCGAACGCCGCGACGAACAAGAGCGAGGCAAATACTGCGTTGTAGACGTTACGCATGTGAGAACCTCTCCAGAAATATTGAATGCGGCTTGCGCTAGACGACCGCAGCGGGTTTGCGATCAACACGCACAAGTTCATGCATCAGCTCGGACATCTTTGCGTCAGGCGGCAATTCGCAGCGCAGGGACCGGACGCGATAGCTTGCAGGATTGAGACCGAGCGGGCGGCGACCGTCCCTCTGGTCGCGCAACGCCTGAAGCAGGAGGCGGCGCAGCTTTACGATCGCCGAGTCGCCGATGAGCAGGCGTTCGCGTGACCGGTCGACGATTGAGCCCATGGTTTCCTGCACGGCGCAATCCTGCGTTCCGAATCCCTTGATGCCGGTGAAGGATGCGCCGCTGGCCTGAAGAGCCCTGTCGATCAGATAATCGTTCTGACGATGGCGGACGGAGTGATCCGTTTCAGGCACATTCTCGCAGTGTATCCATGCGCCATCACGCGCGCGCTGAAGCTCCGTCTCGCTTAAAGGCCTGTCCGGGTGAAAATCGATGCTGTAAAGCATCGTCGTCTCGTCATCGATTGGCGCCCATATGTGCGCTGCCGCCGGTGCGGTCGAAATGATCTTGTGGAACGGCATCAGCATAACGTTGAGGTTCCAGTGCACGACCTCCGGAACAATTTCCCGTCCCGTTGCAACGATGAACCCGAAATCCGTCTGCGCCACTTCATAAAAAGAGGGAACAACGTCGCGCGTGCGGTCCTTATGGTCGCCGCCATGCAGGAACGTGAGATGCGGCGCGTCGAATCCGCCTTCGAGCGCCTGTAGCCAATTGCACTCCTGGATGTGTCGCGACGTGTAGCGGTGCGAGTCCGGCAGCAGGGTCCATTCAAGTTCGGGAAAGGGAGGCGGAACGCCCTCACCCATGAATGTCCAGATAAGGCCTGCTCGCTCGATGCACGGATAGGCTTTTATCTTCATGCTGTGTTTGATCTGCGCCAGCTGTTCCGGGCTTGTCGAGCGAGGCACGCACGGCGCGTCGATGCAGTTCCCGTTCACGTCGAACTTAAGGCCGTGGTAGACGCACCGGATTCCGCCGCCTTCGTTGCGGCCGTAGAAAATGGACGCGAGCCTATGAGGGCAGGCTTCTTCGAGAAGCCCGAGCTTTCCCGCGCTGTCGCAAAAGAGGACAAGATCCTCGCCGAGCAGACGGATGCGGACGGGCGGGCAATCGGGCTCCGCCACTTTCTCCGCGAAGCTCGCCGGGATCCAGTAGTTGCGCATCAACTGGCCCATCGGCGTGCCGAAGCTGACGCGGGTCAGAAGATCGTTGTTCTCTTTCGACAGCATGATCAGGTTCCGTCTTTTGCCGCGGAAGCGTCGCCACCCGATTGGGACCGATCACGTTTGCCAGCAACACGAGCAAAGTGACGTAAAAGCGCGTTTCGCTGGTGACCTTGCCGGCGATTTCGCATTGGCTTTCGACCTGTCCCTATCGTAAATCAATCCGACTGGCGAGAAGGTACGAATTGGTCGATGTTCGAGCGCATTGTTCGCCATCAGAACATTTGGCTCAGAAAGTATCTTTGATTAGCGGAGTGTCTGTCTCGTCCTGGGGTTGATATTAAGCGGCGATCTTGCGGTGCTGCAAGCGCCGATGTTGGATAGTCTGGCGTTTGATCCTTTCGCGCTGTTTTATGGTGGCTTCGGCCCTGCCGAAGTAGGCGTAGGCTGGCGTTACGTTGTCAAGGCTCTCGTTATAGCGCCGGTGGTTGTAACGCTCACATTTAAAAGTATCGAGACGGCGTAACAGGACCGGTACACTTTTGCGCCGCCATCAAAAGACGGTCAAAGTGATCTGCCCCCTTCAGAGTGGTCCATCGACTATTTTAGTGTGGACCCTGAAGGAGAAGACAAATGGGCAAGAGACATGGGCCTAAGGCGATTATCGGTAAGCTGCGCGAGGCCGAGATTATACTGGCGCAAGGTGGGACGACGGGGGATGCGTGTTGTCGGATCGCGGTCAGCGAGCAGACCTACTATCGCTGGCGCAAGGAATATGGCGGTCTGAAGACCGATCAAGCGCGGCGGATGAAGGATCTGGAGAAGGAGAACCTGCGGCTTCGGCGGGCGATCTGCGACCTGACGCTGGACAAGCTGATATTGCAGGAGGCCGCTCGGGGAAACTTCTGAGCCCCGCGCGGCGACGGCGTTGCGTCGATCATGTGCGAAGCGAACTGGCGGTATCGGAGCGCAGGATTTGCCTGGTGCTTGGCCAGCATCAATCGACGCAACGCAAAGTGCCGCGTGGGGCGAGTGACGAGATGGCGTTGAGCGAGGATATTATCGCTCTGGCACGGCGTGTTGGCCGAACTGCTCTCTTCGGACGACGACCGTGTGCGGTGTATGGCGGCGAACAGCCTTCTCGACCGCTGCTTCGGAAAGCCCGTCGCCCAGCTCGACGCAAAGGTGCAGGGCAACGCCAGCGGAGCGGCGCACCTGGCGGCTCTGTTGGAGTTGAGCCGCCGGACAGCCGAGGAACAGGCTGTATGGGCCGCCGAGCACGCCGAGCGCACGCAGCAACGGAAAGAGATGTATATCGCCCGGCTCGACCACGAGAACACCATTGGAGCGGCTCGGCTGAACTCTCCCGGCTTCAAACGGAAGAACTAGGAAATCTCGCGATGGCGACGCCACCAGAGCTAGCTGCCCTGTTTCAGGACGCCCTGCCGGCGGCGCTGGCGAGGCTCCGGGCGATCGCTGAGAGCAGCGACCGGGGTGCAGCCCTCAAGGCGCTGAGGCTGTTGGAGCGCCACCTCAATGACCCGCGCACCATAAAGCTGACGCAGGCGCTGGGCACGGCGGATGCCGCGCTGCTGCACCTCGACGCGATCAATTGGTGCGCGTCCGCGCGCGCCTCACTGACGACGTCCAGCAGATCGTCGCCACCCAGATACTGACCTACAATCAGTGCGCAGGCTGGTGCAATGTCGCGAGAAATACGAATAGATTCAGTCATCTGTATGCCATGTGGTCTTGCGTTGTTCACGCCGTTGTCACGCTGGGTGTCACGAACTCCTGCTCTCAGCTCCATCGGCGCTACCGAACGACGGGCCGCCGGCATGCAAACTCGCAGGTGATTTGGAAATCTCCGTACCCCCCCCCCCCCCCCGATAGCTCCGAAGGGGTGCGGGTTCTGGCGGGGCCGCCCGCGTGGAAGTCCTCGCTTTTGGCGTGTCCCAGCGCCTTCCAAGGAATGGCGTCATGGTCGGAGACGCTGCCAAACTGATCGGGACAGTGCCGTCGCACTTGGCTTGCTTTTCTGCGATTGCAGGGAGAAGCTTTTCGACCAGCCATTGTCACAACCTCCAACTTCGGGGTGTTGCGACGACCTGTTGTATCCGCCCACTACCCCCCCACCCCTATGCGAAGGCGGCAACGACCGTCAGATTTTATAAATATCTAAATTCGAAGGACAAAGCGGTTTGACGAAACACCGCGAGGCGCAATACCGTCGCTCTGAATAAGCGCGCTTCGGTCAAGGAGTCGCTTTGGGGAGGGGGCTATGCTCAGAATCGGGATTGTCGCCGCCGTGGCTCTTATGTGTGCGGGCGGCAGCGCGTTCGCGCAAAGCGTCGCTGACTTCTATCGCAATCGGCTATTGCAGATCATCGTCGGCTACGGCCCAGGCGGCGGCTATGATGTCTACGCGCGCCTCGTCGCACG
>CANMLK010000170.1 GCA_947498445.1 Beijerinckiaceae bacterium
GATGCGCTCTTTCACCTTCGCGACAGGCCTATGCCCGCGCCCGCCCGGCGCCACGTCCACGGAGACCAGATCGCCGTCGCGCGCGTCGCCTTCATGGCCGGGAAGGATGGAGAGCTCGCGATCAAGATTCTTCTTGTCGATTGGCAACAGAAGCCCGCCGCCCTGCGGCAATGCTTTGAAGACGCCCAATTGCTGCGGGCGATTCTTCGCCAGCAGTTTGACGACGCGGCCGGTGTATTCCGGCTCGCCCTTGCGCGCATCGCGATTGAGGTCTGCGCGGATCAGCGCGCGGTCGCCCACGCCCGCCGCCGGCTCGCCGGGACGCGGTTTGCGCGGCGTGTAAACCGCGATGCGGGGCGCGGCCCCGTGCTCGTCTTCGTTCCACTCAACCGGGCGGGCGATAAGTTCACCATCGGTGTCGCGGCCGGTGATGTCGGCCAGCACGACGGAGGGTAATTGGCCCTTCTTGTGCAGCGTGCGCCCTCGCTTCTCGACCGCGCCGTCCGCCTCCATCTCGCGCAGAATGCGCTTGAGCGGAATTTTGTCCGCCCCCTTGAGGCCGAACGCGCGCGCGATTTCGCGCTTGCCGATCTTGCTGGGCAGCGAGCGCCCTTCCTTCACGGCAGCTGCGTTTTCACGGGCGATGAAGGCCAGAATCTCTTCGCGGGTGGGGAGGGGCGTTTCGGTGACGGGTGGTTTGGCCAAGGCGAACCTTCTTCCTGCAAGCCTGCGCGGCGGCAACGCCGCGCCCGGCCTTCCGGTTCACTCTATCAGCGCGATGGCCGCCGCGTCAGCGCCCCTTTTGCGACTGCGCGCGCGCGAGCGCCTCCGCCAAGGCGCCACCAAGTGCCCCGCCGCTTTTGTTTGCCTCAACGGGGCGGGACGATTGCGGCGCGCGGTTCTGCTGGGGACGCTGGGCCGGGCGGGGCCCTGCGTCGCGCTGGGGCGCCGTCGCGTCGTCATCAAGCCGCATGGAAAGCGCGATCCGCTTGCGCGGCTTGTCCACTTCCATGACCTTGACCTTCACGATGTCGCCGGGCTTGGCCGCCTCGCGCGGGTCTTTAATGAAGGTGCGCGACATGGCCGAGATATGGACGAGCCCGTCCTGATGCACGCCGATATCGACGAAGGCGCCGAACGCCGCCACGTTCGTGACCACGCCCTCAAGGATCATGCCGGGCCGCAAATCATTCAGCGTCTCGACGCCTTCCATGAACTCCGCAGTCTTGAACGCAGGACGCGGATCGCGGCCCGGCTTTTCAAGCTCGCGCAGAATATCGGTGACAGTGGGAACTCCGAATTTTTCGTCGGTGAATTTCTGTGGCGACAGGCCGCGCAACGTCTTTGCGTCGCCGATCAGCAGCTTGATGTCGCTCTTCGTCGCCTCGATGATGCGGCGGACGACGGGATAGGCCTCTGGATGCACGCTTGATGAATCCAGCGGATCGGCGCCGCCCACAATGCGCAGGAAGCCCGCGCATTGCTCGAAAGCCTTGGGCCCAAGGCGCGGCACTTTCTTCAGGTCCGTGCGTGAGCGAAACACGCCGTTCTCATCGCGATGCTGCACGATGTTCTGCGCCAGCGATTCCCCCACGCCTGACACGCGCGCGAGCAGCGGCGCAGAGGCGGTGTTGACGTCAACGCCCACCGCGTTCACGCAATCTTCCACCACAGCATCGAGCGAGCGCGAAAGTTTGTGCTCGGCGATGTCATGCTGGTATTGGCCGACGCCAATGGATTTGGGATCGATCTTGACGAGTTCGGCGAGGGGGTCTTGCAGCCGTCGCGCGATGGAAACCGCGCCGCGCAGCGTCACATCGAGTTGCGGCAACTCCTGCGAGGCAAACGCCGACGCCGAATAAACCGACGCGCCAGCTTCCGACACCATCGCTTTCGTGAGCTTCAACTCGGGATATTTCTTCACCAGATCGATGACGAGTTTTTCCGTCTCGCGCGACGCGGTGCCATTGCCGATGGCGACGAGATCAACATTGTGACGCGCGCACATAGCGGCAAGAATCGTAATCGACTCGTCCCAGCGCCGCTGCGGCTCGTGCGGATAGATAGGCGATGTGTCGAGCACCTTGCCGGTTGAGTCGACCACGGCCACCTTCACGCCCGTACGGAAGCCCGGATCAAGCCCCATGGTCGCGCGCGCGCCAGCAGGCGGGGCCAGCAAAAGATCGCGCAGATTGCCGGCGAAAATCTTCACCGCGTCATCTTCCGCGTTCTGGAAAAGGCGCACGCGCAGATCAACTGACAGTGACGATTGAACGCGATAACGCCATGCGTAGCGCACGCACTCGCGCAGCCATTTGTCGGCGGGGCGCCCCAGGTCCGCGATGCCGAATTTCGTTGCAATGCGGTTCTCGAACAAGCCGGGCCGATCTGTCGGCGCATCGGGTTCGGCCTCCAGCGCGATATCGAGAAACTCTTCCTTCTCGCCGCGAAACAGCGCGAGGATGCGGTGCGACGGCAGCTTGTGCAGCGGCTCGGCGAAGTCAAAATAATCGGAGAATTTCGCGCCCGCCGTTTCCTTGCCCGCGCGCACTTTCGACACGGCCCGTCCGCCGCTCCAGAAGCTTTCGCGCAGTGAGCCAATGAGTTCGGAATCTTCCGAAAAACGTTCGACGAGAATCGCGCGCGCGCCCTCCAGCGCAGCGTCAATTGTCTCAACGCCTTTCGCTGCGTCGACATAGATCGCGCCAATCTCGCGCGGGTCGTTCTTCGGGTCTTTGATCAGCAGGTCGGCAAGTGGCTCAAGGCCCGCCTCGCGCGCAATCATCGCCTTGGTGCGGCGCTTGGGCTTGAATGGAAGATAAATATCTTCCAGCCGCGCCTTGCTGTCCGCGTCCCAGATTCTGGCGCGCAGCGCATCGTCGAGTTTGCCTTGGGAGTCGACGCTGTCGAGGATTTGTTTGCGGCGGTCTTCGAGCTCGCGCAGATAGCGCAGGCGCTCGTCCAGCGTGCGCAATTGCGTATCGTCCAGCGCGCCCGTAACTTCCTTTCGGTAGCGCGCAACGAACGGAACTGTCGCGCCCCCGTCCAGAAGCTCCACCGTGGCGGTGACCTGACGCTCCGCAACGCCAAGTTCTTCCGCAATCCGCAACGCGATAGATTTCATCAATCCTGCTCCATCCGGGGCGCGACGCAGAGCGCCCGTATCGCTCGCATTTAGAGAGCGAATGGGGCTCGCGTCAAAGGATTGACAGCGCTGATTCTGTGGATGGCGGCGACATCTCCCGCCAATAGCGTTGATTCAAATGCGCGTGCTGGCGTCCATGGTCGGCATCTTCGTGTTACGCCTTTGCTGCTTTCTTCGCGGCCTTCTTGGCTGGCGATTTCTTGGCGGGGGCTTTCTTTGCAGCAGACGTCTTCTTCGCGGGCGCCTTCTTGGCTGGCGCGGCGCTTGTTGCGGCGACTTTCTTCGCAGCCGTTTTTTTGGCCGGAGACTTTTTCGCAGCAGACTTCTTCGCGCCAGCTTTCGCCTTGCCCTTGGCCTTTGCGGGCCCGCCCTTTTCGTTGATAAACTCGATGGCGTCGGCAAGCGTCACTTGCTCGGGCGACATCGTTTTGGGCACGTTGGCGTAGACTTTTCCGACAGCCACATAGGGGCCGAAGCGGCCCGCGCGCAGCGTGATCGTGCCGCCGTCCGGGTGTTCGCCCAGCACTGTGCCGCTCTCTGCGCTCTCCCCAGCCGCTTTTGCGTCGAGAAGCGCGATGGCTTCCTCCAGCGTGATCGCGTCCTGCGTCTTGTCCTTGGGCAGCGTCGCGTTGATCTTGCCCCAATTGGCGTAAGCGCCGTATTTGCCGGCCTTCACGGTGATCTTGCCGCCCTTCGGATGTTCACCAAGTTCGCGGCCGGGCGCCGCTTGTCCAAAGCGGCTTGCGCCGCCGCCGCCGTGCTCTTTCGTGATGATGAGATCGATCGCGCGATTGGCGCCAATCTCCAGCACGTCGTCGTCACGGCCGATGTTCGCGTAGGTCTTGCCGTGCTGCACATAAGGACCGAAACGGCCAATGCCCGCTACAATGGGTTCGCCACTGGTGGGATGTTTGGCCACTTCGCGCGGTAGCGACAGAAGCGCCAGCGCTTTTTCCAGCGTCACGTCATCCTTGCTCAGTCCCTTGGGCAGCGATGAACGCTTTGGCTTCTCGCCTTCGCCCAGTTGAATGTAGGGACCAAAACGCCCATCGCGCAGCGTCACTTCCAGCCCCGTCACGGGATCGGTGCCGAGCACCCGCACGCCGGGACGGTCGCTTCCCTCACCGGTTTCGCCGGTCGCCTGCTGCGAGAGCGTGCGCGTATAGCGACACTCGGGATAGTTCGAGCAACCAACGAACGCGCCGAACTTGCCGAGCTTCAGGGAGAGTTGCCCGGCGTTGCACGAAGGGCACGCGCGCGGGCTGCTGCCGTCTTCCTTCTTCGGGAAGATGTGCGGCCCGAGCAGCTCGTTCAGATTGTCGAGCACTTCGGTGGTGCGCAGATCCTTGATCTCGTCGACCGAGCCCGAAAAGTCGCGCCAGAAGTCGCGGAGCACTTCCTTCCAGTCCATCTCGTTGTTGGCGACGAGATCAAGCTTTTCTTCCAGGGCCGCTGTGAAATCGTATTCCACGTAACGCTTGAAGAAGCTTTCGAGGAAGGCCACGACGAGCCGCCCCTTGTCTTCAGGGTGCAGTCGCTTCTTGTCGATGCGCACGTAATCGCGTTCGCGCAGAACGGCCAGCGTCGAGGCGTATGTGGAAGGACGGCCGATGCCGAGTTCTTCCATACGCTTCACCAGCGTCGCTTCGGTGAAACGCGGCGGCGGCTCAGTGAAATGCTGCGCGGTTTCGATCTTCTCGCGCGTCAGTCCATCGCCTTGCGCCATCGGCGGCAAGCGGCCGCTCTCGTCGTCTTCCTCGTCGTCCTTGCCTTCCTGATAAAGCGCGAGGAAGCCGTCAAAGCGCACAACCTGACCGGTCGCGCGAAGGTCGATGCGCTGATATTTCGCGCCGCTCACGTCGGCGGCGATCTCGACAGTGGTGCGCTCCAGCTCTGCCGATTCCATCTGGCTCGCGATGGTGCGGGTCCAGATGAGTTCGTAGAGTCGCAGCTGATCCTTCTCGAGAACTTTGGAAAGCTGGCGGGGCAGGCGGCCAAGATCCGTTGGGCGGATGGCCTCATGCGCTTCCTGCGCGTTCTTTTGCTTGGTCGTGTATTTGCGCGGAACCTGCGGCACGTATTTCGGGCCGTATTCCTTCTCGATCACGCGGCGCGCGGCGCCAATCGCTTCGGGCGCGATGTCCACGCCGTCGGTTCGCATATATGTAATGAGACCGACCGTCTCACCGCCAAGATCAACGCCCTCGTAAAGGCGCTGGGCGACCCGCATGGTGTGCGCAGGCGCAAAGCCCAGCTTGCGCGAGGCTTCCTGCTGCAAGGTGGAGGTGGTGAACGGCGCCCACGGATGGCGCTTGGCGGGCTTTGCCTCGACGGAGACGACGCTGAACTTCGCCTTCTCAAGCGCATCGCGAAAGCCCTGCGCCTCATCGCCTGAGCCCACGTCCAGACGCTGGATGCGCTTGCCGTCGGCGCCAACCAGACGCGCCACGAACGGCGCAGCGTCCTTTGTCTTGAGGTGCGCGGCGATGGACCAATATTCGCGCGACACGAACTTCTCGATGTCGAGCTCGCGGTCGCAGACCAGCCGCAACGCGACAGACTGAACGCGGCCAGCCGAGCGGGCGCCCGGCAGCTTGCGCCACAGCACGGGCGAGAGCGTGAAGCCCACCAGATAATCGAGCGCGCGGCGGGCCAGATAGGCGTCCACCAACCCGGCGTCGATCTCGCGCGGGTGGCGCATGGCTTCCAGAATGGCGGACTTGGTGATGGCGTTGAAGACGACCCGCTGGATTGTCTTGTCTTTCAGCACGCGCTTGCCGCGCAGCACTTCAAGCACGTGCCAGGAAATCGCCTCTCCCTCGCGGTCCGGATCGGTTGCGAGAATGACAGTGTCGGCGTCCTTGACCGCGCGGGCGATGTCGGCGAGCCGCTTGGCGGCCTTGCCGTCCACTTCCCACTGCATCGCGAAGTCCTGCTCCGGGTCGACGGAGCCGTCCTTGGCGGGTAGGTCGCGCACATGGCCAAACGAGGCGTAAACCTCATAGTCCTTGCCGAGATACTTGTTGATCGTCTTGGCCTTGGCCGGAGATTCAACGATGACGACAGCATTCATGGGATAAGGGTCCTCCAGGCCAAGGGCCTGAAATATAAAGTAAAACGCTCCGCAGGGAAGGCCGGGAGAGGGCTCTGCTCACGGATGATAGAGCTTGTCATTTGCGCCCGGAACATGGTGGACGCCCCGTACTCTGTCAAATGACGCCCCGGCAGGCCTCCCCATGAGAGCCGTTTACAAAGGTGGCCGGGAGGGGGATGATCCTCGCAAAAGAGGGGGAGAAACACATGAGACGAGTAGCGGCGCATAGATGCGTGCTCACGGCTGCGACCGTGCTCTGTCTGGCGCAAACGCAGGGTCTTGCGCAACCAGCCTCCGGACAGGAGCGTGGCGCGGCCGAATTCTACAAAGGCCGCAACGTCGCGATTTTTGTCGGTTTCGGCCCCGGCGGCGGCTACGATCTCTCCGCCCGCACGCTTGCCCGCTATATGGGACGGCACATTCCCGGCGAGCCCAACATGGTGCCGCGCAACATGCCTGGCGCTGGCAGCCTTCAGCTCGCCAACTACCTTTATACAATAGCTCCCAAGGACGGGTCCGAGTTCGGCATCTTCGGCCGCACCGTCCCGCTCGACCCGCTCATGGGCACGAAGGGCGCAAATTACGATCCGCGCCAGTTTACGTGGCTTGGCTCCACATCAAACGAGGTCTCGACCTGTGTCTCCTGGCACTCATCGCCCGTGAAGACGTTTGAAGATCTTCGAAATGTGGAATTGTCGGTGGGCGCGTCTGGCCCCACCTCGCCCTCGGCTGCGTTTCCCAACATCCTTAATGGCGTGCTCGGGACGAAATTGAAGGTGATCTATGGCTACACCGGCAGCGCGGCCATTTTGACTGCGCTGGAAAGGGGCGAATTGTCCGGATTTTGCTCGTGGGGCTGGGTGCCGATCCAGACCCAGCGGCCGGAATGGCTGCGGGACAAAAAGATCAACGTGCTGGTGCAGCTGGGGCTTCGCAAGCACCCGGATCATCCGCTGGTGCCGCTGGCTCAGGAATTCGCCAGCAACGACGACGAGCGCAAGGTGCTCGACTTTGTCTTTGCGCCGCAGGTCTTCGCGCGTCCGTTCGCTGCGCCGCCAAAACTCTCGCCCGAACGCGCCGCCGTCCTGCGCAACGCATTCTCGGCGACGGTGCGCGATCCAGCTTTCGTGGCCGAGGCTGAAAAGCTTGGGCTGGAGCCGGAGCTGGTCACCTGGCAGGATATGGAAAAGCTGATCGAGGCCTTCTATCAGGCGCCTCCGGCCGTGGTGGCGCGCGCCCGCGAAGCGATGGGCGGCAAATAGGGCGGCAAGGCGCGCCGCGTTTTCCGGTGCGTATCCCCGCATGCGACTTGCAGGCGCCCGCCACGCTGGCCTATGACGCTTGCATGCGTGCGCCTTTCCCCCATCGGCATTTGCTTGGCATAGACGGACTCACCCGTCCGGAAATTGAAGTTCTCCTCGACATGGCGGAGGAGGCGGTGGAAGTTTCCCGCCGGGTCGACAAGAAACGCTCCATCCTGAGCGGGCGCACGCTCATCAATCTTTTCTTCGAGCCCTCCACCCGCACGCAGGCCTCATTCGAGCTCGCAGGCAAGCGTCTGGGCGCAGACGTCATGAACATGTCGGTGGCGACATCCTCCGTCACCAAGGGCGAGACGCTTGTCGACACGGCGGTGACGTTGAACGCGATGCGGCCCGACGTGATCGTCGTGCGCCATCATCATTCTGGCGCCGTGCACCTACTGGCGCGCAAGGTGTCGTGCTCGGTCGTCAATGCGGGCGATGGCAGTCACGAACATCCCACACAGGCGCTGCTCGACGCACTGACCATCCGCCGCAACAAGGGGCGGATCGAAGGACAGGTCGTCGCGATTTGCGGCGACGTGCTACATTCGCGCGTTGCTCGCTCCAACATGATTTTGCTCGCGCAACTTGGCGCGCGCGTGCGGGTTGTGGCGCCGTCGACGCTGCTGCCGCCGGGCGTTGAGCGCATGGGCGTTGAGGTTCATCGCACCATGGAGAGCGGCCTGCGCGACGCCGACATCGTGATGATGCTGCGCCTGCAACGCGAGCGCATGGATGGCGCCTTCGTGCCATCGCTCAAGGAATATGCCCGGTTCTACGGGCTTGACGAGGCGAAGCTCGACTGGGCCAAGCCCGATGCATTGGTGATGCACCCCGGTCCGATCAATCGCGGCGTCGAGATTGTTTCCGCCGTTGCGGATGGGCCGCGCTCGCTCATTAACGAACAGGTCGAGATGGGCGTCGCCGTGCGCATGGCGGTGCTCGAGGCGCTCGCGCAACATCTACCCAACGAGTGAAGCGATGAGCGAAGCCGCCAATTCAGCCGCCGCCTTCATCAACGCGCGCTTGCTCGATCCT
>CANMLK010000171.1 GCA_947498445.1 Beijerinckiaceae bacterium
GATAACAGAATTTGCCCCGCAATTCACGCCCCCGAGTATTGCGCGGCTATGCGTTCGATAAAAAGAATTGTCTATCCGGTTTACAGAACGATTTTGCTGACCTAAATTGCGAAAATGACCACCTCGAGCGACAGTCATGAGTCAGGCTCCGGCCGCCCCGGCTTCACCGCTTTCGGCCTGCGCGCCGAGGCGCAACCGCTGGCGCCTGGTCTCCATGTCGTGGCGACTCCAATTGGCAATCTGGGCGATATTACTTTCCGCGCGCTTGCGACGTTGGCGGCGGCCGATGCGGTGATCGCCGAGGACACGCGCGTCAGCAAAACGCTTCTGGCTCACTATGGCATCTCAACGCCGCTTGTGGCGTATCACGAGCACAATGCGGCGGTTATTCGCCCACATCTGCTGGCGCGACTGGAAAGCGGCGCCGCGCTGGCGCTCATTTCCGACGCCGGAACGCCGCTGGTGTCTGATCCCGGCTTCAAACTGGTGGCCGAGGCGGTGGAGCGCGGGATCGCGGTGTCCTCCGCCCCGGGCCCGTCCGCAGTCCTGATGGCTTTGGTTGTGGCCGGCTTGCCCACCGACCGTTTTTTCTTTGAAGGCTTTCTGCCGCACAAAAGCGGCGCGCGGCGCCAGCGCGCAGCGGCGTTGAAGGCCGTGCCGGGAACGCTCGTGTTGTTTGAATCAGCCCGCCGACTGGCCGACAGCCTCGCTGATCTGGCCGCCGTCCTTGGCGAGCGTCCAGCCGCCGTTTGCCGCGAATTGACCAAACGCTTCGAAACGGTGCGCCGCGGTTCATTGTCGGAACTCGCCGCACAATATGCGGCCGAGGGCCCGCCCAAAGGCGAAATCGTCATCGTCATCGGCCCTCCCGATGAAACAACTGAGTCCGACGCGCACGAAGATCTGGACAAGAAAATCGAGGCGGCGCTGGAAAAACATTCCGCCAAGGATGCAGCGGCCATTGTCGCTGGCGACACCGGCCTGCCCCGGCGCAAGGTTTATGCGCGGGTGCTTGAGCTGGCGGGTGCGCGCGCTGCTGATCCGGACAAGACTTGAGCGGGCGCGACGATCGCGCCGGCAAGAGGCGCAAAGCCTATGCGCTGGGCCTGCGCGCCGAGACGCTGGCCGCCTTGCGGCTTCAGATTGTGGGCTGGCGCATCCTTGAGCGCAGATTTTTGGCCGGTGGCGGCGAGATCGATCTTGTCGCCCTGCGCGGCGGTTGCGTGGCGTTCGTCGAGGTCAAGGCGCGCGCCTCACTGGAGGCCGCCGCCATGTCCATCACGCCACAAAAGATTAAGCGCATGCGCCGCGCCGCGAATGCGTGGCTTGCCCGCAACCCGTGGGCTGTGGGCAAGACGTTGCGCGCCGACGCGGTGTTCCTCGCGCCGCGCAAGTGGCCGCGGCACGAGGTGAGCATTTTCGATCTGGCCGAATAAATTCAGCGCGAGCGGTCGTAGCCGCCGAGCCCCGGTCGGAAGGTCTTTTCATCCAGAAACTGCTTCATTCCCTGCTGGTCGCCCTGCTCGGGATCGCGGAACTTTGCCTGATCGGACTTGGCCGACAGATATTCCGCCGACGCATCCCATGACATCTCGCGCACATAATGATAGCCGCTCTTGGCGGCGCGCAGGACATGGGGGTTCTTCTGCATCAGCGTCTGCGCGAGTTTCGTGACGCGGGCTTTCAGCTCGTCGGCAGGAACGGCGAAATTCACCAGGCCGATTTCCGCCGCGCGGCGCCCGTCGAAGGGCTCGCCCGTCATGATGTAATAGAGCGCGGTGCGCTGCATCATCGCCATGGCGACAGACTTGGTCACGATGCCCGCCGGGATGATGCCCCAGTTGATTTCCGACAGACCGAACGTCGCCTTCTCGTTAGCAATGGCGAGGTCGCAGGCGAGCAGCACCTGAAACGCGCCGCCAAAGCACCAGCCGTTCACCATGGCGATGGTTGGCTTGGAAAAATGCATCATCCGGCGCCATTGCCATTGGGCGTTGGCCTTGTGCAGTCGTTCGCGCGTCACAGGGTGGCCCGCGTCGGGTTCGCGGAAATATTCTTTCAGGTCCTGACCCGCCGAGAATGAGTCGCCCGCGCCGGTGATGACGACCACCTTGCACGCGTCGTCCATTTCGAGCGCGTCGAGGGCTTCGTTCATCTCCCGCACGATGGCGGGGTTGATGGCGTTGCGCTTTTCGGGCCGGTTGAGGCAAACCCAGGCGATGCCGTCCTGGATGTCCACGAGAACGCTCTTCTGCCCGGCTTGGGTTGTCTGGCTGGTGCTGTTCACTTGCTCCCCCTGTGTCCACGCAATATAAGGGACCCTTAGATCGGGGGCCCAGATGACGTCAAGGAGGGGAGCCGGAGTGGACCGCCAACGTCCGAGTACGCTCTATCTGCTGCACCAGGCCAGCCAGGGGCTGCGCTCGCGCCTCGAACAGGCGCTGCGCCCGCTCGGCCTCACGGGGCTCCAGTATACGATCCTTGGCTTGCTGGCCCGGCACGAAGGTCTGTCTTCGGCCGATCTGTCCCGGCGCTTTTTCGTAACACAGCAAACGATGAACCAGGTGATCGCTGGCATGACAAAGCGCGGGTTGATCGACCGCGCCGCCAGCCAGGCGAACCGCCGCATCCTGCGTATGACCTTGACCGCGGAAGGCCGCGATCTCCTCGCCCGCTCCGAAGTGATTGCCGACGCCATCGAAGTGGAGGCGCTTGACTGCGTGCCCGACGGCGATCTGGCGCAAATGCGCGAACATCTGCGCTTTCTTCTGCGCCAGTTGCGTGGCGCTGGTGGAGATGAAAACGCCGTGGTGGAACAGCTTTACGAGGCCGGTCTTGACGAGCCCGGCGCGACCGCGTCTGCCGAAATTTCGACCCGCGGACACTAATCCCGGCCCAATTGGACAATGCGGCGCAAACGTTGTTTCCAGCCGCAGCTTTCCACGCTATGCGAAGTGATGATCCAGCGTCCCAAATCGCCTGTTGAGCGGTGGAGGCTGAAGAGGAGGGGAGAGCGCCGGAATGATCCGCATTACGCATCCGCAGGACTTTTGGTCCGGCCTCCTGTTTATCGCATTTGGCGCAATCGGCGCCTACCTCAGTCGTGAGTTCACTTTTGGCGCCCTGACAAAAATGGGCCCCGGCTTCCTGCCCACAATTCTCTCGTATTTGCTGATGACGGTCGGCGCGATTGTGACCGCGCGGTCCTTTGCGTTGCGGGGTGGGGAGATCCAGCCGAGCGCCATAAAACCGCAGGTTCTCATTGTCAGCGCGATCATCCTCTTCGCGCTGCTCATCGAGCGTGTCGGCCTCATACCAACGGTGTTCATCGTCCTGATTGTGGCGTCGTTTGCATCTGACGAGTTCAAGCTCCGCGACGCGGTTTTGCTTGGCGTCGGCATGTCGCTCGCTTGCTACCTCGTCTTCATCGTCTTGCTCGGATTGCCGCTTCAGCCCCTGGCGTGGAATTTTTGACATGGATGTCTTCGCCAACCTCGCGCTGGGCTTTTCAGCTGCTGCGACGCCCACCAACCTCCTCTTTTGTCTCGTGGGGTGTTTGCTTGGCACGCTGATTGGCGTCTTGCCCGGCATCGGCCCCATCGCAACCATCGCCATGCTGCTGCCGGTCACCTATGGGCTGGACCCTCTGGCGGCGCTGATCATGCTTGCGGGCATCTATTACGGCGCCCAGTACGGCGGCTCGACGACCGCGATTCTTGTCAACCTACCGGGTGAAACGTCCTCCGTGATCACGTGTATCGAAGGGTACAAGATGGCGCGCAACGGGCGCGCTGGCGCCGCGTTGACGGTTGCCGCTCTCGCCTCGTTTTTCGCTGGCTGCGTCGGCACGATCATCATCGCCATGTTCGCGCCCATCCTTGCCAGCTTCGCGGTGCAGTTTCGCTCGCCGGAATATTTTTCGCTGATGATATTTGGCCTCGTCGCCGCCGTCGTTCTCGCCAACGGATCGGTGATCAAAGCGGTCGCGATGGTGCTGCTGGGCCTACTCTTTGGCCTCGTGGGCACGGATATACAGTCCGGCGTCACGCGGTTCACATTCGGCGTAACCGAACTCTATGACGGCATAGACTTCGTTCCACTCGCCATGGGCCTCTTCGGCATCGCGGAGTTGATGGCTAACCTCGACCGGCGCTTTGAGGATCGAAGCCAGACGCAAAAGATCGGCAGCTTGTGGCCGACACGCAAGGAGACGATGCTTGCCATTCCAGCCGTGTTGCGCGGCACCGGCCTTGGCTCGCTGCTTGGCATATTGCCTGGTGGCGGCGCGGTGCTCGCCTCGTTCTCATCCTACACGCTGGAAAAGAAAATTTCCCGCTCCCGCGCCCAGTTCGGCAAGGGCGCCATTGAAGGCGTCGCCGGACCGGAAGCCGCGAACAACGCGGGCGCGCAGACGTCATTCATTCCGCTTCTCACCCTCGGCATTCCTTCAACCCCGGTGATGGCGATCATGGTTGGCGCCATGATGATTCAGGGCATCGCGCCTGGCACAGCGCTCATCACCGAGCGGCCGCAACTCTTCTGGGGCATGATCGCGTCGATGTGGATCGGCAACGCGATGCTGGTGATCATCAATCTCCCGTTGATTGGTCTGTGGGTTACGCTGCTGCGCGCGCCGTATCGCCTGCTGTTTCCGTGCATCGTGATCCTGTGCTGCGTCGGCGCCTATGCGATCAGCTCCAGCACATTCCTGGTCATGATGATGGCCGGCTTCGCCGTACTTGGTTATGCCTTCGGCAAGCTCGGTTGCGAGGGCGCGCCATTCCTTCTCGGCTTCGTGCTTGGGCCGCTCATGGAAGAAAACCTGCGCCGCTCGATGATCCTGTCCTTTGGCGATCCGCTCATCTTTGTGCAGCGGCCTATCTCGCTTACGCTCCTGCTTATGTCTCTTGCGCTGGTGTTGATGATTGTGCTGCCGTCGTTCCGCCGCACGCGCGAAGTCGCATTTCAGGAATAAGTCGCATCGCGCGCCAGTTGAGCGTGATGACGTGACAGCTCTGCCGGACAGCATGGACGGTGTCGGCGCGGGGTGTTACGACACCGCCGCGCCGTCCGGCGCGAAAACCATTCAGGGAGAAGTGAAGCGCCATGGCGATTGCACAAGCGCGTTACCGTCTCGGGGTCGACGTTGGCGGAACCCATACCGATCTCGTGCTCCTCGATCCGGCGACCGGTGAATTGCTCGTCGAAAAAGTGTCGAGCACGCCGCGTAATCCTGCGCTGGGCGTTCTGAACGGCGTGGCCCGCTTCGTCGCGCGCGGCATCGCCCCTGACGCGATCGACTTCTTCGCCCATGGCACAACCATCACGACCAACGCGCTGCTGGAAATGCGCGGCGCCAAGGTTGGTTTGCTCGTCACCAAGGGCTTTCGCGCCATTCAGGAAGTGCAGGCGCAGGCGCGCGATGGCAACCTGTTCAATTATTATTATGCGAAGCCCGAGCCCATCGCGCCGCAAAGTCTGACGCGCGAAATTCCCGAGCGCAGCGATTATCAGGGCGCCGTCGTCACCCCGCTTGATCGCGACGCCGTGCGGCAGGCCGTGCGTGAACTGAAAGCCCAAGGCGTCGCGTCCCTTGCCGTCTGCTATCTCTTCTCGTTCATGAACCCCGCGCATGAGGAAGAGACCCGGCGCATCGCGCTTGAAGAAGCGCCCGATCTTTACGTGTCGATCTCCAGCGAAGTGCTGCCGCGTCTGCGTGAATGGCCGCGCATGTCGACAACGCTGCTCAACGCCTATCTCGAACCCGTTCTCGTTCGCTACATCGATCATCTGTCGAAGGGTCTCGATGAAGCGGGCGTCAGCACGCAGCGCCGTTTTCTCATGCAGTCGAATGGCGGCGTCATGCCTTTCACCGCGACGGTGGCGGGCGGGCGCACAGTGCACACGCTGTTCTCCGGCCCCGCTGGCGGCGCGCAGGCGAGCGCGCTTCTGTCAGGCGATTACGCGCGACGCGGCCTCGTCACGCTCGACATGGGCGGCACCAGCGCCGACATCGCTTTCATTGAAGGCGGCGCGCCATTGGAGACGACGGAAAGCGTCATCGCGCGCCGGCAGATCGACGTGCCCGCGCTCGACATGACGACGATCTCTGCTGGCGGCGGCTCCATCGCCGCCGTTGATCGCGGCGGCTTCCTTGTTGTAGGCCCCCAAAGCGCGGGCGCCGATCCGGGCCCCGCCTGTTACGGGCGGGGCGGAACCCGCCCCACGGTGACGGATGCCGATGTGGTGTGCGGTTATCTCAACCCCGATTATTTCCTCGGCGGCGCGCAAAAGCTCGATGTCGAGGCCTCGCGTCGCGCGCTGGAAGAGCATGTCGCCAAGCCGCTTGGGCTTGACGCGGTGTCGGCGGCGGCGGGCGTCCGCCGCATCGTTGACATGCGCATGGCCGACGAGGTGCGCGTGTTCGCCGCCAAGCGCGGCGTCGATCTCACCTCCTTCACGCTGTTGCCATTTGGCGGCGCGGGCGCCGTGCATGCGGCTGCCGTTGCCGACGAACTCAATATGCGCCGCATTCTCGTGCCGCCGCGTCCCGGTGCGTTCTCGGCGCTCGGTCTTTTGTGCACCGACGTTGTGCACGATTACATCCGCTCCGAATTGCGCCCGCTGGCTGAAGTCACACCCGCCCACGCGGAAGAGATTTATGGCTTGCTGGAAGACCGCGCGCGCGAGGAGTTGACAGCCGAAGGCATGAACCCGGCGGACGCCATTTTCCTGCGCGAACTCGACCTTCGATACACCGGACAAGGCTATGAATTGCGCACGCCGCTCGACGGTCTTTACAGCGGCGCGCTGAGCGACGACTCCATCAAGGCCGCGCGGGCGCGCTTTGATGAGCGCCATGCCAAGGTCCACGGCCACGCGGCCAGCGACCGTCCTGTGGAAGTCGTCAGCTATCGCGTGCGCGTTCGCGTCGCAGTTCCCAAATATACGCCGCGCAGCGAGGCCGCGCCCGCAATGCCCAGAGCTGTAGCCGATGCGCGCAAGGGCGTGCGCAATGTGTACTTTGATCCGAAGAATCCTGTCGAAGCGATTGTCTATGAACGCGACGGGCTCGATATCGGCGTGCGCATCGAAGGCCCCTGCGTGGTCGAGCAATTTGATGCGACGACCATTGTGCCATCGGGCTGGAGCGCCGTGGTCGATGAATATCGCAACCTTGTTCTCGAACGCGCGGGAGTCTGACATGGACGCGATTACAGTTCAGATCCTGCGCAACAAGATCGCCAGCCTCGTCGATGAAATGCACTATCATTTTTATCGCTCGGGCTATTCCACCATTATCCGCGAATCGCGCGACTTCTCCTGCGTCGTGCTCGACAAGACAGGGCGGCTCATTGTCGCGCCGCCGATGTTCTTCCACGCGCCGGTTTATCGCCATCTCGTGGGACGCATCATCGAGCTTTATGGCGACGAAATCGCCGAAGGCGACGTGTTCGTCTGCAATCATCCTTATGAAGGCGGCCTGCCCCACGTCTCCGACATGGCTTTCGTGTCGCCCGTGTTTACCGACGGAAAGATCGTCGCGTTCACCGGCTCCATCGCGCACAAGGCGGACGTTGGCGGCACGATTCCCGGATCGACGTCAGCGAACGCGACCGAGATTTTTCAGGAAGGCATGTTGCTGCCCCCCGTGCGCATCTGGAAGGCGGGCAAACTGCTGCCCGACATGGAGCGCCTCATTCTCGCCAACACGCGCCAGCCTGATCTGGTGCGCGGCGACGTGACGGCGCAGATCGCAGTCACGCACAATGGTGCGCAGCGCGTGCAGGATTTGTGCATCCGCTTTGGCGCGCAGACGCTGATGGACGCCTTCAAGGCGATTCTCGACGGCGCCGCCGCAGACTTGCGCGCGTGCATCGAGAAGCTGCCCGATGGCGAGTCTTCGGCCGAAGGTTATATCGATCACGACGGCGTCGATCCGACAAAACCCATCAAGCTCGCCGTCACCATTCGCATCAAGAATGGCCGCGCAAGTTTTGACTTTTCGAACAGCGACCCGCAAGCGCGCGGGCCGGTAAACCTGCGTCCATCAATGGTCGAGGCCTGCGTCTTCTATGCGCTGCTTGGCTCGCTTGAGCCGACGCTGCATTTCAACGACGGCATGGGCGATGCGGTTGATTTCATCTTCGCGCCAAATACGATCACCAACGCGTCGGCGCCTGCGGCGGTTTCCAATTATCAGCAGGTCAATCTCAAGCTCGTTGATGTGCTTCTGGAAGCGATGGCGAAATTCAATCCTGCGCGCGCCGCAGCCAGCGCAGGTTCTTCAAGCGCGCTCGGCATTTTCTGGTCGAAGGGCCGGCCGGGCCAGTCGAACATGCAATATGAAATTCTCGGTTCCGCCTATGGCGCGGGCGCGCATTACGATGGCGCGTCGGGCACCGCGTGTCATTTGAGCAATCTGCATGTCACGCCGATCGAGATTCTCGAGTCGGAATATCCATGCCGCATCAACCGTTTTGATCTGCTGCCCGACACAGGCGGCGCGGGCCAATGGCGCGGCG
>CANMLK010000172.1 GCA_947498445.1 Beijerinckiaceae bacterium
TTCCCTGGTAAGTGCAGAGCCATCCGCTCCCATTGATCGTCCCGAAGAGACAGGCGAACCGCCGACATTCAACGCTCCTATCCGAAAAGGAGCTTGAATCAGATTTGAGAGTCCTGGGGAATCTTGAATGTCAACGCGCTCTAGTAACGATCCTGAGAAAAGCTGCGATTTTCGGGGGCGACGCTCTGGCCGCCCTTACGTCCAGCTTGTGCGGCGAGTTCGCGATTTTGTGAAAAGCTGCGCTTGTCGGAGGGCACGCTGCGCCCACCTTTGCTCGCGATTTCCTTCTGCTTGGACGGATCCATGGAAGCGAAGCCGCGAGTCGACCGAACGCTTGAGGTTGAGTTGTTTTGCACCATATCCGAGGCCCTTTGATAGGGACGCGCACAAGGTCAACTCGCGTGGCGTCCCGGCTCCAGCGTGTGCTGGTTAACGGGGCAACGTCTGCTGTTAGCTATCCGTTCCGCTATAAAATCAAACACTAAACAGCGACGCCAACGCTCAGGCTTGGGGTATGCTGAACCATTCGCGCAGCGCCTTGTTGAGAGCGTCCGGCTGTTCGACGGGGAGAAAATGTCCACTGTCGTCAATGATCGCCAGCCGTGCGCCGGGGACGGCGGCCGCGATGGCCTCATGATCGGCAGGCGGACTGAAACCGTCCTGACGCCCGCACGCAATCAGCGTGGGGCATTTGATCTGCGGCAGCACGGGGCGCATGTCGGGGCGATTGATCAGGGCGCGGATTTGCTTCTCGTGATCCTGCGGCGAAAAGCGCATCACCATGTCCATCAGCGGCGCTGTGAAGGCGACATCGTTGCGGTGCGTCTCGTGCAGCATGGGCGGCAGCCACGCTGCGACAAGCGCGGCCATGCCTTCGCGGTTGGCGAGATCGACCAATGCTTGCCGCTTCGGCAGCTCTGCTTCAGAGGCAGGAATGACGCCCGTATCGAAAGCGCAGAATCGCTGGATGCGGTCCATCGCAATCGACGCCAGGTGGAACGCCACCCGTCCGCCCATGGAGAACCCCGCGACCGAAAAACGTGGCGGCGCATCAGCCAGAACAGCCTGCGCCATGGCGTCAAAGGAATCGAGGCCACGGAAAATTGGCGCGCGCACCTCGCAAACATCGGAAAGCGCTGCGATCTGCGCCGCAAAGACCGCCTCATCGCAGAGCAGGCCGGGCAACATGTAGAGGACGGGGCGGCTCATCGCAGGCTCCTTTGGACCCGTTCGCTTTACACAAGTTTACGTAGGCCGCACACGGCAGAAAAGTCGGCACGCCAATCTCCTCCCATCGCGGAACGGTCCGCATGGCGAAAAAAGGAACTTGGGTTATGGCCAACAGCAAAACCTCGAAGCGTGGATTGATCGTCGGCGCCATCGCCGCCGTAGTCGTGGTCGTCGGCGCCGGTGTTGCGGTTTCACAGCCGTGGGGCGGACACGGGTTTGGCGGCGGCATGGGCGGCCCCTTCATGAATATGCGCGCCGAATGGGGCGTCAATCGCATGCTTGACCGCCTCGACGCGACGCCCGAGCAGAAGGAAAAGGTCACCGCCATCGTCAAGAAGACGCTCGCCGACCTTGAGCCCATGCGCAACGGCCGAACGGCTTTTCGCGACGAAGCGGCAAAGCTGATGAAAGCTGACAAGGTGGATCGCGCCGAACTCGAAAAGCTGCGCGTAAAGCACCTTTCGCAGGCCGACACGGCTTCGAAGCAGATTACGCAGGCGGTCGCTGACGCAGCGGACGTCTTGTCGCCCAAGCAGCGGGCCGAACTCGTGGGCCGCATGGAAGGCTTCGCCTTCGCCCGTGGCATGGGCGGGCATGGCGGCAGGGGACACGGCGGCATGGGACACGGCGGCATGGGACACGGCGGCATGGGTCCAGGCAACATGGGCGGCGGACGCGGCTACGGGCCGGGCCAGGGCGGCGCCCAGTAATTTGCAATCTGTAATCTGACATGTGCGCGGGTTGCGTCTAACGTGACCCGCGCAAACTTATGGCGAGCAAGTCATGGCCCGGGTGCTGCTGATCGAGGACGACGTTCGTCTCGCCGGGATGGTCGCGGATTATCTGCGCGCCGCCGGGCTCGAAGCTGCGCATGCAACCACGGGCGCCGCCGGGCTGGCGGATTTGCAGCGCGGTTCGTTCGACCTTGTGCTGCTTGATTTGATGCTGCCCGATGGCGACGGACTGGATGTTTTCCGCCGCATCCGCAGCTTGCGCGGGCAGTCAGCGCAGACGCCTGTGATCATGCTGACAGCGCGCGGTGACCCGCTGGACAAAGTCATCGGTCTCGAAATCGGCGCCGAGGATTACATCGCAAAACCGTTCGAGCCGCGTGAATTGCTGGCGCGCATCCGCGTTGTCCTGCGTCGCGGTCAAAGCAAGGTAGAACCGCGCACGCCCGCCATGCGTTTTGGTCTGCTTGAAATCGACCGCGAGTCCCGTGCCGTGCGCGTCGACGGCGCCGACAAGCAGCTCACGAGCCGGCAGTTTGATCTGCTTGTCGTCATGGCCGAACGGGCAGGGCGCGTTCTCTCGCGTGAGCAACTCGCAGAACTCGTTGGCGGCGAGGCGCAAGCCTACGACCCCACGCTGGATCGCTCCATCGACGTGCACATCGCTCGCCTGCGCTCCCTGCTTGAGCATGATCCCAAAGCCCCGCGCCGCATCATCACCGTGCGCGGCGCCGGGTATGTTTTCGCCAAGGTGCAGGATGATGGTGTGACTGGAGCAGGTGCATGATCCGCCGCCTTTACGTGCGCATTTATCTGGCGGTGCTCGCCAGCGTGATCGTGTCCATCCTGCTAGCCGGTCTGGCATGGCGCATGTTCGGTGACAATGAGCGCGCGCCCAACCATGTGATTTTCAAGGAGGTGGCGCAGACGATTTTGCCACCCGCCGGAGCCGACCCCGCCGTCCTCAGTTCGGCCCTGCAAAGATGGTCCGATCTTACGGGGCACGACCTTGCCTTGCTGGATTCAGGCGGGCGCCCTCTCGCCTATGCCGGCGGGTACCTCGCACACGAACTCGCGTCGGCGCCCCGCCGTCCGTTCGGGCGATTTGTCGTCACGCTCGACGACGGCCGCATGCTGGTGGCCGTGCGCGCTCTGCCTCCGGGCGTTCCGTTCCGCGGCTTTGGATTTGTGATGGCGCTGATCCTCACCGCATTGGCGGTAGCTTTGTGCGCCTGGCCCCTCGTGCGGCGCCTGACGCGCGGTCTGGAGGAGCTGGAGCGCAACGTCATCGCGTTCGGCGCGGGCGACCTTTCCGCTCGCGCTGACGTACGCGGCAAGGACGAAGTGGCCCGGCTCGCGAACGCCTTCAATGAAACGGCGAAGCGCGTTGAAACGCTGATGCGCGCCAATCGCACGCTGCTGGCCAACGCTTCGCATGAATTGCGCTCCCCGCTCGCGCGCCTGCGCATGAGCGTCGAAACGCTGTCGCCAGAGACGTCCCCACGGATGCGCGACGAACTTGCCCGCAACATCCGGGAGCTTGATGAATTGGTGGACGAGATCCTTCTCGCTAGCCGTCTGGACGCTGGCGCGGTGGAGGCGCCGGTGGGCGAGACCGTGGATCTGGTGGCTCTGGCGGCGGAAGAATGCGCGCGCGCCGGCGCTGATCTTGATGCGCGTGACGCCATCGACGTGATCGCGGACCCCAAACTGTTGCGCCGCGCCTTGCGCAATCTTATCGAGAACGCGGCGCGCTACGGAGCCAACAAGATTGATGTTCTTGTTGTCGCTCAAGGGCAGGGCGCGCGCGTTGACGTGTGCGATGATGGCCCGGGCGTGGCGGAGGCGGACCGCGAAAAAATCTTCGAGCCGTTCTATCGCATAAAGGGAGCATCGGAGGCTGGCGGCGGCGTTGGGCTTGGCCTGTCTCTCGCCCGCAAGATCGCGCAATTGCACGGTGGCGCGCTCATCTGCCTGCCGCGCGAGGACGGCGGCGCCTGCTTCCGTCTCACGCTGCCGCGCGCGGCCAAAAGCTGATAGATATCTGGCCTCGCATTTCGAGGAGACGACCCATGCTGCGCCAACTCGCCCTTTCCATCGACGACGCCAAGATTATCGCCGCCGCCGCCCGCGCCGAAGCCGAGCGCAACAGCTGGAGCGTGGTGATCGCTATTGTCGATGACGGAGGCCATCTCATGTATCTCGAGCGGATGGACGGCACGCAGAAAGCCTCCAGCATCGTCGCGCAGGAGAAGGCGAGCACCGCGATCATGTTCAAGCGTCCCAGCGCCGCTTTCGAACAGGTGGTTGCTGGCGGGCGCGTGGCCGTCATGTCGCTGCCGGGGGTCACCACGGTTGAAGGCGGCTTGCCGATCATCGTCGAAAACCAGTTTGTCGGCGCCATTGGCGTGTCCGGCGTTCACTCGTCGCAGGACGGGCAGATCGCCAAAGCGGGCGTCGACAAGCTAGTTGGCTGATCTTCATCGGCGCTGTCGAAGGTCGCGCCGGTATTGCAGGATCGTTGCGCTTTGCACGCGCCGTTGCGTCAATTCCATCGAGATGTTGGCGCTGTCGTGCAATTGCTCGATTGAAAACGGCTTCACCAGAAAGTCAGTGGCGCCAAGTTCGAGAGCGCCGCGCCATGCGTCTTCTGACAAGCTCGCGGTGACGAGAATGAACGGGATTTCCCGCGTCGCAGCGTTCGCCCGCACCGCCCGGAGCAGGTCGAGCCCCGTGTAGGGCGCCATGTTCCAGTCGCTGACGATCAGATCGAGCGGGCGCCGGGACGCCACGGCCAGGGCCGCCTCCACATCGCCCACGCCAATCGTCTCGCTGAATCCGCCGATCCGCAACATCATGCGGATGCACTCGCGAAAGTTGCCGTCGTCATCTACCGCCAGAGCGACGCTCTTGCGATGACTGCGTTTGATCGAGGTGATTCCATTGCCGCTGTAATGCATGCGGGGAGCATCGGCGACGGTCTTTCACGATGCATGAAAGTAACCGTTAAATTTTTAACGATGTGGTCATGCATCTTTCAAATCAATGTTTTATAAAAATTCGAAAGTTGTCGATAACTACATCAAGGCGCCGATTGACGCCTCACCGGCGTCTTCAGATTGCCCCGTCCGTGGCTCAGATCGGCTTGGCGTCCACAAGCACAAACGCCAGCACGGCATCCTGACTCGTCCGGTTGCTCCACGCGTGGTTGGTGCCCCGCTGAACCAGCACGTCGCCCTGTTTCAGCAGCGTCTCGCCTTCATCCATCAAAGCCCAGATCTCGCCTTTGAGGACGATGGCGTAGTCGATTGTGTCGGTCTTGTGGAAGCCGGGATGGCGGGGATTGCCCTTGTCGAGCGCCTTCATGCGGCCGCTGCCGTCATCGTGCTGGTCGGCCCGTTCGCTGGCCAGCGCGGCCAGCCTTTGCGTGTCTGGCGGATAGACAATGATCCGGAAGACGCTTCCCGCGCCCGGCGTGAGCGAATACGCGCCAATTGTGGGGTCCGCTTCGCCTGCATTGTCCGCCGGCGCGCTATCGGTGCGCCAAAGCTCGGTTACGATGGTCGAGCCGGGGCTGCGGCAGCGCACATGCGGCGGCGCGCCATCCATGATGAACAGGGAGCGGCCCTGATCGTCGTGACCTGTGACAACCCGGCGGATTGTGTCCGGCATGTTTCTTCCTCCCCAGCGCCAGTGCGGCTTGGCTTAGAGTGGACCGCCGGGCCACGGAAGTTCAAGCGCTGCTTTGCATATGCTCTGCAAGCCTTCTACAAGCGCGCCTTGCGTGCAGGGGCCTGTCGGCGTTATTTCTCTCTCGTCAGTGCACCGATGCGCGTTCGACTCGGGTGGAGCTCCCATGACGGCGAAGATTTACAGGCCCGCGAAAACCGCAACCCAGTCCGGTCAGGCCAAGTCCGGCCGCTGGGTCGTGGAGATGGAAGCCGCGACGCCCCGCGAGATCGAGCCCCTCATGGGCTGGACCAGCTCGTCGGACACTCGCACGCAGGTCAAACTGTCCTTCGCCACCAAGGAGGACGCCATCGCTTACGCCCAGCGCAAGGGCCTTGCGTACACTGTGGCGGAGCCCCACGAAACGACGCGGCGGCCCATGGCGTACTCAGATAACTTCAAGTCAACGCGCCTGGGGCAGTGGACGCACTGAAGATTTGGACCCTCAAATTGGCCGAATTCAGACCTTCGGCGTTAGCAAGAATTAGATCCCATAGCTCAGCTGGATAGAGCAACTGCCTTCTAAGCAGTAGGTCACAGGTTCGAATCCTGTTGGGATCGCCATAAATTAATAACTTACGGGTTCTTTTCGCCTCGACGTTTTGGCGCAATCCATCTTTGTCACTCGATTTGTCACTAGACTTTTAGCACTTTGCGGGACTGGTCCAGTAAGCGGGGCTCTTTGCTTCACGGTTGCCCCTTGCACATGGGCCTCGGTTCCAGCTGGGTGACAAAGCTGTCGCACATTGCAAAAGGTCTAGAGGCCCGAGGGGTCAGGACACCACGAGGCTCGACCTCATGGCAGACCGCTCAGGTTGGACGTATTATGGCTATGGTGACGTGAGGAGGGGGCGGGATGAAGGCTACCCAGATAGGATTGGCGGCAGGGTTGTTCGTGTGCGCGTTTGAAGCACAGGCACAAACTAGTTCTAGAGCATTTTCCCAACTGAATGAATCGTAGGGGATTCCCAAGTGGGCGTTGATCTGATTCACTTGTGATACTTGCGGGGCGACACATGAGCGATTTGATCTGGCTTTCGGAAGCGCAGATGGAGTGGATTAAGCCTTATTTTCCTTTGTCGCATGGGGTTCTGCGGGTTGATGACCGCAGGGTGATCTTAGGGCTGGCGCCGCCCATAAAGGGGCGAATTGTGCCTTTCGCCACTTCAAATCGGCGTCGAGGCTCATCACCGCTGTCAGCAGAGCCCCATGCGCCGAAGAGGAGCCGTTCGGGACCCACATTTCCCGAATCATGGCCAGAAGATCGTTAATCTCAGCCTCGCATTTCTGAAGCGCCTCGAGCGACGTCGCGTAGCGCTGGGCGCTCTCGATCTGGCGGGCCCGGCGGTAGTAGCGAGAATGAATTGCGGTGGCGAACAGTCCCCGATAGCTCGGCATCAGCCGGGACAGCGGATAGAAGATCGCGAAGAGAGCGATCAGCGCTACCCAGATGGAATCCACAAGGGTCGCAAGCCAAAAGGGCAGGCGCCCGATGAGGATAGGTCCGCCATAATTATAATAGCGTTCAGCGACCGGGCTTCGCGGTAATTGCTTGTCAAGAAAAGCCGGAAAATTTCTGCCGCGCTCGAAGGGCGTCGAGATTCGCTGGCCCATCTCCTTGCTGATGATTAATAGAAGATTTTGCAACGCAGGGTGCACGTCTGAGCGCACGACTAAGGGAATCGTCGCTGCGAGCATATGCGTGTCTTGTGGCGGACGCAGTGGGAACAAGCTCAATGCTCCCGCAGGGAGCGTCACATGATTGGCAAAACCCATTAGGAAGGCGACGCCTTCTGCGTTCTTGAAATTGTAAAGCGAGATGGTCGGGTCGGCCAGAATTCGCTGGACGTTGGGAGAGAGCAACGGCGAAAGGAAAAATGCTACGTCTATGCGCCCCTCGATCATGTCGTCGATAGTAGTGGGCGCGTCGAGCGGAAGAAGGCGGATGCGAGAGCGGACCTCCTCGCCCAAATGTTCCAGCACCCAATCCGACGCCATCCGCGATCCGCTACCCTCGATTCCGTTCGAAACACGTTTGCCTATAAGAAAGGTGGCAAGATCGTCGCTGCTCGGAGCCGGGCCACGATAGAAGAGCCAGAGTGGCTGATATTCGATACTCCCCATGTAAGAGACATTCGCCGGAGCAGCGATACCGCTCTGCGTGAAACCAACATCGATCACACCTTCCGAAACCTTGCGCAGATTATCGACCGCGCCAGCAGTCACAACGAGTTCGGCTCTGACGCCATGCTTCTTGAGTTCGTCACGGTAGGCGGCAGCGAGAGCGACTATTCCGGACCCTGGTTGCCCCGCGCCTATGCGGATGACGCTTGGCGGCAAAGGTTTCAGGACGCTGACCCCAAAGACTATCAGGGCGGCCAGCACACCCACAATTAGCCATTCATGCCGAACGAGAGCCGAGATCGCTAGGCACTCGTCGCAGATCCCTCGCCAGATGTAGCCGCTGACGCTAGGGTTTGTTTTCTTGTCCATCTCTGAGGCGGTACCATCTCATCAGTTGCTGCGTCCAGCCTTACCAGCCGGAGGCCTTCATGCTCTTTGAGATCCGGGTCACAGAGCACAACGCGTTACAAGAGCAACGGCCATGCTCGCCATCACCGCGACGCCCCAAACCTGGGGTAAACAGTTTGGGCGGGGATGTCCCGCTCAATGTTGAAAATTGCGGTTCGGGCCTTGCCTCGTTTGATGATTACGCGGCCTTTGATGTCTCATCAAGTCCGAAGTGGTT
>CANMLK010000173.1 GCA_947498445.1 Beijerinckiaceae bacterium
GGCGCGCGCAATGACCCGTATGCCGAGCAGATATGCGTCGTATGGGCTGCGAAAAAACTGCAGCGTCCTGTCAAATGGACCAACGACCGCACGGAGTCGCAGCTCACCGACTATCAGGGTCGTGACATTCGCACGCAGGTGCGCACGGGGTTCGATGCAAATGGCCTGATCTGCGCCATGAGCGTTGATATTCTGGGCGGGCTTGGCGCGCAGACGTTGTCCTTTGTGCAATTGCACAATTCCTACCGTATCACGCCCACCGTTTACCGCGTGCCTGAAGCCAGCGTGCGTGTGCGTGGCGTGCTCACCAATACGACGCCGACGGGTCCGTTTCGCGGCGCAGGCCGGCCCGAGGCGACGCTGGCCATTGAGCGCACGCTTGATATCGCCGCGAGCAAGCTGAGCGTGGATCGCATTGAATTGCGCAGGCGCAATCTCATCGCGCGCGCTGATCTGCCCTACGCGACCGCGACAGGCCTGACCTATGACAGCGGCGATTTCACCGGAAATCTGCGCGCAGTGCTCAAAGCCGCTGACTGGAGCGGGTTTTTGCGTCGCAGAAAGAATGCGCACAAGCGGAATCTGATCGCGGGAATCGGCGTCGCGAATTACGTTGAGTGTCCTGTCGGCGCGCCTCATGAGCGCGTCGATTTGCGCGTTGTTGCGCACGACAAGCGAATTGATCTGGTGATCGGAACGCAATCGACAGGGCAGGGACACGAAACATCGTTTGCGCAGGTCGTCGCGGACCTGCTTGGCGTGACGCCCCATCAAGTGAGGCTCGTCGCAGGCGACACTGAAACCGTTATCGCTGGCGGCGGTTCACATTCTGACCGTTCCATGCGCATTGGCAGCGCGCTGATGGTTAAGGCTGCGCAGGAAATTCTGGATCGTGCGCGATCCATGGCGGCGGAAAAGATGGGCGTCGCGTTGAACGACGTCTCCTTCGTCGAGGGCTTTTTCAGCGCGCCGGGCAGCAACACGAAGCTTTCGATCTTTGACGTGAGCAGTCTGGGCGAAGCCCCGCTTGCCGCAAGCGCGGCGTTTCGCGGCCGCATGCCGGCCTACCCAACAGGCGCGGCCGTGTGTGAGGTCGAGATCGATCCTGATACCGGGAGCGTGGAGATCACGCGGTATACGGCCGTTGATGACGCCGGTCAGCCAATCAATCCGCTCATTCTCCACGGCCAGGTCCATGGCGGCATCGCGCAGGGCGCCGGGCAGGCGCTTGTGGAACAGCATCGCTATGATGGATCTGGTCAGGTGCTGACGGCCTCGTTCATGGATTACGCCATGCCTCGCGCCGATCTGTTTCCAGCCTTCGACGTGCATCTCGTTGAAGACCCGACCAAGGGCAATCCGTTGCGCGTCAAGGGCGGGGGCGAAGGCGGGACGACGCCTGCGCCGGCCGCCGTGCTGAACGCAGTGTGCGACGCCCTCGCCAGCGTTGGCGTGGAGAGCTTCGAGGCGCCTGCGACTCCTTCCAGGGTATGGGCGGCGCTCAAGTCTGTGCGCGGTTGCGTTGACTCGCAGGCTCCCATAGACAAGCCCGCCAAGCGGCGCTCGCCGCCCACCTGAGCCAAGGGACGAAACATGCTTCGCAGCACCGATCGGATTCTCACAACCCACGTTGGTAGCCTTATCCGGCCTCAGTCCGTGATCGATTATCTGCGCGCCAAACAGGCAGGCTCGGCAGTCGATGAGAGCGTCTATCAGACCTCGCTCGCCAATGAGGTGAAAGACGTCATCGCTCAGCAAAAGGACGCTGGCATCGACATTCCCAGCGACGGCGAGTTCGGCAAGGGAATCTCCTGGTCGCAATATGTCATCGAGCGCATGAGCGGCTTCGAACGCCGTCCCTTCCAGGGCGAAAACTCCTGGCGGCGCGGCGCTGACCGCACGAAGTTTACGGCCTTCTACGACGAAATGGACGCCAAGGAAGGCATGGCGACGACGCTGGATTCCGTCTGCGTCGGCCCCATCGAATACACCGGCTTTGAGGCCGTGCAGCGCGATATTGCGAACATGAAGAACGCGCTCGCCGCCAGCGGCGTAACCGAAGGCTTCCTGCCCGTCGCGTCGCCGTCGAGCGTCATTCCGGATCGCCGGAATGAATTTTACAAGACCGAAGACGACATCATGCACGCCATCGCCTCGGCGATGAACGCGGAATACAAGGCGATTGTCGATTCCGGCCTGCTGGTCCAGCTCGATGATGCGCGCCTCGCCGTCACCTATGATCGCATGGTGCCGCCCGGAACCATGGACGATTATAAGAAGTGGGTCGGCAAGCAGATCGAGCTGATCAACTACTCGCTGCGCGGCATTCCTGAAGACCGCGTGCGTTATCATGTGTGCTGGGGCAGCTGGAACGGCCCGCACACGACCGACATCGCGCTGCGCGATCTTGTCGACCAGATCTACCAGATCAAGGCGGGATGTTTTGTCATCGAGGGCGGCAATCCCCGTCACGAGCATGAATGGAAAGTCTGGGGCGAGAAGAAGCCTCCGGCCGGCAAGATCATCGCAACTGGCGTCATCAGCCACTCGACCAACGTGGTCGAACATCCCGAACTTGTCGCGGAGCGCATCGTGCGTCTCGCCAAACTCATAGGGCGTGAAAACGTGATGGCGACGACAGATTGCGGCTTCGCGCAGGGTCCGTTCTATCGCCGGGTTCACCCCAGCATCATGTGGGCGAAGCTCGAAGCCATGGCTGAAGGCGCGCGCCTTGCGAGCAAGGAATTGTGGGCCTGAGAACAGGCGCACGCCAATAATGAAAAGCCCCGCGTTTGCGGGGCTTTTTTATTGTCCTCCGCTGCGGATTGTCTCGTCCCACCAGGGGCAAACGCCCGGCATCAGATTGTAGTTTCCGTCCACCACCTGAACGGGATGCCTCAGTCCGCTGGCGGCGTTGCGCAAAACCATGTCTCGCGCTTCCTGCCGCTTTTCAGGCGGCAGCCAGTGCCTGTCATGACCCCAGATGCTGGGGCCAACCCGGCGCTCGCTAGGAACCCACGTCTCAGGATCAATGCACTTTCCGCCCCAGCCGGATTCGACCATGAAGCCCGAGGGCGTCCACGTGTAGAACGATGTCATGTCGTCGCCCGCGTGTCGGCCAAGCGTGACGGCGATGCGCTCTTGCGCGAGCGCAATGTCGAGACCGTGTCCGACGTCGTCAAACGCAAAGTATTCCATCATCAGATGATGGACCTGCGACTTCTCGCTCTGGATCAGCGCGAAGGAATGGTGCCGCGGGTTGACGTGGAAGAAGCAGGCCTTGAAAGGCTTGTCGTAAAAATCGCTGACGCCAAACCCCATGACGTCGCGGTAGAACGCGATCATCGGGTCCATGTCCGTCGACTGCATCACGACATGCCCGAGCCCCAGCGCGCCGGTGCGAAAACCGCCCACGTTGCGCCCTGCCTGAAAGGGGTCGCTCGCGATTTGCGGGCCGTGAAACATTTCTATCCGGTTGCCGCCCGGGTCCTCCAGCACAACGAGGTCCGCCACGCAGCGTTCGTCCGCAAGCGCCCGGGACCCGCGCGCCACCGCAACGCCGTGACTCTCAAGTTGAGCCGCAAGGGCGTCGAGCGCCGCGCTGTCCGCCATTTCCCAGCCATAGGCCGAGATGGTGCTGCGGCCGTCCTCGCAGATGAGGATGCGTTGCTTGCGGTCATCCATCCTGAACGCCAGCGTCGAACGGCTGCGGTCGACACCCTGCAGCCCAAGTTGCCCGGCACCGTACGTCGCCCAGTCGTCAATGCTCTTGGCGCTGACGACGAGGTAGCCAAGAGCGGTTGGACGCATGGGTCTAGACCCTTTCGGCCTTGATCGGATTGCTCAGAACGCCGACGCCCTCGACCTCAATTTCACAGACATCGCCATCTTTCATGAACAGCGGCGGCGTCTTGCGCGCGCCAACGCCACCCGGCGTGCCGGTGACAATGACGTCGCCGGGGACGAGTTCCGTGAAACGCGAGATGAACGCGATGAGACGCGGGATGGAGTGAACCATCATGTCCGTGGTGGCGCGCTGCATTTCCTTGCCGTTCAGGCGCGTGATCAGCGTGAGCTTTGTGTTGGCGGGTAGTTCGTCCACCGTCACCAGCCAGGGGCCAAAAGCGCCTGTGGCCGGAAAGTTCTTGCCGGTCGTCCACTGCGTGGTCGCCCATTGCAGGTCGCGAATGGAGCCGTCGTTGTAACAGGAATAGCCCGCCACGTGCGCGTAAGCGTCCTCTTCAGAAATGCGTCGCCCACCCTTGCCGATCACCACTGCGATCTCGCCCTCGTAATCCAGCTTTTCGGATTCCAGCGGGATGAGCATTGGCTGGTTGTGGCCCAGCTGGCTGTTGGCGAAGCGAACAAAAAGCGCGGGGTCTTCGGTCTTCTCGCGCTTTGTCTCGCGCACATGCTCGTCGTAGTTGAGGCCGACGCAGATGATCTTGTCGGGGTTTGTGATCGGCGCCAGCAAGGTGATCGCGTCGAGCGCGTAATCAGCCTTTGCTCCAGCGGAGGCGGCCTTCGCCTTGCCCATTGCATCGGCGGCGATCAGGGATCGCACGTCTGCATAGGCGGGCAATTTGGCGCCAAGGTCCACGACGCCGCCGTCCACGACGGCGCCCCAGGTGGTCTTTCCACCAACCACGAACGTGACAAGCTTCATCGTTCCTCCTGCGCCTCCGTCTGCGCTGTCCAGATAGCGGCGCGCTTGATCGGAGAACTGCTCGTTGTCTACTGTCTGCGAACTATCTTGGCAAATGCCGCAGACCGGCGCAAAGCCGCGCTGCATGGGAGCAAACCTTGAATTTCAGCTTCACAGAAGAACAGGAAATGTTGCGCGAAAGCGTGCGCCGTCTGATGCAGCGCCATGCGCCGCGCGACGTTCTGCGCGCGCATGATCGGGATGAGACGTTTCCCAATGAAGTTTATGCCGCGTGGGCGGAAGCTGGCCTGCTCGCCTTGCCGTTTCCCGAAGAGGTCGGGGGCCTTGGCGGCTCCGTTGTCGATCTGGCCATCGTCAGCTTCGAATTGTCGCGCGTCAGCGCCGATCTTGCGATGGCCTACGGCGGGGCCGTCTTCTGCGGGCTAAACATCCTGCGCAAGGGTAGTGAGGAGCAGGTCCAGCGCTTCTTGCCGCCCATGATGAGAGGCGAGACCCGTTTCGCCATCGGCATTTCTGAGCCCGACGCGGGGTCGGACGTCGGCGCCATCAAGACGTTCGCAAGGCGCGATGAGGACCGCTTCATCGTCAACGGTCAAAAGCTCTGGATGACCGGGGGCGGGCTCCCGAACACGATCATCAGCACCTATGTGAAAACGGATCGCGACGCCCATTACCGCAACGCCATGTCGCTTCTGCTGATCGACAACGATGCGCCGGGCGTTGAATGCCGCAAGCTTGAAATGCTCGGTCGCCGGTGTGTCGGCACGTACGAAGTTTTCTTTCGTGACGTCGCCGTCTCCGAAAACCGGCTGATCGGCGGGCTGAACAAGGGCTGGGACTGCCTGATGGCTGGCCTGCAGATCGAGCGCGCCGTCTCGGCGGCAGGGTCATGCGGCGCTGCGCAGGCGATTGTTGATCTGGCGGCGTCCTATGCGCGCGAGCGCGTTCAGTTTGGTCGCCCCATCGGCGAATTCCAGGCGATAGCGCACATGATTGCGGACATGGCGACGGAGGTCGACGCGGCGACCATGCTGATGTGGCGCGCGGTCTGGCTTGCCTCCGAAGGCAAGGACGCTCTGCGGGAAATCACCATGGCGAAACTCTTTTCCTCCGAGGTCTACGCCAAGGTGGCCAACATGGGCGTGCAGATCATGGGCGGCTATGGCTTGAGCGCCGAATACGACATGCAGCGTTATTTCCGCGACGCGCGCAGCGCCACGATTGCCGCTGGCACCTCCCAGACGCAACGCAATCTCATCGCTGGCCTGATGGGGCTGAAAGCGCGCTGAACCAAAGCGCATGGTTAGTAATTCATTGATGATCGTAGCCGATGATCCCCTCAATGGAGCTTTGCATGCGCATCATATTCGCCCTCACGTTGGGCTTGCTTACAGCCGTGGGCGGAGCCGCGCTCGCGCAGGACAAAGGCACGGTCAACCCGAAGCCGCTGCCCCCGCTCGCCAATCCCGACGATCCAAAAACACCCGCCAAGGAATTGTTCGGCCGCAGAACGCTGCCCGCCGACATGAGCGCGCGGTCTATCGGATTTTACTCGCGCGGTTGTCTCGCTGGCGGCGCAGCCCTGCCCATTGACGGTGACGCCTGGCAGGTCATGCGCCTCTCGCGCAACCGTAACTGGGGACACCCAGACATGATCCGCACCGTGGAGCGCATCGCGCGTCAGGCGAAAGCCGAAGGCGTGTGGCCCGGTCTTCTCGTGGGCGACATTTCCCAGCCGCGTGGCGGGCCCATGCTCACGGGTCACGCGTCCCATCAGATCGGGCTGGACGCAGATATCTGGCTTACGCCAATGCCGTCGCGCACTCTCAACCGACTTGAGCGCGAGGAGACGTCAGCGACAGACATGGTGCGCGCCGACAAGCGGGATATCGAACCAAGGAATTGGACGCCCGCCCATGTGCAGATCCTGCGCATCGCCGCGCAGCAGCCCAATGTCGAACGCATACTCGTCAACGCTGCGATCAAAAAGGCGGTATGCCGCGAAGCCAGGGGCGATCGTCGCTGGTTGTCAAAGATACGACCTTTCTGGGGGCATAACTATCATTTTCACGTGCGCGTCACATGCCCGCCGGGCGACGCTGGCTGCAACGCGCAGGACCCTCCGCCCCGGGACGAGGGGTGCGATTCCTCGCTCGACTGGTGGTTTACGGACGCGGTGCTCAATCCAAAGCCGAATCCCAACTGGAAGCCGAAACCGCCCATGACCTTGGCGCAATTGCCAGCCGAATGCCGGGTGGTCGTGAAGGCCAAGTAACGTGAAGCCCAAGTAACGTGAAGGCCAAGTAAGGCGTGGTCTTTAGCCAACGCCCCAACGCTACAGCGCAGCCATTCGTGCGCTGGAAATCGTCTCGAGTCTACGCGCCGACGCCAATCGGGCAGGACACGCCCGTTCCCCCCAGACCGCAATAACCGTTGGGGTTCTTGGCCAGATATTGCTGATGATACCCCTCGGCGAAATAGAAGGGGCCGGCGTCGACGATTTCCGTCGTGATCGGCCCATAGCCCTTGGCGGCGATGGCTGCCCCATAGGCCGAGCGGCTTTGCTCCGCCGCGTCGCGCTGGGCCGGTGAGGTCAGGTAGACGCCGGAGCGGTACTGGGTACCGGCATCATTGCCCTGCCGCATGCCTTGCGTTGGATTGTGATTTTCCCAGAACGCAGCCAGCAGTTTTTCGAACGAGATTTTGGTCGGGTCGAAGACGATGAGCACGACCTCGTTGTGGCCGGTTTGGCCCGAGCAGACTTCCTCATAGGTCGGATTGGGCGTGAAGCCGCCGCAATAACCCACGGCCGTGATGTGGACGCCCTCGCCCAATTCCCAGAACTTGCGCTCCGCGCCCCAGAAACAGCCCATGCCGAAGATCGCCGTTTGGCTTCCAACGGGCCACGGCGGCTGCAGAGAGCGCCCGTTCACGTAATGCGCCCCCGCGCTCGCGACGGGCTCGGCCCGCCCGGGCAGCGCCTCGTCCGCCTTCGGCAATTCGCTCTTCTTGCGCATGAAAAACATGGATGATCTCCTTGGGCTCTAATGTAGTGGATCGCCGCGCGCGCGCCAGTACCCGTCCCAGCAGCCCTCCGGATCAACCGCCCGGGTCTATCCCCACCTGCGGCCTGCGATGCGCCAGCCAGAAAAGAAGCAGGCCGAAAAACCCAAGAACGAGCCACGTTGGCGTCAGAAAGAAGGACAGCAGGAAGGGGTCCCACACGGCGGGATGAAGCCGCTGCTCCACGGCCGGTTGCAACATGGGGAATGAGCGGGGAAAAAGCTTGTAGGCCGTTTCGCCAAATTCTGTGATCAGGATACGCGAGCTCCCAATTGATCGCACGCCATCCACGACGAGCGCGGCGAAGCCTGCAGCAAGCAGGAGGAGCGCAAAGGTTCGCGTCAGAAAACGTGCCATCCCAAACAGATGATGAACCTTTGCGGCGGATGCAAGCTCTCCGTTTATGGGAGGAAAAATCCCGTCACACAGCTGATTCAAGGCAATTGTTCGCCACGACTCTTGGCGCGGGCGCCCAATTGGTCTATTGGCTGTCCTCAACGGAGGGGTGGCCGAGTGGCTGAAGGCGCACGCCTGGAAAGTGTGTATGCGGGA
>CANMLK010000174.1 GCA_947498445.1 Beijerinckiaceae bacterium
CGCAGGATTTTTCGCCCTGACCCTTTTCACGATAGGCAGTCTCAAGAACCGCAACAGGCAAGAGTGACGGGAGCGCCCAAGCCCCCGTCCCTGTTCGCAGCTTACTCGACCGCATTCACTTTCTTGTGGCTATCCGACGTCTTGTACAGCGAGTAGATGACGCCGCCAGCGAGGACCACGAACGTCACGCCGAGCGAGACCGACGGCGGAACCTTGGTGAGGCCCAGCATGTCGGCGACAAAGATCTTGCCGCCAATGAAGACCAGCACGAGAGCGAGGGCGTATTTGAGATACTTAAAGCGCTCCACCATCGCAGCCAGCGCAAAGTAAAGCGCGCGCAGGCCAAGGATCGCGAAGATGTTCGACGTGTAGACGATAAACGTATCGGTGGTGATCGCGAAGATCGCCGGCACGGAGTCCACCGCGAAGATAATATCCGCGACGTTCACCATCACGAGCACCACGAAAAGCGGCGTCATGTAGGTGAGCATCTTGCCCGTTTCAGGATGCGCCTTGCGAACGAAGAACTTCTCGCCCTCAAGCGATTCGGTCATGCGGAAGCGTTTCCGCATGAACTTGTAGAGCGGGTTGTTCTCGATCTCGTAGTGATCGTCGCCAGTGAACAGCATCTTGACGCCGGTGAACACCAGGAACGCCGCGAAAATATAGAGCACCCAGCCGTACGACTGAACGAGCGCCGCTCCGAGACCAATCATGATGCCGCGCAACACGATGACCGCAAGAATACCCCAGAACAGCACGCGATACTGAGACCGGCGCGGAATGGCGAAGTATCCGAAAATCATCGCGATGACGAACACGTTGTCCATGGACAACGATTTCTCGATGACAAATCCGGTGAAGTATTCGCGGCCGGACTGCGGCGAGATATACCACCACACCCAGACGCCGAAAATCAGCGCCAGCGTGATGTAGAACGCGGAGAGATAAAGGCTTTCCTTGACGCCCAGATCGCCAGTCTTCTTTTGAAGAACGCCGAGATCGAAAGCGAGGAGTATGGCGACGATGACGTGGAATCCAATCCACATCCAAACGGGTTTACCAAGCCAATCGGCAAGCAAAAATTCCATAGGTAGGGCTCCACTCTGTGTCGATGGTCGCCGACATCACAAACGCAAGCGCGTTCGCCAGAGGGGCCCGGTAACCGGGATCGAAAATACGCAGTGGCGCTGATGTTTCAAGCGAAACCGGACACGGACCGTGCTATCACGTAGTCTAATGTATCTACCGGTCAGGACTGATACGCAGGACAAGTTCGGCGGCTTACGGGCGCGTTATAAACGGTTCCGCAACGGTGCGCCCTTGCGTGTCTATGCGGCCTCGGGCAAAAGGATACAGCTGACTCACAGCTTGCGGACGTGGCGAAACTGGTAGACGCAAGGGACTTAAAATCCCTCGGGCATGCCCGTGCGGGTTCGACCCCCGCCGTCCGCACCAAATCACTTCAACTTTGAAGAAAATCGCTGGGGCTAAATGAGTTGAATTGCGCCAAACCTATGGGCAGTCAGCTCAAGATCATCCTTGAGCCGACTGAAGAAGGTTCAAGCCGCGCTGCTACGCCAAGCGAAGGCGGCAATGGCGAACGATGCGAGTGTGACGATTATAGAAAGCGTCGAGAGCTGAGAATTAAAAGGACCCGAAACCGAATAATAATTGGTGACGAAGATGATCAGACCCAAGAGGGCCACGGCAAGCGAGGTCCACATGGTGTTTGAAAGCAGGTCAGCCTTTTTCTTGACCTGCCGCGATTCGTCCGTGATGCCGGCGGCGGCGTCGCGCTGCATCATTTTGGTCTTGTAGTCGTTTCCTAAAAGCGCTTTCCAATCGGCGTCGGACAGATCGGCCATGACGTTTCCCTCCAGCTATTAACTTAGCCTCTCTTACCCTACCCTTATTCCTGGTGCAAACCTAACGATAAGAATTGCGACGGCGCGCCTTTTTTTTTGGAATCCTGGGGGTAAGAACGGTCGCATGGAAGAAGGCCCCGATGACGGGTCAACGCTTTCGCTCTCTCGCCACGTTCGGCGGCCGGCGGAAGGTTCCGCTGATCGCGATTTCGCACAACGGCATATTCTTCCCTGACAGTGACATCTGAAAACGTCACACACGTCGTCGTCCGCACCCATCGCTTTGCGAAACCATCAAGGCGGGCTGGCTTTTTGGCCAAATGATCACGATTGTCCCCAAGGGAGGATGGCGCACGTTAAGCGCAACATTCTACGGGCGCACCGCCCCGGCGGACGCCTAGCGAGCCTTGGAGGGCGCCGGGGCGCCGCTCGCGCCCTCCGCGCTGCAATGACTCGTCTGAAAAGCCTTGCCCGCCGCGCCCGCTTCTGCGACGAAGCGCCCTGCGGAGGGGACAATGTTTGGTCTTGAAATCTGGGAACTCGTAATGATCGCGACCGGCGGCTTTTGGGGCTTCTGGTTCATGCGGCGGCGCAACAAGAAAATCGAAGAAGAACAGAAGCGCGCCGCCGAAGAAAACGCGAAGCGCAACAAGCGCAAGCGCTGAACGGGAAATAGAAAAAACCCCGGCGGAACCGGGGTTTTGTTTTGGAAGCTGAGCGCGTCAGTGGCGATACGGGCGAATCAGAGCTTTGAATGCGCGCCATCACACATGGGCGCTTTTGCAGACGCCTTGCAGCCACAGAACCACACCTTGCCGGCGCGCTCCGCCGTGTAGCGTATGGGAGACAGGCCCGAACCCTTGTGCGATCCGTCGCAAAGCGGTTGCTTGTTGGAGAGGCCACAGGCGCACCACGAATAGGTCTTTCCTTCTTCAACCTCGGTAGGATAGGGCGCCTTCTGGGCGACGACAGGCTCGGTCATAGTTCAAAACCCTCTTGGCTACTAAATGCTCCCCCTGAGGCCCAAGCGGACCATCAGTCTGGAATGATTCCAGTTTTGGCCAGGAGGACGCCAAGCGCAAGCTTAAATGCGGTAGAGCGTGCGTTTCAGCCCGCGCCGCCAGCGTCCGTCTTGAGCCAAGCGGCGCCGCAAGCCTTCGCCAGTTCACGCACGCGCAGGATGTAGCTCTGGCGCTCTGTCACAGAGATCACACCCCGCGCATCAAGCAGATTGAAACGGTGCGAAGCCTTGATGCACTGGTCGTAGGCCGGGAACACCATGTCATGCCGTTCGCCCCGATCGCCCTTTTCCAGAAGCGAGTTGCACTCGGCTTCCGCATCCTTGAAATGCTGAAACAGGAGCGCCGTATCCGCATGCTCGAAATTGTGCCGTGAATATTCCTGCTCGGCCTGCTTGAAGACATCGCCATAGGTGACTTTTTCGGCGCCGTCGCGACCATTGAAATTTAGGTCGTAGACGTTCTCAACGCCCTGCACATACATGGCGAGGCGCTCGAGACCGTAGGTGAGTTCCCCCGAAACGGGTGCGCACTCAAAGCCAGCAACCTGCTGAAAATACGTGAATTGGCTCACTTCCATTCCGTCGCACCAGCACTCCCAGCCAAGCCCCCAGGCGCCCAGCGTGGGGCTTTCCCAGTCGTCCTCGACGAAGCGGATGTCGTGCAGCCCGGCGTCGACGCCAATAGCTGCAAGTGAGCGCAAATAGAGATCCTGCAGGTCGGGCGGCGACGGCTTCAGGATCACCTGAAACTGATAATAATGCTGAAGCCGGTTGGGGTTCTCGCCATACCGCCCATCCTTGGGCCGTCGTGATGGCTGCACATAGGCGGCTTTCCACGGCTTTGGCCCCAGCGAACGAAGCGTCGTGGCGGGGTGGAATGTGCCTGCCCCCACTTCCATGTCGTAGGGCTGAAGGATGACGCATCCCTGCTCCGCCCAGAAGCGCTGGAGGGTCAGTATCAGCCCCTGAAAAGAACGCTTGGGGTCCATGCTGGCTTGGGCGGCGAGTGTCATTTTGCGGCTCGGGTCAAAGTCGGAAATCGCGCGCAACCTAGTGACTTTCCCCGCGAACGCAACCTGCGCGCCCGCGCCGCCATGATGAATAAAGGATGAATAGCGATCTCACACGATATTCAGGCGGGCGGCCGCATAAACGCGCATGGTCTGATTGAGGCCAAGCCCGAGGCCCAGGCCAAGGGATGGAGGAGGTGTCGCCATGAAGAATTTGTTCAACATCGCCCGCGTTGCTGCCGTCGCAACGTTCGCCTTTGGAGCCGGAACGCTTCTCACGCCCGCGCCCGCAGAAGCGCAGAACCGTCAGGGCTATTCGTCCGGCGGCGGAGCCCGCTTTGACAGTGGCCGGGTCGCTGCGCCGCGCATGGGCATTGCCCCGCGCGCGGGCTTCAACCAGCGCAGTTTTGCGCCTCGCGGTTATGCGCCTCGGGTGTCGGGTTATCGCCGTGGCGTTCGCCCCGGCGGCTATCGCCCCCGTCCGGCGTATTATCGCGGCGGTCGTAATGCCTATTGGCCGGCTGCGGCTGGCCTGGGTCTAGGGCTCGTCGGCGCGGCGGCTGTCGCCAACAGCGGGTATTATTACGCAAACGGCGGCTATGGCGCGCAGCAGTGCTGGCTTGAGCGTCGCACAATTCGCGCAAACTACGGCCACCGCGTGATCAACGTCCGCGTCTGCCCCGCATACTAAATCGAAGCATGCGTTTGAGTACAGCGCCGGGGCCTCAGGGCTCCGGCGTTTTTCTTTGTGCGCCCCGTGACTTGGCGCGAATGGCGCGTGAATAGGGAATGAACAAGCGCCTCACGAGACATTCAGTGCGCTGCTGGCAAACTTCGAACATGGCCACTCAGAAACTGGCCTAGCAGAAAGGGATATCACGCTATGAAAATCCTCTCGAACCTCGTCCGCGCCGCTGCATTCGCCGCTTTCGCGATTGGCGCCAGCGTGTTCGTGCCCTCCACAGGTAGCGAAGCCCAGGCGCAGTCCGGATACTCGTACGGCGGCCAGCGCGTACAGCATCATCGCGCTGTGCCCCGGCACGGCTACCGCCAGCGCCACGTGGCCCCCCGCCGCGGGTATTATCGTCCGGGCGTGCGCCATTACGGCCCGCGCTTCCGGCCCATATATGTGGCGCCGCGCCACTGCGTCGTCCGCTCGCGCCTGGTGAACACATATTACGGCCCGCGCATGGTGAGGCAGCGCATCTGCCGCTAACGCAAACCGCACGAACGATCACGAGGGGGCGCGTCGCAAGGCGCGCCCTTTTTCATTCGCGCGTCAGCAGCGCCTCGCCGCGATGGACCGCCTCGGCAAACGCGGTGAACCGGCCATCCGCTTCATGAACAACGAGCGCAGGCGCAAAGGATAGCGGCGCCCGGCTCCCCTTGCGTCCAGTCACAATGATTCGCCCCGCGTCCTCGCTCGCCCGCGCATGAATCGGCAGCACGCGCACTGATCCAAGGCGGCCCTCGCAAGCTTCCAGTATGGGTTTCAACGCCTGCGGCAGATGGATCATCGCGAATCGCCCGCCGGGCGCCAGAAGCGCAAGACATGCGCGCATCCAGGCGCCCACGCCCCCCTCGCCCAGAACATGCGCTTGCGCCCGCGCGTCATGTGGCGAAGCGCGCACCGCGCCCTGCTCGTAAAACGGCGGGTTTGTGAGAAGTGCGCTCGCGCTTCCGTTAGCAAGGCCCACGCCCTTTCGCGATGCGGAAGACAGCAAGTCGCAGCCCAGAACCCGCACGCGGTCGCTCAATCCATTCGCAGCCACGTTCTCCCCGGCAATCACCACAAGCTCGGCCTGCCGCTCCACGAGACGCACCTGCGCGCGCTTCGCACGAAAGGAAACGGCGAGCCCGACCGCGCCAACTCCGGCGCCCGCATCGACAATGAGTTCGCCGGGCTCAGCAATGCAGGCGGCCAGCAACATTGTGTCAGTCCCAACCCGATGGCCGCGCGCCGGCTGGCGAATGAGGAGGCGTCCGCCAAGCAGGCGGGCCTCAGTGCACTCCACGTCATTCACGCTTGAGCTCATGTTCCAGGCCGGCGGCGGCAAGAAGACTGCGCGCCTGATCCGCCCGCTCTTCCTCGACGAGAATGCGGCGCGGCAGGAACCCGAGCGAACCCTCCATCGCGCTGGTATACCCATCAGCTACAAAAAAGCGCATGCCCGCGCCCGCAAGCGTCGCCTCCACAAACGAAATCAGCACCAGATCGTTGGTTCGCATGATCTCGATCATCGGGCGCTGCGTAAGCTCCAGTGGCAGGGTCGTTGCGTCGCTTTATGGGGCGTGCGAAGACGCTGTCACGCTCGCACGGGGCATTAGCGGGCGCAAGGTGGGTTGATGCGGGCGCCTGACCCGCAAGGGAGTGGCCAGCGTGGGCGTTGTCGTTCCGTTTGAAGATGCATCGGCAGGAAACGGAATCGACCGGCTCTCGGGGCTGGTCGCCAGCGATCTTGAACGCGTCAACAAGACCATTCTCGAGCGCACCGGCTCAGACGTGACGATGATCCCGGAAGTCGCCAACCATCTCATTTCATCGGGCGGAAAGCGCCTTCGCCCCATGCTGACGCTTGCGGCGGCGGGGCTCTGCAACTACGCGGGCGAAGGGCACATCAAGCTCGCCGCCTCCGTCGAATTTATGCACACGGCGACGCTGCTGCACGATGACGTTGTCGACCAAAGCGATATGCGCCGTGGCAAGCTGGCGGCGCGGATGCTGTGGGGCAACGAGGCCAGCGTGCTCGTCGGCGACTTTCTGCTGGGACAGGCGTTCAAGATGATGGTCGAGGTCGGCTCGCTGCCGTGTCTTGACGTTTTGTCCACCGCCGCCGCCGTGATCGCGGAAGGCGAAGTGATGCAGCTGTCCGCCGCCAAGGACACGCAGACGACAGAGGACGCCTATCTGGCTGTGATTCGCGCCAAGACCGCAGCGCTTTTCGGCGCCGCCTGCGAAGTTGGCCCTCTTCTGGCCGGCGGTTCGAAGGCCGAAATTGCAGCGTGCCGCAGCTATGGCATGAATCTGGGCGTCGCTTTCCAGCTCATCGACGATGCGCTGGACTACGGTGGCAGCGCCGCCAAGCTCGGCAAGAACGTCGGCGACGACTTCCGCGAGGGCAAAATCACCCTGCCCATCGTCTTGTCCTTCCGCCGTGGCACCGACGCCGAGCGCGACTTCTGGCGCCGCACGCTCGAAAAGGGCGAGATCAACGATGGCGATCTGGCAACCGCGCTCGACACAATGCGCAAGCACCGCGCGCTCGAAGACACGATCGAACGCGCCCGACACTACGGCGCCATGGCGCGCGACGCACTGGAGCTTTTCCCCCAGTCAAACTGGAAGCGCGCGCTGTTCGACGTTGTCGACTTCTGCGTCAGTCGCGCGCATTAAGCCGTGATCACGGCGCCGTCTGCGGCGCGTTTGCGAACGTGACAATAACCCAGCGGTCGTCGCGCTTCACAAGCGTGCTCATGTTCCGGCTGTAGCTGACGACGGGCTTGCCCTCGCTCACGCGATCAATTCGCCAGACGCCTCCAATGGCGATGATATTGTTGGCGAGGGTCACCACAGAAACTTGGCCCACCAGCGACGCCCTCATGTCCGGCAGTTTCTCAAAGGCCGTTATAAAATACTGTTTTACGCCTTGCGGCGTCGTGATGAGCGTCGGCGAGATCGTGCCCCAGAACATCGCTTCCGGCGCAAAATTTCTGGCGACGCTATCCGCATTGCCGGACGTGAAGTCGTTCAGGAATTTTTCAAAAACGGCCTGCCCTTCTTCTTGCGGAGAAGCAGACGTCGGAATTGGCGCGAAGGCGAAAAACAGGCACAGCAGAAAGCGGTTCATGAAAGTTCCCGATGATCAAAAGGCGCGAATGGGCGCCTTCAGCGGCGGCAGTACGCCGCGATGAAAATCAAGCGACAGGCGCAGCGATTGCGCGATGCGGTTGGCGCGGTCGATGAAGAGATCGGCTGCGGCGGGCGGACAAACGTCGCGCGCAGTCTTTTCAAACAGCCCGAGCCAATGATCGAAATGGACGTGCTCAAGCCCTTCGATTTTTACATGCGCCGGCACGGGGCGGCCATCGTACCGCTTCGTCATCAACACGACTGAGGACCAGAAGCTGTACATCTTCTCGAGATGTGGCTGCCAGTTGGCGATCTCGCGCGTGAAGATCGGACCCAGCACATCGTCGGCGCGAATGCGCTGGTAAAATTCGTCCACAAGCAACTTGATCATCGCCTCGTCGACGCCGACCAAGACGCCGGGCGCGTGTGGGCGATGGAGTACCGTGGGCGGAACCTCGGCTTTTGGTTTACT
>CANMLK010000175.1 GCA_947498445.1 Beijerinckiaceae bacterium
GAGAAACTCGGCTATCGACGTTATGGATACAGTTTCGGCGTCGACCTGAATCAGGGAGGCGCGCCATGAATGATCGGCCCATCTTGTCCGGCCGCGGGCTCGCCAAGTACTACGGCGCGCGTGCAGGCTGCCTGGATATCAATATCGATCTCTTTCCAGCAGAAGTGCTCGCCATCGTCGGCGAGTCCGGGTCCGGGAAGTCCACCTTGCTGGGGCTTCTCTCAACGCATCTGGCGAAAAGCAGCGGCGCATTGTCCTACACGCGCGCGGACGGCGTAAATCTCAATCTTGATACAATGTCGGAGATGGAGCGTCGTCTGCTATTGCGCACGGAATGGGGCTTCGTGCAACAGGATGCCCGCATGGGCCTGCGCATGAAGGTCTCTGCTGGCGGCAACGTTGGCGAGCGTCTGATGGCTGTTGGCTGGCGCCATTATGGCGATATTCGACAGGAAGCGCAGGACTGGCTAGCGCGCGTCGAGATTTCAGCAGATCGAATGGACGAAACGCCGTTGTCCTTCTCCGGAGGGATGCGGCAACGTCTGCAAATCGCGCGCAACATGGTCACGCGGCCTCGTCTCATTTTTATGGACGAGCCAACAGGTGGTCTTGATGTCTCCGTGCAAGCCAGATTTCTCGATCTGCTTCGAGGGCTTGTCGCTGATAACGGGCTGTCGGTTATCCTTGTCACCCATGATCTTGCGGTCGCGCGCCTTCTTGCTCACCGCATCGCGGTGATGCGCGAGGGGCGTATTGTGGAGTTGGGACTAGCTGACCAAGTGCTCGAAGATCCCCAGCACGCTTACACCCAGCTCCTCGTTTCCTCGGTGCTACAGGCATGATTTCTGCTGATTTCTCCCACGAAGACATGATCAGGCTTGAGAACGTCAGTAAGACATTCGTTCTTCATCTACGTGGTGGAGCGTCCATGTCTGCCGTGTCGAATCTGTCGCTGAAGGTGCGCAGGAACGAGTGTGTCGCGCTGGACGGGCCATCGGGGGCAGGAAAGTCGTCAGTATTAAAGATGATTTTCGGCAGTTACCTCACCTCGTCAGGTCGGGTGCTGGTCCGCATGCAGAAAAGTTTCATCGATGTCGCATGCGCAAATCCGCGTGAGATCATCGAACTTCGCCATCGCTCGATCAGCTATGTGAGTCAATTTTTGCGCGTCATTCCGCGCGTCTCCTGCCTCGACCTCGTCGCCGCTGCGGCTCGCGAAGACGGATGTTCAGCGCTGGAAGCGGAAGAACGCGCACGCAATCTGCTCGAACGTCTCAATCTTCCCGGACGCTTGTGGACCCTGCCGCCAGCAACATTTTCCGGCGGCGAACAGCAGCGCGTCAACATCGCACGCGGCTTCGCGCCGCAACGCCCAGTATTGTTGCTTGATGAACCAACAGCCTCGCTCGATCGGGCGAATACGGAGGCGGTCCTTGACCTTATTGCTGACAGAAAGGCGCAAGGCGTCGCCATCCTCGGCGTCTTCCACGACCCAGACGTGCGGCTCCGCGTCGCGGACAGGCTTGCTCCTATGGGGCGTGGGGAAGGCGCTTCCGATGAATGATTTTCTCATCGAGAATGCATCAATTGTTCTGCGCGAAGGCGAGATCCGCGGGTGGATCGCCATTGTCGGTGGAAGGATCGCGGAGATCGGCGAGGGCGCCGCGCCTGAACATGGCGTCGACTTTGGCGGCGACATCCTGATTCCTGGTCTCGTCGAATTGCATACGGACCACCTCGAAAGCCACTTGCGTCCCCGCCCGAAAGTCAACTGGCCAACGCGACCGTCAATCATTGCTTACGATCATCAGCTCGCGGCGTCCGGCATCACCACTGTTTTCGACTCAATTCGTGTCGGCAATGATGCCGATTACACGCCCGAGCGTAATGAAGCGTTGAACTTAGTGGGAGCGATCGCGGACGCTGATGCGCTCGGGCTTTTGCGCGTAGATCACAAGACTCATCTGCGGTGCGAAATTTGCGCCGACGACGTGCTTGCGGGCGCCCGTGATGTGATGGCCGCGCAACATGTCGACCTCATCTCGCTCATGGACCATACGCCGGGCGCGCGACAGTTCGCCAGCCTTGAGGCATGGAGAACCTATTATGGCGGCAAGTCCGGCTTGCCCTATGATCAGCTTGACGCCCTCATGAAACGCAAGCGTCAGCAGTTCGATCGCAACTATACACGCCATCGGGTTGCCCTCATCGAGATGGCGCGCGCCCACGGCGCCGCCCTGGCAAGCCACGATGACACCACGCTCGATCATGTTCTGGAATCTATTGCGGACAAGGTGGAAGTGGCAGAGTTTCCGACAAGCCTCGAATCGGCGGTGCTTTCGCACGAGGCGTCTATCGCTGTGCTGATGGGCGCTCCTAATGTGGTTCGTGGCGGATCTCACTCGGGTAACGTCGCTGCCGAAACGCTGGCGCGCGCTGGCGTGCTTGATATTCTCTCGTCCGATTACGTTCCCGGTAGCCTGCTCATCGGCGCCTTCGAGCTTGCGCGGCGGATCGACGGCTATGGGTTACCAAAAGCAATCCGCACGATCACCTTCAATCCCGCCCGGGCATGCGGGCTTTCTGACCGGGGTGAGATTGCGCCGGGCAAGGCAGCTGATTTGCTTCGTGTTCGCCTCATAGATGACGCGCCCATTATCCGTGAGGTTTATCGAGATGGCTGCCGCATCGTCTGAGGCTTTGGGCGCTCCTGCGCGCGGCGCCTTCGTCGGCGTTGTCGGGCCAAGCGGCGCCGGCAAGGACAGCGTTATGTCGAGGGCCCAAGCGCTCTTGCGCAGGGATGTCTCTATCGTTTTTCCGCAACGGATCGTAACCCGTTCGCCGGATGCTGCCGAGAACAATGTTTCGATGTCGGCAAGCGATTTTGAACGCATCGGCAAGGGCGGCGGGTTCGCGCTGGCGTGGTCGGCGCATGACTTGTCATATGCGGTGCCTGTCAAGGTCGATTCGCTTGTCGCGCAGGGCATGGTCGTCGTCGTCAATGTCTCACGGTCGGTAGTCCCGGCATTGCGACAACGTTATGCGCGTGGGGTTGTTGTTCTGATCGACGCACCCGTCGATCTGCGCCGCGCCCGCCTCGCACAGCGGGGGCGGGAGGATGATCTTGCGGTGACCGCACGCCTGAAGCGAGCGGTAGGCGGGTTTGTTCCGGCCGACGCCGACATCGTGATCGACAACAGCGGCCCTATCGAACGCTCTGCGGAGGCGCTTGCGAATTATCTTGCAAGCCTCACGACGATACAGGCGCCAGCGGAAAACGCCTGAGGAGACGAAAGCGTTCGCCCTGCGGCTGAACACAGACGCAAACGGACGTGAGCGAGACTTTTGATCGAAGCTTCGAGTAGGATGCTGCAAGTGCATCTCGCGCCGCAGTTTGTATCTCCGGCGCCAGGCTCGAGGTCAACGTCATGTGGAACCGGAACTTGTCGAAGACAAAAGGGTAACCCCATGCTTCCATCAGCTCGACCTGCCGCACCGAGAGCGGCGCGCGTAATCTTTTCGCGCGTTCTTCCGTAGTCATGGTAGCACGGAACGGCTCGAAAGCGCGTACGCAACGCTCAGCGAACTCACGCAACTCGTGGCTTAACTCAGCTGTTAACGCAATGAATGAACCAAGGGCCGTGATTTCGAGCTGTCCTATCTCGACGATCGCTTCATGCGATGCAAAGCGCTTTGCGGCATCTAGGAGCGTGGCCTCGGTGGCGCCATTTGCGAGGCGGAACGGCGCCTTCAGTGTCGCATGAAAACCATAGGTCCGAGGCTCCTGCGTAATGAGGGCGAGGTCCTGCTGCAGGTCTATGGTCGTGTGTTGGACAGGGGCCGCAGATATGGAATCGTAGCCAATGACTGCCGAACCGAACCTCCAAAGGAGGGAAGTTTCATCAGGCAGGTAATAAATTGCGTAACGCATCTTGGTCATATCAGTTTGCGACGCACCCAGTTTGACACCTGTTCAACTATGAGAACTAGCAGGAAGATGCAGATGATGATCGTCGCCACCGTACTGTAGGCGAAAAGATCAAATGCGACTTTCAGTTCAACGCCGATCCCGCCTGCGCCAACCAGACCAAGGATGACCGAACCGCGCACCGCCTTTTCCAGACTGAACAGGGACGTTGCAATGAACGAGGGCATCGCCATTGGCACGATTGCGGAGAAGATAATGCCGGTGCGAGTGGCGCCCAATGCAGACAGCGCCTCCCGCGGGCCCTTGTCAGTCTCCTCCATAGCTTCGGCGAAGAAACGTCCCGCGAACCCGATCTTGTCGACCATAATTGCGAGAACGCCCGCGGGTGGGCCCAGACCAACGGTGATCACGAAAAGCAGCGCCCATACAAGATCAGGAACGGTGCGGAAAAGCGCGATGAGCGAGCGCGCTGCGTGTTTCACCAACGGATGGGGTGAGATTCCGTCCGCTGCAAGCACTGCTAGCGTAAAAGCAAGGATAAGACCCAGCACAGCGCCGGCGAGCGCCATCTGAAATGTGACCATCAGCGACCAGAGGATTTGGGGAAGTCTCTCTAAATCAGGCGGAAACATTCGGCCGAGAATACCGCCGAGAGCAGGCAACCCGCGCGATAGGCGCTCCGCTGACAGTCCAACACCGCTGATCGCCCACACTACTAGCGTAATGGCTAACACCGTGACGATGAAGGATATTGCGCCAGGAGCCTTGAAACGCGGCACGCCATCGACCTTGCGAACTTGCACGCCTTGGAACGTCACTGCTGGGCTTCCTCGAAAAAGGACGCAAGAGCTTCAGGATCCGATTGGCGCGCAGGCGTGTCAAGCACAATGCGACCGCCTGAGAGGCCAACGATTCTGTCTGAATAGCGACGCGCGTGCTCCATGCGGTGAGACACGATTACTATGGGTATGCCACGCGAGCGCGTCAGTTCATTAAGCAATTCCATGACCTCGCGCCCGGTGCGCGGATCAAGGCTGGCGTCTGGTTCGTCCGCCAGGATGATATCTGGCCTCTGCATCAGCATGCGCGCAATCGCAACGCGCTGAGACTGACCACCGGACAGGCTATCGACGCGTTGCAGCGCCTGGTCGCCGAGACCGACGGCCTCTAGGCATGAATAGGCTTCGTCGCGATCGTCGCTGGCGGCGAGCGTCTGAAGCCATGTGCGCGGCCCATGCCTGCGCGCCTGCACCCCATGAACAACATTGGTGAGCGCCGCCAGACGCGGGACGAGGTTATGTCGTTGAAACACGAATCCGACGCGTGAGCGCAAACGACCAAGCGCCCTGCCGCGTAGGGAGCCCACATCCTGCCCGTATAGATGCACGCTGCCGGATGTTGGTTCAATCAAGCGAACAAGGCAGCGCAGCAACGTTGACTTGCCAGAGCCGTTGCCGCCGATCAAGGAAACCGCGGCGCTCATCTCAATGTCGAGATCCACGCCGTGCAGGACGCGCTTCATTCCGAACTCCTTCGTGAGTCCTCTGACTTGTAAGGCGATAGCGGCTGGATGCGCGGCGCTATCACGTGAACGACTTGCCAAAGCGAGGTCCAACAAGCGTCAATTCCCGATGAAGCGCGTGAACTCGTTAACGTTCACGGCGCGGTACATCGCGCGCACTACGTCATAGTCCTTGTCATTGACGTCCGGTCGGAACACGCCACCCACGAACTTCGTATTTTCAGCTGTCGAGGTGACCGCCTTCATGATTGGTTCTGCGTGTTCCACGAACGCTTTTCGAACTATCGCAATTGTCTCCGGCTTCAACCTGGGCGACGCGACGATCAGGTCGTCGGGGAGCGTCGGGCCTTGCTCAAGAACGCGAAACTTTCGGTCGGGATAGGCCTTCGTGATGCGCTCCAGATGAGTGCGATTCATGCCGATCGCCCCGATATCGCCGCGGATCATTGCTTCCACCGCGACGTTGAGGCGCAGGAAAACTGCTTCGTAGTCGCGCCCGTAAGTTAATCCCTTGTCTCGCAGGATCTGCGCGGGACCAAGATGCTGTGAGGTTGATCCGATTTCGCCGAAGGAGACTTTCCCGCCCTTCAGCATGTCGAGTGATGCGACTGCGCCGCCCTCAAGCGCGACAACTTGCGAGTAGTAATCGGGCCTTGACCAGATGACGACGGGCTGCGCCTTCAAGCGAGCGTTGAAGACGACATATTCTGCCGGACCGGTTAGCACCAAGTCCACCTGATCTGCCGCCATGGCCTCCACTGCGGACGTGCGGCCATAGACCGGAAACATGTCGATGCGTAGACCTGACGCCTTTTCGAAGGCAGCTTTGAAAGGACCATATTCGCGTTGCAGTCCTTCCAGGCCATCGACGTCTGTGACGGCGAAACGCAAACGCTCTTGCGCATGTGTGGGGCCGGAGAATGCGACAAGTGCGAAAGACGCTGCTGCGATAAGCTGTCTGATCATGGGTGACCCCGCTATTGCGTGGAGAGCCGCTCCGTCGCGGCGTTACTCATCTAGGCGATATTTGAATACTGTTACATTTACGTGACGGCGAATTAGCGACCGTCGATGAGAGACCGCGTTTTTGTTTGTCGCTGTTCTGTAACAATACGTCGCTATCGGGACATCGAACTCACATGTGTGGTGATGGCCTTGATCTTAATTCGTAATGGCAAGTGCCTTGTTGGCGGCTCTCTCGTTTCGACCGACTTGGGTCTTTTGCGCGTAGATAGCTCGAGCCGTATCGAGACTGATCCCCGGGGTCTGGTAACGACAACCATCGACGCCGCGGGGTTGCTTGTGCTTCCCGGTCTGGTCGACATTCACGGGGACGCGTTCGAACGTCAGATCATGCCACGTCCCGCCGTTACCTTCGCGCTTGGGCTGGCGCTCGCCGAGACGGACCGTCAACTCGTCGCCAACGGCATCACTACCGCGTTTCATGGGCTGACGTGGTCATGGGAGCCGGGCTTTCGTGGCGCCGAGTCCGCGCGCGCTTTCCTCACGGCTCTCGAGGCTTTCAAGAACAAGTCGCTTGTTGACCACCGGCTGCATCTTCGCCAGGAGGTCTATAACCTCGACGCCGAGGCCGAGATTGCCGATTGGATCGCTGGACGACGCATCGATCTGCTCGCCTTCAACGATCACCTGACGGGAACGATCAAGGTTCGGCATCGCGCGGACAAAATGCGCGAAATGATCCGTAGGTCAGGGCTAGGTGAAGGCGATTTTATGCAGCTCGTCGATCGACTGGCGTCCCGGGAGCATGATGTGACGTCGTCCATCGAACGTCTCGCTAAAATTGCGCTTCGGGTTGGGGTTCCGATGTTGTCTCACGACGATCTCACCACCGCCGACCGCGAGCGCTTTCGCGCTCTTGGCTCGCGGATCTCGGAGTTTCCCGTCCGCGAAAATGTTGCAGAGGCGGCTGTTGCGGCGGGAGATCTGACAGTCTTTGGCGCCCCCAACGTGCTCCGCGGCGGCAGCCACACAGGCTGTCCGTCAGCGGCGGAGATGGTGCAAAAAGGCAAATGCTCAGTCCTAGCATCGGATTATTATTATCCCTCGCTTCTGCACGCGCCGTTCGTTCTTGAGGAGCGATATGGGGTGTCCCTGCCACAGGCATGGGAGTTGGTGTCGGGGGCCCCGGCTCGGGCCGCGGGACTCATGGATCGCGGTCAGATCGCGCATGGGATGCGGGGCGATGTCATTCTCGTCGAACGTCGAGGCCCGCTGGATGTCAGCGTTGTCTGCGTGATAAGCAATGGTCGGCTAGTTCACATGACCACGGCCGAGCTTCTGCGAAGCAATTGAAAGAACACTACCGATCTTTAGCGTGCAGGTTTGTTGTTGGCGGTGTAGGGACGCAGTATCCGGAAGCATGGGGTGGATAAACTTGCCCCCGAAGAACGTCTCGCAAGGCTGAACGTGTATCATCGGTTTTGGAGGAACGGACATGACGGGAATCGTGCGGGCGCGCTAGACGCTGGAGTTCAAGCAGGAGGCTGTCCGACTGGTTTGAGGCGGTCAATCGCTGTCCTCGGTTGCGAGGGGACTGGGCGTTTCTGCGCAATCGATTGACAACTGGATGGAGGCCGATGCGGTCGGCGGCCTGAAAGAAGCCAAGGGCAAGCCGGTGAATGCCGACCGATGGAGATTGCACGGCTGAAGGCCGAACTGGCGAAGACGCGCATGGAGCGCGACATCCTAAAAAAAGCGGCGGCGTATTTTGCGAGGGAGT
>CANMLK010000176.1 GCA_947498445.1 Beijerinckiaceae bacterium
CAAGCGTCCAGGATCGACGCTTGCGTCTCGGAGACCTTCTATCCTCTGCTGATACGATCGACATCGCTGATAGTGTCCACTTCTAATACAGGTGGACACTTATCCGAACGCCGACGCTTCAATCTAGGCGGCCCTCACCGGAGGGGTGCGATTTTCTCGCCGGTTGTTACTGTTGGCTTGACCCGTCCATTGGTCGTTTGTCTCCTCGCTGGAAGTCTCGGTGGTTGCTATACTCTGGGCGGGGGCTCCGGTAGTTCAGCTCCCACACCGACGCCAACCACACCCACGCCGGCAAAATTTTCCCCGTTTTCTGGCACGGTGACATCAAAGGGCGTGATCACCCAGGCTGTCACCAACGTATATACTAATGCCAGCACTTTAACGGTTGAAACCAAGGAGCAGCCCGCCCAGATCGAGTCGTTTGTTCAGGCTCCGGATCCAACCACCAAAAAGCAGCGGTTGGATTTAAGGGCTGGCGGTTACGGCTATTTTGGAACGAATGAGGGAGTTATTGAAAGCAACGGCTCAGCTGTTAAAGGCTCCGCCGTTCACAGTTCAAGTACATGGGCGGTTTACACGAACACGCCAGGTTCGCGCCTTGACATGAGCCTGGGCGCGCCAAGTCTTCAGCATTCATATGTCGGCGTAGCGAGCCTTGGCAAACGCGCCGTCGGCTCGACGGGAGCGATGTATTCGTATTCCGCCGGGTTCTTCGGCGGGGAAAGCACGACGAATATGCCCACGTCCGGCAAGGCCGAATACGCAGGAACGTTCGAGGGCTTTGAAGAACGCACGGTTAATGGCTCCGAGCTGACTAAAAGCAGCATATCGGGCAAAGCGAACCTGGCAGTCGACTTTGGCGCCAATACTGTGCGCGGGCGGATCGACGAAATAAACAATCATAGCGTCGGGCCGGTGAAGGTCGCGACCGAATACAGCGTCGGATACAATGGCAGCATCTCGAACTCATCGTTCGTAGGGACGGCGTGGCTGACGCAGAAGAACACTGATATGCCGCTCAACGGTTTCTCTCAGAATTCAGGCACGCTTCAGGGCGGCTTCTTCGGCCCGGGCGCGGCTGAGGCGGCCGGCGCCCTTGGTGTATCGGCGACCAGTGAATCGCAGAAGTATCTCGTCACAGGGGCTTTCGGCGCGAAGAAGAAATAAGCCCGGTGTTGTCGCTCTGGCGCTCTGTATGTCTCGCGCTGCTCCTCGCGAGTTTCGTTTCGCCGGCTGCGAGAAGCGACGCGGCTGCGGAGAAGGCGGCGTTCGAACAGGCGGAGCAGCTGATCGAGGCGCACCGTTTTGACGAAGCGCGAAAACTGCTGGCCGCCACCCCGCGTGAGAGCGGATACGCACGCATCTATGGCGCTTTTGTTGATGCGCGTCTTGCTGAGGATACCGGGCGCCTGACCACAGCGCGCGACGCGTATCGCAAAATCCTTGAGGCCCAGCCCAGCCTCGCGCGCGTGCGCCTCCATCTTGCGCGCACGCTCGCCAAGCTCGCAGACAATGACGCCGCCCGTCGTCACTATGAATTCGTGCTTGGCGCCGCCGACGTAACCGCGCCCTATGTAGATCGCGTGCGCGCCGACATGCGCCTGCTCGATGGCGCGAAGAGCTGGAGCGCGCAGGGGTATGTGACAGTTGCGCCAACGTCCAACATGACGAGCGGCGCATCGCAGGACGTCATCATCATCGGCGGCTTGCCGTTCACGCCAGCGGCTGCGTCTCGCCGCAGGCCAGGCATCGGCGCCTTGTACGGCGCGGACCTCTCCTATGCCGCGCCGGTATCTGGAAACTGGGGCTGGGTGGGGACGCTCTCAACCGTCAATCGCGATTATCAGGGCAGCGCTTACGACGACCGCGCCGCGCGCGCGAGTGCGGGCGTGCGTTATCTTGTTCCCGGCGGCGTCGCGATGCTCGAGTTGGTCGGTAACCGGCGCTGGTTTGGTGGCGCGGGCTACCAATATTCATTCGGCCCCCTGTTATCGACGCGCTTCTTCGCGACGGAAAAGGACCGCATCACCGCCTCGGCATCGTTTGCCGAACAGCGTTACGACGACGCCAATTATCTGAACGGCCACCGCATATCTCTTGCAGCAAGTTGGGACAGGTTCACGTGGCCGGGGCAGTTTGTTCGTGTTGGCGCATCGTATGAACGCGAGACGGCGCGCAACGATCACATGGCGTTCAATGAGTTCGGCGGGCTTGTCGGATATAGCATCGAGACGCCGTGGGCGTTGTCGGTTTACCCGGAGTTCGCCTACGCCTACCGCGCTTACGAAGGCGACTTTCCGTTGTTGAACGAACCGCGCCGCGATCACCGCGTGGTGGGCTCACTCTCACTTGTAAAAACGAACTTCACGCTCTTCGGTCTCGCACCGCGTGTGTTGGTCAGCTACACGTACAATTTCTCGAACGTGAAATTTTATCAGTATGACCGCATTGATACGGCGCTCACGTTGACGCGTAGTTTCTGACCCTGCTCACGTGCGATCGAAGGGCGTTGCGAAACGCGGACGCACTTTTGCGGCAGGCCCGGTTCGTTCGGGCGCAGTTGCGGTTTGCGCAGATCCGTCCGGCGCGCGCCACACGGGCGCAGCCCCAGCCGCAACACGCGGCGCGCAGGCCGCCAGTTCACGCAGATAGGCGTCCGGCAGCGACCACGCGCGCGCAGCCGCCAGAACGCTCCCCATATAGCCCGCGTGAGGCTCGCCACGCGCAGCGGACCCGCCGACGTAAATCAGAGCTCGCGCGCTTCCGCCGCCCTCGCGCAGCACCGGCTGCTGGATTTTCTTATAGAGGCCGCTGGCGACGCCTTCGTAATTGTCGAGCGAGCGAACGTCTGCGAGCGCAAGATCCCACAGCACGCCATGCACCGAGCGCTGCGGATCGCGCACGAACGAGGCGTAACCCCCTTCCATGATGATGAAGCGGGATCGCGGCAGGCGTGCAGCGCCCAGCGGACGCGAGGCCGGCGCGCGCTTACGCATCGCCTCGACGTCCATGTTTGAACCATAAGCGAAATAAAGCGGCATGCGGGCAGCTTACCCCCCGCGCGCGCGCCAAGAAAGTGCGAGGGCGCCGATCACGCAAATTCCATGATCGTCGCGTCGACCGGCAGGCTGTCGCCTTCCTTGGCGAGAACCTTCTTGATGGTGACGTCGCGCTCGGCGCGCAGCACGTTTTCCATCTTCATCGCTTCGACAATCGCAAGCGCTTCGCCGGCCTTGACCTCTTGCCCATCAACGACGTGGATCGCTTTCACGAGCCCCGGCATCGGGCAGAGCAAAGCCTTCGACGTATCGGCCGTAACCTTCTCCGGCATCAGCGCGGCCATTTCCGCCTCGCGATGCGTGTAAACGCGCGCATTGACCGCGACGCCCCGATGCGAGAGGTGAAATCCATTGAGGATCGGGCGCACCTGAACAGCGACTTCTTCATCGTCGACCAGGCCGCGCCAGACGGGCTCCCCGGGCGCCCAGCCAGACGTGAGCCGATGTGCATGGGCGCTGCCGTCCTCCATGCGCACCATCAGCACGCTGTCCCCGTCATCGACGATGACGTCATGGCGTTGCGCATCCAGCATGACAGCGCGCGACCGCTCGAAGCGGACCACCGTCTGCGTTTTCATCTGGCCCGAAATGAGCCGCTTGCGCTCGTTCAGCACATGGTCAATCGCCGCAGCGACAGCGGCGAGAAGATGCGCCGTTTCGCCATGCGCTTGCAGCGGCGCAAATCCGTCCGGATATTCTTCCGCGATGAAGCCCGTCGAAAGATCGGCTTTCTTCCAACGTTCATGCTGCATCAGCGATGAGAGAAACGCGATGTTGTGGCGAATGCCTTCGATCACAAATTCATCGAGCGCGCGCGCCTGAGCCTCAATAGCTGTCGCCCGATCGCCCGCGTGGGTGACGAGCTTGGCGATCATCGGATCGTACCAGATCGAAATTTCGCCGCCCTCGTAAACGCCTGTGTCGTTGCGCACGGTGACGCCGTTGGCATGACCTTCTGCGGGCGGTCGGTATTTCACAAGACGCCCGGTAGACGGCAGGAAGTTGCGCGTCGGATCTTCTGCATAGATGCGGCTTTCCACCGCCCAGCCGCGCAGATGCACGTCGCTCTGCTTGATGGTGAGAGGCTCACCCGCCGCAACGCGGATCATCTGCTCAACGAGATCGACGCCGGTGATAAGCTCCGTGACCGGATGCTCCACTTGCAGTCGCGTATTCATCTCAAGAAAGAAGAAGCTCTTGTCCTGTCCTGCGACAAATTCCACCGTGCCAGCGGAATCATAATCAACCGCCTTGGCCAGCGCGACGGCCTGCTCGCCCATGCGGCGACGGGTTTCTTCATCAAGCAGCGGCGATGGCGCTTCCTCGATGACTTTTTGGTTGCGGCGCTGGATCGAACATTCGCGCTCGCCCAGATAGATGACGTTGCCGTGCTTGTCGCCAAGCACCTGAATTTCGATGTGGCGCGGATTGACGATAAACTTTTCAACGAAAACGCGGTCGTCGCCGAACGACGACTTCGCCTCGGACTTTGCGCGGTCGAAGCCCTCAGCGACCTCATCACGCGAATAGGCGATGCGCATGCCCTTGCCGCCGCCGCCCGCCGAGGCCTTGATCATCACGGGATAACCAATCTCGTCCGAGATCTGCACAGCATGATCAGCGTTCTCGATGACGCCAAGAAAACCCGGCACCGTCGTGACTTTCGCCGCGTTCGCGAACTTCTTGGATTCGATCTTGTCGCCCATGGCTGCGATGGCCCTGGGGTTTGGGCCGATGAAGACGATGCCGTTTTCCTTCAGCGCATTGGCAAAGGCCTCGCGCTCGGAAAGGAAACCATAGCCGGGGTGAACCGCCTCGGCCCCGGTCTGCTTGCAGGCCGCGATAATCTTGTCGATGACGAGATAGGAGTCCGTGGCGGCGGGCGGGCCAATGTGGATTGCTTCGTCCGCCATTTCCACATGCAGCGCGTCTTTATCTGCATCCGAATAAACCGCAACCGTGGCGATGCCCATGCGGCGCGCCGTCTTGATAATGCGGCAGGCAATTTCGCCCCGATTGGCGATCAGGATTTTTTTGAACATGTGCGCCCCGACGATCCCCAAGCAGGAACGGCGTACTGGGCGCCGCTCGGTCTCGGTTCAAGTCTTATTGTGGGGGGCAGGGCCCGTCCATACGCCAAAGGGCGAGCCAGACGGGAAGAAGTGTTACGCGGCCACCTCTTCGACGATGGCCGGCGAATCGCGCGGCACGTAAAGTCGGCCAGCCAGGCCTGCGGCGCGCAGCGCAAGACGAGCTGCGTCAAGCGCTGCCTTTTCATTCTCGACCGCCATGCCTTTTTGCACGCGCGCCGAGAGGTCGTTGAGGCGCTCAAGCACGTAACGCATCAGCGATGAGGGGCAATTGGCGGCGCGCTGCACCATGGCGGCGGCGAGTTCAAACGCGAGCGACTCGTCGAGCCCGTCTTCAAAGCGGGCAATCAGCCATTCAGCGTTCTCTTCCGTCAGGTCGCCCCGTGGAGTTGCGCGGTCGATCAGATAATCCGAGATTGTCTCGATGAAGAATTCGCGCCACTGCTCACAGGCCGGGAAGTTTTGTGCAGCGAGCCCCGCGATGCTTGCCGCGTCGTGGTGGCTCGGGCGTCTGCTGCCCAGCAGCGAGTGCCGGAGGGCGAGGACATCGCCGACATGGATGCGGCGCGAGTGGGCAATCGTGGCGCAAAGCGCGCCGGTTGCAGGGGCCTGCATGTGGGGAACTCTCAGGTGTGAGGTGATCGCTGGTGCGTCAGGCCGCGACAGAGCGGGACTGGTGAAGGGCGAACGCGACGGCCGGCCATGCGGCGGCGCGGCCATGCACGGCTGCGGGCAGCCAGGAGGGAACGCGGTCGGCTTCGGCAAGCACGTTTACGAGGATTGCGAAGCCATTGAGCGTGCGGCCCGTGTCGGCCTGCGCCAGCAGCCATTCGCTCTGGGCGCCGTTCAGGATGCCCGTGGGGCGGCTCTGCCAGACAATGTAGTCGGTGACCGTTTCGACGAAGAAGGAGGTCCACTCTTCGTGCTTGTCGGAGACGGAGCGATCAAGGTCAAAGAGCGCCTCGGCCTCGGTCCGCGTAATCGGCGCAACGGCCGTGAAGTAATCGCGCAGCTGGCTCAACTCGGCGCCGCCGATTTTGTCGCCTGACTTGATGGAATCGATGAGCGCCTGGCCTTCGTTGAGGTGGCTGGTCGAGTTTTGAACGTTTGTCATGTCCGTCTCTCCTTGACGCTCTTGCGCCCTGATGACGAGAGAATTGACCGGGGCTCCTTTCCAGAATCTGAATCGGATAGGGACAATGGTAGGCACGGTTAAACAGCTGCGAAACTTGATGGTTTCAGTCTTCGTAAGGGGCGCGGTTAACGCAACGTGAGGGCCGACCCGCTCCGCCCCCGATTCCTGTGGCGCCTCAACGAAAAGGCGCAGGTTCAGCTCGCGCCTTTTCTACGTGGTGGATCGCGACCAGGCACCCGCATCGCCCGTTTCTACAAAGGAATGTTGTCGTGTTTTTTCCACGGATTTTCTAATTCCTTGTGCCGCAGCATGGCCAGCGCCCGCGCAATCCGGCGGCGGGTGGAGTGCGGACGGATCACATCGTCAATGTATCCGCGCTCCGCCGCGACGAACGGCGACAGGAAGCGTTCTTCGTATTCCGCAGTGCGCGCAACGATCTTCTCTGCATCGCCAATATCGGCGCGGAAGATGATCTCCACAGCGCCCTTTGCGCCCATTACCGCGATCTGCGCCGTGGGCCATGCGTAGTTCACATCGCCGCGCAGATGCTTTGACGCCATCACGTCATACGCGCCGCCAAACGCCTTGCGCGTGATAATGGTGACCTTGGGCACGGTGGCCTCCGCATAGGCGAACAGAAGCTTCGCGCCGTGCTTGATGAGGCCGCCATATTCCTGCGCCGTGCCAGGCAAAAAGCCCGGCACATCGACGAAGGTGACAATGGGAATGCCGAAGCAATCGCAGAAGCGCACAAATCGCGCCGCCTTGCGCGATGCGTCGCTATCGAGCACGCCGGCCAGCACCATCGGCTGATTGGCGACAAAGCCAATTGTGCGCCCGTCGATGCGGCCAAAGCCGGTGATGATGTTCTTGGCGTGCGCCTGCTGAACCTCGAAGAAATCGCCCTCATCGGCGATCTTCACGATCAGTTCTTTCATGTCATAGGGCTTGTTCGGATTGTCGGGGATCAGCGTATCCAGCGACATGTCGAGACGGTCGGACACATCGAACGTCGGCCATTCAGGCACATCGTCGCGATTTGAGGCGGGCAGAAAATCAATGAAGCGCCGCATCTGCAGCAACGCTTCCACATCGTTGTCGAACGCGCCGTCGGCCACGGAAGACTTTGTCGTGTGAACCGACGCGCCGCCCAGCTCTTCCGAGGTCACCGTCTCGTTCGTCACGGTCTTCACGACATCGGGGCCGGTGACGAACATGTAGCTGGTGTCGCGCACCATGAAGATGAAGTCCGTCATCGCGGGCGAATACACATCGCCGCCCGCGCACGGGCCCATGATGAGCGAAATCTGCGGAATGACGCCCGAGGACAGCACGTTGCGCTGGAAAACTTCGCCATAACCGCCCAGCGCCGCCACGCCCTCCTGAATGCGCGCGCCGCCCGCATCGAACAGGCCGATGATGGGCGCGCGGTTGCGCAGCGCCATGTCCTGAATTTTGGTGATCTTCTGCGCGTGGGTTTCCGACAGCGAGCCGCCGAACACCGTAAAATCCTTGGCGAACACATAGACAACGCGCCCGTTCACCGTGCCCCAGCCGGTGACGACGCCGTCGCCGGGGATTTTGTCGCCCTTCTCCATGCCGAAATCGGTGCAGCGGTGCTGCACAAACATGTCGTATTCCTCAAAACTCCCGTGATCGAGCAGTAACTCCACCCGCTCGCGCGCCGTCAGCTTGCCGCGCTTGTGCTGCGCGTCGATACGAACCTGCCCGCCGCCAAGGCGAGCATCGGCGCGGCGGTCTTCCAGGGCTTCGAGAATGTCTTTCATGGGGGCGGCGCTTTCGAGGGCGGTTTGTCTGGCCCCTGTCTAGCACGGGAGGGACGGGGGCTGAATGCGACGGAGGGAGGGGGTGGGGGGCCTCACCG
>CANMLK010000177.1 GCA_947498445.1 Beijerinckiaceae bacterium
AGGACCTGCCAATGTGCCCGTTGAGGTCTATTTCCCCACGCTTGAAAGGACCGTATTGGACAAGCACCTGGATTGGCTTGTTCCCAACCACTACCTACCAGAGACTGACCGCTTCATTACGAGCGTACATTCATGGCTGATCCGAACGCCACGCCACAATATTTTGGTAGATTGCTGCGCGGGAAATCACAAAGACCGTCTATGGACGCCCCGCTTTCATCAACTCAATACAAAGTATCTTGACCGCCTTTCTGCCGCTGGCGTGACGCCTGAAGAAATCGATTTTGTTTGCTGCACGCATCTTCACGCAGATCACGCGGGCTGGAATACATTGCTGCAGGACGGACGATGGACGCCAACGTTCCCGCGGGCGAAGTATATCTTCTCACGTATTGAAGCCGCCTATTGGGATCCGAGAACGAACCCGGCGATGGGCAAAGACCCGCGCAGCGCCGTGTTTGTTGACAGCGTCCTCCCCGTGATTACGGCCGGTCAGGCTGTGCTGGTTGATGCGGGCTATACTTTCGATGATCTCGCGGTCGAAGCTTCGCCCGGGCACTCGCCTGGACATTCGACATTTGTCTTGTCGTCGTCAGGGCGACAGGCGCTATTTTGCGGCGACGCAATTCATCATGCGATCCAGGTTTACGCGCCGCACTGGAATCACATGGCCGACGAAGACCCCGGTCGGGCGCAGGATGTTCGTTTCAAGCTCCTGCATCGATGTTCGGACGAAAAGTCCCTGCTATTCCCAGTTCATTTTGGCGCGCCTCATGTAGTTCAAGTGCATCGCGCTGGGAACGCATTCGAGCCAGCGTTCATTGAGGCCTCGCATGGCGGGTAGTTCGTTCACGTCACTACGCGGGTTGCGAAGTTTCGTGGCTGTCGCGGATATTGGCAGCTTTCGCAAGTCTACGGAGGCGCTATCAATCTCACAGCCTGCGCTAAACGGACAAATTCGTGATCTCGAGAACGAGTTGGGCGTCGTGCTTTTGCGCAGCACAACCCGAGATTGGCAGCTTACCGAAAATGGCCGCGGCTTTCTTGCGCGAATACGTCGGGCGATTCTGGACCTCGACACCGCCGTGCTCGATATGCGCACGCAGGCGGCTTTTGAGTCCGCCAACCTAACAATCACCGGACCGCCTATCGCAAGAAGGATAGGCATCCTCACGCGCCGTGGGGAGCCACTCACCGGTTCGGCGCGTGCACTTGCTGAAGTAACGCGCCATCATCTGCTAGCGCTCGCCAACGATGCTGCACCCGACAACGAAGGGAACCCCGATCGGCCGCACGTCGCGAAAGGATCGTGCTCATGACGACCACAAGCCGGCTTAGTAGCGAGCAGTCTCGCATTTATACGCCAGCGCGTCTGGAACTCGAATTCAGTCCGGCGAAATGGCACGCGGACCGTGAGGAGACACTTGAGCGTCATCATCATCAAGGGGTTGAATCGACTCGTCACTGGAAGGCCAACTTGGACGTACGCTACGGGGATGGGCCGCTGCAAACACTCGACCTGTTCCCCGGTCCACATGCTCAATCACCATGTTGCGTAGTTCTTCATGGAGGATTCTGGCGAATATCGGACAAGGCTGCGTTGAATTTCATAGGCGGCTTTCTCAGATCGCGGGGACTCGCTGCCGTTGTCGCCAATTTCGATTTGTGCCCGACCGTAACAATCGACACCATCGTCGACGAAGTGCGCGAACTTCTCGACTGGGTCGCAATTAACGGTGTTGAAGTTGGTATCGCCCCGGAACGCCTCCTGTTGTTTGGCCACGCGACCGGCGCCCATCTAGCTGCGATGGCGCTCTTGCAAAATACAAAATCAGAACCCGCAAACTGGCAATCGAAAATCGTCGGATCGTTTCTACTCAGCGGTCTATACGACCTTCGGCAGGCGCCAAACCTTTCAGTCAATTCAATTCTCAAACTCGACAACGTGTCCGCACTCCGCAACTCACCGCTATTTCATCATGATTTCCATACAAGGGCTCCCGTTATTATCGCTGCCGCCCAATTGGAGACAGCCGAGTTTCAGGCGCAATCCAAAGATATGGCGGCGAGGCTAAGGGACTATGGAACAACGGTTCGTGAATTCACGGTCGCGGGCGCGGGTCATTTCTCGATTCTTGACGCGATTCTTGAACCCGACTGCACTGCAATGTGTAGTTTCGTCGACTTGGCGTTTAGCGAAGCAGATGATGTATAGCAAATGACCCACCGAAATCATGTGAACCTCAGGGGGCAAATATGAAGAGGATAATTGGATTACTGGCGTCAGTTCTGATGTTCTCGGGCACGCCACACGATGTCGTTGCGCAAACGTTTCCGACGCAACCGATACGCTTGACTGTGCCGGCGGCGCCCGGTGGTCCTCTCGATATTGTAGCCAGAACGATCTCCGAACGTCTTAGCCCACGGCTGGGGCAACCCGTGATTGTTGAGAATAGGGGAGGAGCAGGCGGCAACATAGGTGCAAGCTATGTGAGCAAGACGCCGTCGGATGGTCATAACCTCCTACTAACGCTTGGTAACACCCTGACGGTCAATCCAAGCTTATATTCCGGATTGCAATTCGATCTGAAACCCATCTCCATAGTGACGTCGGCGACGCAACTTCTTGTCGTGCATCCGTCGACGCCGGTGCAGACATTAGATGAATTTGTCGTGTGGGCGCGGAAAAATGAGCCTATTGCTTATGGTCATTCCGGCAACGGCTCCCCGGCGCATCTCGTGATGGAGTATTTCAGGTTGAAGGCAGGTTTCAAGACCACGCCTGTCCCCTATGGAGGAAGTGCGCCACTCGTCAATGATCTCCTAACGGGGCAGTTTAAGGTGGCGTTTGGCGCAACAGTCGGCCTTGCTCCTCACGTCACGGCTGGAACGCTCAAGGCGCTGGCGATTTCCTCGGTGAGCAGGTCGGCCATCCTGCCAGAGGTACCCACCGTTGCTGAGTCAGGTTTCCCTGGCTTTCGCCTTGAAAACGATTTCATCCTTCTTGCTCAGGGACAAACGCCGGACAGCATCATCGCCGTGCTCGAACGAGCCGTGCGTATCGAACTCAACAACCCCAATATGAAAGCCGCTTTCGCAAAGCAGGATATCAGGGTCGTCGCATCGACGAGTGAAGAAGCTCGCAAGCGCATTGAGTCTGACAAGTCCCTTTGGATGGATGTGATTAGGGAAACCGGAATGCGCATCAACTGATTATTTCTTTGCGCTGATTGAATACTAACGGGGAAAACATGGTCAGTCTGATTCAAATTCCAGTCGGCGACAACACGTTCGATGGCTGGCTATACACATTCAGTGAAAAGTCCTTGCCGGGAATAGTCATGATCCCGGAAATTTTCGGCGTTAATGAGGGTCTCCGCGAAATGGCCGAACGCTACGCGCAGGAGGGGTTCGCGGTGCTTGCAGTCGATATTTTCTGGCGAATGCAAAGGCACGTAAATCTCGCTTACACCAAGGAAGATTTCGCTCAGGCCAAGTCGTTTCACGAGCGTTTCGATTATGAGACGGGCGTTGCTGATATGCAGGCCGCCATTTCCACTCTGCGCGCCCGTCCTGAATGCAGTGGCAAAGTTGGGGTCGTTGGCTTTTGTCTGGGCGGCACAATGGGCTATCTCGCCGGCTCTCGGACGGACGCCGACGCGGCCGTCGGATATTACGGGACACGCATCGACAGCTTTCTTGACGATGGGGCGCGGATCTCCCGTCCCACGATGTTGCATCTCGGGAGACTCGATCACCGCACACCGCCGCCTGTGATGGAAAAGATCATCGGTGCAGTTAAAAACAATCAGCATGCCGTCGTGTATCCTTACGATGATGCTGTCCACGCTTTCGCAAATCATCGTCGGCCGGACACGTATAACGCCCAAATCACAAAACAGGCCGACGCGCGAACTTTCGCACTTTTCAGGTCGAAGCTTCAACAAGCCTAGTCACGACGGGTGCGACGTCTTCGCACAACGGAAGGAGCGCTATATGAACATACGAGTGGTCGTTGTACTGGGTATCGTCGCCCTGACCGGTTCTGCACAAGCACAGTCAGCTCTGACAGCCGTGAATATCGTCGTCGGATTTTCGCCCGGGGGCGGAACCGACACGTACGCCCGACTGCTTGGCCGGCATATAGGAAACCATATCCCGGGAGACCCGAAAGTCACCGTGCAGAACATGCCGGGAAGCGGCAGTCTCAAGGCGGTGCAGTCCTTGGCTGCGCCATCCGCGCCCGGCACAATGTCCATGGTGACTTTCAACTATGGGCTGATCACCGAGTCCCAGTTTAATCCCGAGCAGGTCCGCACCAAGCTGACAGACTACAAGTGGGTCGGCAGTCTGGCCTCCGTGCCGGCGGTCTGCTTCTCGTGGGCGGCAAGCGGGATCAAGACGCTCGACGACTTGCGCAAGCGGACAAGATTTAACATCGGGGCTCCCGCTGTCGGCTCATCCAACCATGTCAACGGAATGCTGCTGAAGAACGTCGCTCGAACTCCAACGCATGTCGTTACAGGTTATCCAGGCAGCGCTGACGAAAGAATCGCGATCGAACGCGGCGAGCTTGATGGCGGGTGCGGGGCGTGGAGCAGCATTCCGCCTGATTGGCTAGAGAATGGGAGCATCACGCCGCTGGTCAGTTTCTCAACGACGCCGGTGGCCGGCCTTCCGTCTGGGGTTCCGTTTATCGGGGACGTGGCGTCGAGCGAACAAGAGAAGCAGCTCGTCAATCTTTTGATCGGCCCATCAGCGCTTGGCCGTCCCTTTATTGTGAGCGCAGACACATCTGCGCAGGTTACGGCTATATTGCAAACCGGCTTTGAAGGCGCGGCAAAGGATCCTCGCCTTTTGCAAGAAGCTGCAAAGATGAAGCTGCCGATAAACGTGGTATCCGGCGCCGAGGCCGAGAAATTGGTCGCCGCGATATATGCGACGCCCGCCAAGGTTATTTCAGACGCGAAGGCGATTGTTCGCTGACAATGGCCTGCTCAATGCGTATCGAATAGTTCCTGAAACGCGGAGAGCGCGCTGCGAGTTGCCGTGAACTCTTCATCCGTGGGTTGCAGCGGCAACTGCGCGGGAGGCAGAGATCCAAGGCGCAAAAGCGACGCCATCAAAAGCAGGCGAGCTTTTGTGCTAGTCAGATTTCGGCCGCCGATAAAGAGGTTGGTCGGCGGCGTGAAACCCTCATTATTGCCGCGGCCGACACACACGACCGGTATTCCATGGAGAACCGCCCGTTCCAAAGCTTTGTGGCGCGCCAGTGTGGACGGTGTGCCGTAGGGCGAAAGCCCCTCTACCACAAAGCCCGAGAGTGGACTGCGCGCGAGATGATCGCTGACCATCCACTCGATCAATTTATCCTGCTCGCCTGTATAATCGTCATCTTCACCAACGAAGTTGCCATCCTTGATAATTGTTACGCGCGGAATTGCGTTCAGCAAAAGGGCGCCTGCCTCGTCTTTCACGATAACCGGAACTCGGCCAGCGTCCGCCGCGACGCCATCGACGATATTCGGGATGCGCGAGAGGTTAAGCGCCGAGTTCTTTGTGTGACGAGAGGTTGGGACGTAGGTAATTCGTGGCGATCCGCCAAACCCGACGCCTCCTACAATTCCGCCGTGGCCTCCAGTCGTCACATACCCGCCGGGTCGCGCGTCACCTTTTTGCACGTCCCGCGCGGCGAATATCTGTTGCTCCTGGATCAGGACAGCGCCCATCCGGTTGGCGCCATCTGCGTCCGCCCATACTCGCGAGGCGATATAGTCCACGCAGTCAACTATGTTCTTTGCGCCGTCGTCTCCCAGCTGTCGATGGCCCCGTTGCGCAGCGCATCCAACTATAGGGATCTGCGTGTCGATCAGAAGGTTCAGCCAGTAGATCGTTTCTTCAATGCGCGGGCTACCCTGCGTCCACAATATCCCGGCGTAGCGGCCAGAGTTCGCCAAATGCTGAACAACATTGGTGATTGCCGCAATGGTCGAACGTGGCGGGTGCCGTGCTACGCTTGCGGGCCGGTAGGGGAAAAAATCGACGCCGAGCTTCTCGGGCGCATCGGTCGCGTCGGCGCCGGCAGACGTGTATCCGGCCGAGGGCGCAGACCTGTAGAAATCGAAATGAGCTGCTCTCGAAAGCGCATTCCCCAGTCCATCATCCGTCACTTCGAAACGGTTGATCTCTTCGACAATGCGCGATCCATCCGGATAAAATGATTGGCGAACAGGCGCTGGCGAAGGAGTAGAGATCTCGCCGTTCCATGGGGCCCCATCGTTCCGCATCGCCATATAGGGCAGCATGTAGAGGCCGTCATCGGGATGAAGCTCTGCTTCGTAGACCGGAGTGTCATCATGGTTGACGCGGGTCTTGCTGAATTTTCCAGCCTTGTCGAGATATCCGTCCGGCGCTGCATAAAGCTCGGCGCTATCGCGCTCCATCGGATGGCCGGTGAACTGCTCGATGTAGACTTTCGCTGGCGCCGCAAGTCGTTGCGGTCGCAGCATATCGAACCGCACGCCTTCACCATGGATGTTCTCCAGCGGAGGCAATCCATGCTTGGCCCGCGCCTTGTTCGACGTCACGAGCGCCGGGGAGAAGTGTATAGTCGCGTTCGGTCCTGCCACGTAGGCAATCAAGGGCTTGTCATTCATCCTTCGATGGTCCCTCTTGAGGCATAGGCGCGTAACATGATCCCACCCTGCGCACGACAGCAATCTTGCAACGTTGTAGTCTAGGGCGCCACCGATCATAATCTAAGATCAGATTATTGGATCAAAGTTCCGACAAGGCGGCGAAAGGGGCGCATGTTTGAGACTTGTTGCCAAGATCGCGCAAGGCGATGTCGCCGCTGCAGCCAAATTGCCAACTTGGGCAAGGGCTGCTTGAATGACGTGTGCCCACGAATGGGTGAATGAGCGAGGGGTCGAGATGGATGAATCATACAAAGATATTCCGCCGCCCCTGAGGAGCAGCGAGAGCAGAACCCCTGCCGCATGGCGTGACCTGAGGGAATGGATCGAACTTGCCGAGCGCCACGGCAACGTCCACCGGATCTCGGCGGCCGTTGATCCCAATGAAGAATTGTCTGCGATCACTTACATGCGAACGCAGGACGAAACCGCCCCGGCAATCCTCTTTGAGAATTTGCCCGACAATCCTCTGGGCGCTCGCGTACTTACAAACATGCTCGGGAATAGCAAGGAGCGATATGCGCTCACCCTGGGCCTGGATCCTGCGATGTCAATTTCGGCGCTCATAGACGAAACTCGAAAACTGATGAGCTCCAAAGTAGCGCCCGTGTTTGTGCCACAACAATCTGCGCCGGTGAACGAGAACGTGCTCCTGGGCGACGACATCGATCTCACCCTCCTGCCAATTCCCAAATTTTGGCCGGAGGACGGCGGCCGATACATCGGCACCGGTGACGTCACGTTTACGGCAGACCCGCGCAGCGGGCGGATCAATGCCGGCGTTTACCGGCAGATGCTTCATACCCGCAATCGCGTGGGGCTTTATTGCTCTCCGGGCAAGCACGGCAAACTTGATCGCGAAGCGTGGTGGGCGCAAGGCAAGCCATGCGAAGTGGTGGCGGCCTACGGCATTGATCCCGCCCTCTTCATGGCGGCGTCAATTGTTTATGGCCCCAACGATTCCGAAATCGACGCCGCCGGGGCGCTCATGGGTCGCCCCGTTGAACTCACGAAGGGAGCCTTCGGAAGCATCCCAATTCCGGCCCGGGCGGAGATCGTCATTGAGGGAGTTCTACGGCCCGGCGAAATGGCTGATGAAGGCCCGCTCGGCGAATTTACCGGGTATTACGGGAGCCCACGATCGCCGCAGCCTGTGATCGAAGTCAAAGCGCTTCATTTCAGAAACAAGCCCATTATCACCGCCGCACTGATGGCGCGTTACCCGTCATGCGAACAGGGCATCTATTACGCGATCGCGCGGTCTGCACGCGTTCTGGACGATTTGAATCGCATGGGCCTGCCTGGCGTCCGCGGTGTATTCACGCCTCCAGCAGCAGCGTCGGGCTTTGGGATGCTCATCATTTCAATCAAGCAACAATATGCTGGTCATGTTGCGCAGGCGCTCGGGATGGCCGCGACCTGCCCGGCAGCCGCCTATTTTACAAAGTG
>CANMLK010000178.1 GCA_947498445.1 Beijerinckiaceae bacterium
GCCTCATCAATGCGGCCGGCAAAGGCCAGATCCGTATAGTTGCGCATACGGCGGTCGGTCTTTGTCTGCAACAGATACGGCGGCGACGAGCACAGATAAAGCTTCCAGCCCAACTCCACCACGTTGTCGAACCATTCCTCTTCCGAGGCGGTAGATACGATGAGGCGATCGCCCGCAAGGCGCGTCAACTTGGAATACATCTCGCGCGGCACGGAATACTTGATCGCGACCACGTTGGGAATATCGGCCAGCCGCGCGCACAATTCCGGACTCAGCAGGTAGCCGGAATCAGGATGGCTCCATAGCGCGATGCCAAGGTTCACCTGCTCGCTGATATATTTGTAATATTCGTAGATGGTTTCGTCATGCGCCTTGAGGAAATGCAGCACCGGCGCGTGAACGACGATGCTTTCAGCGCCAATCGCCTCGGCATATTTTGCCAGCTCGATGACGATGTCCATGTTCTGGTCCGAACAGGACATGATTGCTTTCGTCCCCGCGCGCTGGCTCTCTTCCAGCGCGATGCGAAAGAGCAGTTTACGCTCATCCAGCGACAGCGCGAAGAATTCGCCCTGCTTGCCCGCGATGAAGACGCCGTCGACCCCAAGATCGTTGAACCAGTGGCGCAGATTGGAGCGCAGGCCCGCCTCATCGATGGACGCATCCGCACGGAAGGGCGTGAGCGCAGCCGCCCAGACGCCGCGCATATTCTCGCGGGCCCAGTCCTTTGCGTCCTGCCGTCTGTAGGCCATGCCTCACCCTCCAAACCGCGACCATTGCGCCCGGCTTACCGCCTCGCGTCAATGGGCAATAGTGTGGCTTTTGCACGCGCGCAACAGGGATTGGGACGACGCGTCCGCGAGCCAAGCGCTGTTGCGGCTTGAGAAGGCGCTGGCGCCGCATATTGGACTTTGGCCAATAAAAAGACGCCGGGCCATTTCTGACCCGGCGAGGCGGCGCCAACGGCGCGGGAGGAACAGAGCAAACCATGGAGCGCGGCGCGAGCGGCGCAATCGGCCTGGGGTTAACGCGGCGAAAGAAGCCGCGTTCGCCAAAACCTCCGCCCGAAACTGGTGGTCTGTGAAAAAGCGCCCGTAAGCTGCTCGCCCCCCTTCGTCCTGCCTTTTTGTGTTTTCACGAGCGAACCCGCGAAGGCTGGAAGATGAATTATTGTGCGCTCACAATTGGCTGCCGTCCAGCGATTCGTGGCTGCGACTAAGGGATGACGGAGCGCCCTTCCAACAAGCCAAGGCTTTGCCTCAAATCGGTTTGATCATACTGACCTGATTGCCATTTCATGGCGACGACATACTAAGCCACACGGCCCGCGTCAGATGCTGTAAGATTATATCAAGGGTTTTTGGCCGCACGCTGTCCTGCGTCCCGCAATTGACGCGCTTTGGAACACCAGCGCTGGAGCGATCATGAAAAAGCACATTGCACTTCGCTGGATGGCGCTGCTCTTTGCGCTCACTGCAGCGGGGCTCGCCGCCTGGTACATCGCGACCGCGCCGAAAACCCTCAAGATTGCGGCAGGCCCGGAAGGCTCCATGCAGATTCGGTTTCTTCAGTCGCTGGCGCGCTCGCTGGTTGAACACAGGGAATCTTTTCGCCTGGACATCGTGACCACCACCGATTCGCCTTCGGCCGCGAAGGCCCTTGAATCGGGCAAGGTAGCGCTTGCGCTCTTGCGCAGCGACGATCAGACCTCGACGGAGGCGCGCTCCATCGTCGTCGTTCAGAAGCGCCACGTGTTCCTTGTCGCGCGTCAGGATCGCGTCGTGAAGGATTGGGCCGATCTGCGCTCACGGCGCCTTGGTGTGGTGCGCGGCGATTCCGATGACAGTCGTCCGCTTGTCGAGCGCGTGCTCGCGCAGTACGGCGTGGACGCTGGCGAAGTCAGCCTGCAGGATATCGCGCTTCAGGGCACGACCGACGCGCTTGCGTCGGGTGAGGTCGATGCGCTTGTGTTTGTTGGGTTCCCCGACGCGCGGCTGCGTCAGGTGCTGATGCAGGTGACGCAAGGGCGCGGGACGCCAATTGCGGTGATTGGCGTCTCGAACGCGGGCGCCCTCACCTTCCGGTATCGCGATCTTGAGGCCACGCAACTGCCAGCTGGCGTGTTCAGCGGTTCACCGCCGCTGCCGCCCACCGCTATCGAAACGATCGCGATCACGCACGAGATCACGGCGACCTCCCACCTCGACGACTCGGTTGCGACAAACCTCACGCGCACACTGATCGAAGCTGCAACGCGAATACGCCGCCTGGAGAACACCGCTTTCAACGTCGAGGCGCCGCCGGTGGACAGGCAGCGCCGCTATCAGCCGCACGCGGGCACGACGGCCTTTGTGAACGACGAAGTGACCGGGTTTCTTGACACCTACAGCGAATACATCTGGTTCGTGCTGTTCGGGGTGAGCATCGTGGGGTCCTCAATTACCGGGTTCCTCGGCTGGGCCGGATTACGGCAAGAGCCGGAGAAGCCGGACGTGCAACACATATTGCCGAATCTGCTGGACCGACTGGAAATCGCGCGCACGCCAGAAGAGGTGGATCGCATTGAGGAAGAGTTTGACGCCCTCGTAAAACTGCTCATCCGAAATTACGTGCGCGGCAGTCTCGAGAAAGGCGCCGGGGATGATCCAGAACCTATGATCCGGATGTTTGAACGCCTGGTAGACAGGCAGCGGGCGCGGCTTGCAGCCCTGCAATTTGCCGCTCAATAGGTCGCCGGAGGGTTGCTTCGGTCGAGCCCTTGAATTTATCTAAATCATCGGTAACTGGACGCACGGCGTCCGCATCGTTATTGCTTGCGCGCAAATGCAGTCCGCCAAACCGATCATCGGAGGCGAACGAGGGGGAGAACAAAGCATGGTGCTCGTCGAAACGCGCGCCCTCGTCAAACGTTTCGGGGCGTTTACCGCCGTCGACGGCATCTCGTTCAAGGTGGAACGCGGCGAGGTTGTCGGCTTCCTGGGACCCAATGGCGCAGGCAAATCAACGGCGATGAGGGTCATCGCCGGCTTTCTGGAGCCGACCGAAGGGTCTGCCTACGTCGCCGGCCACGACAGCCAGCTTGATCCCGTCGGCGCCCGTCAGAGCCTCGGCTACCTGCCCGAAGGCGCGCCGGCTTATCCTGACATGACCGTCGGCGCCTTTCTCGAATTTGTGGCCGCAATGCGCGGCCTGTCCAAGCCCACCACCCGGGAGCGCCTTGGCGAACTCATCGAAAGAATCGATCTTGCCGAGGTCTGGGGCCGCCGCATCGAGGCGCTCTCCAAGGGCTACAAGCGCCGCGTCGGCATCGCGCAGGCCCTGGTTCATGATCCCGACGTGCTGATTCTGGATGAGCCGACCGACGGCCTCGATCCAAACCAGAAGCATGAGATGCGCGAACTCATCCGCACACTCGCGCCCAACAAGGCCATCGTCGTTTCGACCCACATTCTCGAAGAAGTCGAGGCGATCTGCACCCGCGCCATCATCATCGCGCGCGGCAAACTGATGGCCGACGCCACACCGGCGGAAATTCTGGCGCGCGCCCCTCCCCGCGATCCGGCGATCCAGCAGCTGGTGCGCACAACACCGCTGGAAGACGCCTTCCGTCACATCACGCTCGAATCCGCAGGGTCCTGAGCCATGAGCAAAACTCTTTTGATCTTCCGACGTGAATTCGCCGGCTATTTCGCAACGCCGCTCGCAACGGTGTTTCTTGTCGTCTTTCTCGCCATTTCGGCAGGCATGACGTTCTTCGTCGCGAACTTCTTTGATCGCGGCCAGGCGGACATGAACGCCTTCTTCCTCTGGCATCCGTGGCTTTATCTCGTGCTGATGCCCGCGATTGGCATGCGGCTGTGGGCGGAAGAGCGCCGCTCCGGCACAATAGAGCTGCTGATGACGCTACCCGTGCGGCCATGGCAACTCGTGGTCGGCAAATGGCTCGCCGCGTGGGCCTTCGCAGGCCTCGCGCTGGCGCTGTCGGCGCCGCTCTGGATCACGGTCAATTACCTTGGCTCGCCCGACAATGGTGTGATTTTGGCCTGCTACATCGGCTCGTGGCTGATGGCGGGCTCGTTTCTCGCGATCTCGGCCTGCGTGTCGGCGCTCACCAAAAACCAGGTGCTCGCCTTCATTGGCGCGGTAGTCGCGGGCTTCGTCTTCGTGATGGCGGGCTTCGATCTCGTGCTTGCGGCGGTTCGTCCGTGGGCGCCCGACATCGTGGTGCAGGCGATCGCATCAATGTCGTTCATCGGACATTTCCAGCGCATCACCGACGGGGTTCTCGAAGTTCCCGCGCTGGTGTTCTTCATCTCACTCATCGTGTTCGCGCTCTGGCTTAACGTCCAGGCGCTTGACGCGCGCAAGGCGGCGTGAGGCAATCATGAACAAGAACAGATTCCACACCGGACGCATCGTGATCATCGGCGCCATTCTGGCCGCTGTCTTTTTCGGATGCATCAACATCGTCAGCTCGCACCTCTTCCGTTCGGCGCGCATCGACCTGACCCAGCAGAACCTCTATTCGCTGAGCCAGGGCACGAAGCAATTGCTTGGCGACATTCAGGAGCCTGTGCGTTTCCGCTTCTTCATGTCGTCCGGCCTGACAAAGGAAGCGCCGCAACTGGCGGCTTTCTCGCAGCGCCTGCGCTCGATGCTGAATTCATACGTGGCCGGCTCCAAGGGCAAGATCATCATCGAGACGATTGATCCCAAGCCCTATTCGGAAGAGGAAGATCGCGCCGTCGCGTTCGGCGTCAGCCCCATCCGTTCGCAATCAGGCGACCGCATGTTCTTTGGCCTCGCCGCCACGAACTCGACGGATGGCAAGGCGGTCATCGGTTCATTCTCGCCCGAGCGTGAAGCGTTTCTGGAATATGACCTGACGCGCCTCGTCTCCGAACTCGGTCGCCGCGGCAAACCCGTCGTCGCCATGTTCGACGGGCTGGGCCTCACCGGAAATCCGCAGACGGGCCAACGCGAGCAGCAAGTGCTCACGCAGATGAAGCAATTCTTCGACGTGACTATTGTGCCGGCGGACGCTGACAAACTGCCGGACAACACACGCGTCGTGATGGTTGTTCATCCGCAGAACATCGGCGACAAGACGCTCTACACCATCGACCAATGGGCGCTCGCGGGCGGCGCGACGCTGATCTTCGTTGATCCGAACGCCGAAAATCAGATGGGGCCACGCGGCGCCCCGCCGCCAGAACCCGCCTCCACCCTGCCAAAACTTTTTGAAGCGTGGGGCGTCGGCTTCGATACAAACCAGGCGGTCGCCGATCCCGGTTTCGCCTTGCAGACAGAGCGCACGGTCAACGGCCGCCCGACGCCAATGATCAACCTGCCCTGGCTCGCGATCCGCAACGAGGGACTGCGCAAGGACGAGGCTATCCTCGCGCAGCTTTCCGCGGTCGTCGTCACGACGGCTGGCATGTTCACCACGAGCAAGGACGGCGTAAGCATCCGCCCGCTGCTAATGGCCTCGGCCGAAGGCGGCCTGTTGCCGGTGTCCGCCACCAAGGACCGCACGACCGACATGCGTACGCTGCTCAACACCATCGAGCGCGCGCCGCGCACGCTAGTGATCGGCGGACGCCTGACGGGTAACCTCGACAGCGCGTTCAAGGACAAGCCGGAAGGCGTCGAGAGCAAGGACGCGCACCTTGGCAAAAGCGCCAAGCCCGCCAACGTCATCCTCGTCGGCGACGCTGACATGCTGATGGACCGCAACTGGGTGCAGCGCCGCAACGTGCTGGGCTCGGAAGTGGCCCAGGCCTTCGCGAACAATGGCGATTTCGTCATCAACGCCATCGAGCAGATGACGGGAGGCGCCGCGCTGGCCGACCTGCGCGGACGCGGCGTCTCGTGGCGCCCGTTTGAGCGTATCCAGCGCATGGAAACGGAAGCCGACCGCAGGTTCCGCGCCAAGGAGCAGGCCCTGCAGGAGAAGCTCAAGACGACCGAGCAGCAGCTCACGGAACTTGGCCGCGGCAAGCAAGGCGCAACCGAGGTGCTCACCCGTGAGCAGATGGAGACGATCGAAAAGTTCAAGAGCGAACTTCTCGCCACCCGTGAGGAATTGCGCCTGACGCAATTCGCGCTGCGCAGCGATGTAGACCGGCTGAAAGGCACGCTTACTGCGATCAACGTCGCAGGCGTGCCCCTTGTCGTCGGTCTGATCGCGCTCTTCTTCGCAATGCGCCGGACGCGACGCACTCCTCCCGGCAGAACGCCGAACTCCGACTCGATCGCCAGAGGTTGATGACATGAACGCGAAACAACTTGGCGCTCTGGGTATTGCGACTCTCCTTGCGGTTGCGACAACCGTGTGGACTGTGCAGACCTCGCCGCAAAACATTGCATCCGACAGGCGCGGCGAACGGGTCTTCCCCGAACTCCTGTCGCGCGCGAACGATGTCGTCACAATAGCCATCCGCGACGACGACCGCACCTTCACGGTCGAGCGCCGCGGCGACGGTTTTTTCGACAAGGACTCCGGCTATGTCGTACGTCCTGAATCGTTCCGCGACATGGTGGGTGGCGCATCCTCCCTCACCTTCGAGGAAAGCAAGACGTCGGACCCAAGCCGCTTTGTTGACCTCGGTCTGGGCGAGCCCGGCAAGAGCCTCGGCGACAAGGCTGGCCGCGAAGTCGTCATGCGCGACTCCAAGGGAACAGCGCTGGCCTCGGTGTTCGTGGGCAACCGAGACAACACGGTGGGCGGCGCACGCGGCGGCACCTACCTGCGCTTCCCCGGCCAACAGCAAACCTATCTCACGCGCGGCGAACTGCGCGTGCCCGTGCCCCACGCCGCGTGGTTTGAGATCAATCTCATCAACTTCACGCGCGACAAGCTCGCAAAACTCGAGCTGAAAGGCGGCGGACAGGGCGAGTATCTGCTGACCTCCGACCCGAAGGGTTCGGAACTCAAGCTGGTCACCGAGGCCGAAGGACGCGCGCCCGATGGCGGCAAGGTGTTGCGCCTGTCCTTCATGGTCGATCCCATTTCCTTCCAGGACGTGCGCGCGCCCAAGGGCGAGGTGAAGCCGGACGCGCGCCAGTACATCTCGACCAGCCACGACGGTCTGCGCGTAGCCGTGACGAGCGTCGGCGACCAGAAGGAAGGTTGGGTGCGCATCCAGGTCGACACGACCGCAGACGCAAACGACGCTGCCAAGAAGGAAGCCGCCGACCTCGCGCCAAAGATGCACGGTTTCGAGTTCAAGCTGTCGCAGAACGACATCGACCAGATGTCATGGACGCTTCAGGACATCACCACCGAACCCAAGAGCTGAGGGATAACCCCTCATCCGACCCGCCTTCGGCGGGCCACCTTCTCCCGCAAGGGGAGAAGGATTCAGGGGCCAGTTTCAGCCTCAACATTAACCGCTTTCTGTCCTTCTCCCCTTGCGGGAGAAGGTGGCCTTGCGAAGCAAGGTCGGATGAGGGGGCGCTTTCACAAATCCGGCCAGATCTCTTCCGGCTTCACCACACGCGGCGAGAAATGCTGCTCGTGAACATAACGGCCAATCGCTTCCAGCGTCGGCCGGTTGGCCTCCATGCCATAAGCCCAGAAATCCTTGCCAAACGTGCGCCAGGCCTCTTCCACGTGGTCAATGAGCCACGGCAGCCCGAGGCGCAGCGCATCGGTGTCCCATAAGCCCTCAAGGGCAATATCGCGGGACTCGCAGAAGGCGTCATACAGGCTTTGGCGCACCCACGGGTGCTCGCGCACCACATCATCGCGCAACGCAATCGTGTGCATGATCGGGAAAATCCGCGTGCGCTTGTAATAATCCTTCTCGACTTCCTTGAAGTCGGGAAACAAACGCTCGATGCCTTCCCAGCCATCCTCGAACAGCTTGGGAATGTAGATAGACAGCAACGCATCAACGCGGCCCTCGATCATCATGCGCTCAAGCGTGTCGCCTTCAGGCACAAAATCGAGCCTGATGTCGGATGGTAGATCGAGCGGGATCAGCGGCGTCTCGGTGGGCTTGGTCAGCCCGCCCATGAACCAGTGCATATCCTTGGCGTCGATCCCGTATTCATCCTTCAGCATGCCGCGCATGAACGTAACGGCTGTAGACGAATATTGCGTGGTGCCGACGCGCTTGCCGACAAGATCAC
>CANMLK010000179.1 GCA_947498445.1 Beijerinckiaceae bacterium
GCCAAGATCGGCGACTGGTGGTTCCTCGACTACGACAAGGACGCCCCTGATACGAAGACGGTGATGGAAAGCCTCCAGCACTCCATCGACGACATGCGCGAGCGCATGGCCAAGACCGGCCGCACCGTGCGATTCGCGTTCAACCCTTACGTGTGTTTTGGCCCTACGCGCGACGCGGCCATGGAGCGGGCGATGCGGCTCGTCACCCCCGACGGTTCAGACGCGGACGTGCGCAAACTGCTCAAGCGCGTGGGCCCGGCAACCAAGGCGGGCTGTGTCGGCACGCCCGCTCAGGTGCGCGACCAGATCGAAATCTTCCGCGAGATGGGAATCGAACTGCTACTGTTCAAATTCCCGCCGCTCATGGACGAATTGCACGCCATACGCGACGAAATCATCACGCCTATGCGCCGCGCCGCCCGCGTGCCCGAAAACGCCTGATCTTCAGGCCTTCGGCCAAAGGCCCTTTTTGCTCAGAAAGCGGCGCGTGAGCGCGTCGAAAACGTCCGGCTTTTCGATGAAGCAACAATGGCCCGCGCCCTCGATGATGGCGCGCTGTGCGCCGGGCGTATCGGCAGCCGTTTCCGCCCCGCCCTCAAAAGCGCTGTCAAACTCACCGTTGACGACAAGCACCGGCACGCGGCACGTCCGCCGCGCATCCGTCAGGTCAGACCCCTCCATCGCGCCAAAAACCTGCGCAATAGAGTCTGCATCGAGCTTGCCATAGTGGTCGACAAAGCTCTCGATAATGAAAGCGCCCAGCTCTGTCTCCGCCCATGGCGTACTCACACCGTGGCGCAGGTGGGCGCGATGATAATCGACCAGCGTCCCGGCTTTGGCCTGTGCGCGATAATCGGCGATGCGCTTGGAAAAATCCGGCCGCCCGCTGTTGCCGCCGATGAGGATGGCGGCGGACACTTTCTCGGCATGCTCGCACGCAAGGTTCAGCGCGATCTTCGAGCCAATGCTACACCCTATGAGAACAACCGGGCCCGCAACGCCCTCGTCCTTGAGAACGCCCATGACGTCAGCGCCCATGTCGCCCAGCGTGAACGGCGTATGCGGCTTGGCCGAACGACCCCAGCCGCGCAAATCCACCGCATAGGTCGTGAACCGACTCGAAAGGCTGGCCACCTGATACTGCCAGAGGTTGTGATTGAACGGCAGCGCGTGGATCAGCATCAGCGGCGGCCCCTGCCCGGCCTTCTCGTAGTAAATGTCCAGTCCGTTCGCGCGGCTGATCGGCATAGGCTCTCTCGGTTCTCGGGTGGCGATGCGGCAGGCTGGCGCGCTGCACAAAGATAGATAGAATGCGCCTATGTACACAAACACAAGGGGGAGGCGATGAACTATCAGCCCATTCGTCCACGGGCCCGCATCGGGCTCATCATTCCATCCTCAAACCGGATGGTCGAACCGCAGGCGCGCCGCTTTTTGCCCGCCGATATTGAGCCTCACATTACGCGCATCGGCATGACGAATCGCCACAAGGCGCCGCTGGACCAATTGCTTCCCCGCATCTTGCTCGCCACCGAATTGCTGGCCGACTCGCAGGTGGACGTCACCGTTCTGCAATGCACCGGCACATCAATGTCAGGCGGCGTTGAGGCCGAGCGAGCTGTGCTTCGCGAGATGGAAAAGGTGAGCGGCAAGCCAGCGCTCAGCGCCGCATCGGCCATCACGTCCGCGCTGACGACGCTGAACGTCAACAAGCTCGTCTTCATCTCGGAGACAAAGCCGGACGATCACGCCAAGAAAGTAAAATTTCTGAAAGAGGCTGGCTACACGCTGGTGGCGGACAAGGCCGTCGGCCTTTCGGGCACCGATGAATATTGCGCGACGCCGCCAGAGCTTTGGTACGACACAGCCATGTCCATGCGCCGTGACGATGCGGACGCTTACTTCATCAGCTGCGCCAACATCCGCAGCATCGACGTGATTGAAGCGCTGGAAAGAGACCTCGGCAAACCGGTCATCACGAGCAATCAGGCCGCCTTCTGGCGCGCCCTGCGGATGGCGGGAATCAACGACGTTATTCCCGCCCTGGGCTCGCTCACGACATACAAGGAGGTACGCGACCTGCCCAAGGTCGCGTGAGATCTCCAATCACCTGCTGAGTTCTGCGGCGCGGTCGATCATCGCCTTCGGCGTCGAATAGGCTTCCTTGATCATCGCTTCCGCCTCCTCACCGGTGACGGGATCAAGATCGAGGCGCGCCTTTTCGGCGTCGGCGAGGAAGGCGGGATCTTTCATCGTGGCGTCAAAAGCGCGACGCACGATCTGCACCAGGTTCTTCGGTGTGCCCGGCGGCATCAGGAAAGGCCGCCCGAGTTCTTCAGGAAACGACAGCGTGTCGAGCACCTTCTTGTCGTTGACGTCTGTGATGAGGTCGCGCAGGAGCGGCACTTTTTCCAGCCCCAGTTGTGGGCTGGCCCCCGTCTGGACAAGCACGTTGATCCGCTTGTTGGCGATCCACTCAGGTTGCGCGGCCTTCAGCGTTGAATAGGACAGGCCACAAATTCCCTCGGATTCCCCGCGCTCCAGCGAAAGCCGGGACTCGGTGGTCGAATAGCCTGCAACAACGCGAAACTTCGTCCCGATAAGCTGATTGAGCTGTTTCGGCATCTGGGCGGAGTTTCCGGTTGCACCGGTGGCGGCAACAACAATTTCGCGCTCCTTGGCCTGCTGGATCGATGTGATGGGACTGGTATGCCACGTCACGCAGATCTGCTGCTGCTTGCCCATGCTGCCAACCCACTCTAAATCGCGCGGATCGTAGCGTACCGACTTGTTGCCAAAGAGAGGCTCGATCAGCAGCGTATTGTACGTCGCCACGATGACGGTGCCGTCCTTGGGCGCAATGCTCGCGGCCCAATTGGTGGCCAGCATACCACTGGCGCCCGGCATGTTCTGGTCGACGATGTTTGGATTGCCGGGCAGATGCTTGCGCAAATGCATCGAGAGCACGCGCGCAAACGTATCGTAACCGCCGCCCGCGCCAGACGGGATGATCATGCGCACCTGCTTGCCCTTGTAATAGCCGTCTGACTGGGCGGCGGCGGGAAGGCTCAATCCGAGCAACGGTAGAGCGGTCAGGGCGCAAATCCGCGCGCCTGATCGGTAGTGAATCCGCCCGATACCCATTTGGCTCTCCTGCGTAGACTTGTCGTCCGCTCTTAAAATGTCGCAGCCGCTTGCAGCCCCGTCAATACGCACTTGCCGCAGAAGAAATCGCCCATGTCATTTGCAACGCAAAGGTTGCGCCGCTATGTTTGCGCACAGTGGCGACCCGCTCGCGAGAGGCGGGCGCATCGGGCAAGGAAACGGGGCGAGCGACTTCGCAGTCGCGATGCAACGAGCGCGCTTTCATCCCCCGATGGAGCAGACAACACCAGTTCAACGGTGGCCTGCTCTGCCGCGCCTTTGTGACGTTGCGCGCAAGCGCCTGGAGGAAATGAAGATGGTTTCGTTTGTATTGCCTGAAGAACTGCGGATGCTGCGGGACAACCTGCGCCGCTACGTTGACGCCGAGATGATACCGGTGGAGATGGAAAGCGTTGACGGCGACGAATTTCGGCCGGGACACCAGGAGAAATTCCAGGACGGCATGAGCAAGCTCGGACTGTGGTTGATGGACGTCCCCGAGGAATTCGGCGGACCGGGCCTCGATCTACTCGCCAAGTCCGTTGTGTGGGCGGAACTGGGCCGCACGGTCGCCATCCCGGCGCGCGGAGACTCGATCACCGGCCCGACAGTGCGCTCGATCCTGTATTCGCTCGAAGGCGAATTGCGCGAGAAATATCTGTTGCCCGTGCTGCGCGGCGAAAAAAAATCCTGCTTCGCACAAACCGAACCCGACGCTGGCTCCGACCCCGGCGGCATGCGAACCACAGCTGTGCGCGAAGGCGACCATTACGTCATCAACGGCACCAAGCGCTTCATCTCGGGCGCCGGATACGCCGATTTCATGCAATTGATGGCCGCAACGGACCGCTCGCTGGGCTCACGCGGCGGCATCTCCTGCTTCCTCGTCGACATGAACACGCCCGGCGTCAAGCTCGGCGCGCGCTATGAGACGATGATGGGCGACCGCCCGTGGGAAATCATTCTCGACAACGTGCGCGTGCCCGTCACAAACATCGTTGGCGGCGAAGGCAAGGGATTCTCGCTGGCCCAGAAATGGCTCGGCGCAGGCCGCGTGAAGCACGGCGCGCGCGCGCTGGGCGTGGCTGAACGCGCGCTGGAAATGGCGACATCCTACGCCAAGCAGCGCGTCACGTTTGGCCGTCCGCTGGCAGACCGTCAAGGCATCCAGTGGAAGCTCGCGGACATGTATATGAACCTCGAAGTCGGCCGCATGCTGGTGTGGCGCGCCGCATCGCTCATTGACGAAGGCAACGAAGCCCGCGTCGAAGCTTACCATTGCAAGTATTACTGCGACGAGATGGCCTTCAAGGCGATCGACGAATGCATGCAGATTCATGGCGGCATTGGTTTGACCAAAGACATGCCCATCGAGCGCATGTGGCGCCAGCAGCGCAGCTATCGCATCACCGAAGGCGCCAGCGAAGTCATGCGCAACGTGGTCGCACGGCACGTGCTGAAGGCCTACTAAAGCAACCATGCGGCGCAGCATGACAAAGGCTGCGCCGCAAATTACTTGCCTTCATTCAGACGGCGGATGGCGTCGAGCGTCGCGGCAGGCGTTGCGTAAAGCTTGTTGACGAGCGACTGCAATTCTTCGCCTGACACGGGGTCAATCTCGAGCTTCTCGCGATCCGCTTCCGCAAGCGCGTCCTTATCCTTCAGGATTTGCGCGAAAGCCGTGCGCAGCAACGCCACACGCTCAGCTGGCACGCCAGGCGTCGTAAGCGTGGTCCACGCAAGCGTTGCGTCCGAAGTGAGAAATTCCATGATCTGCCGCGCCTCGTCCGTCTTGGCGAGATCGACGGCGAGCGGCACATCCTTGAGTTCAGGATCGCTCTGCGGCGCAAACTGAACCAGAAAACGTACCTTCTTCTCTGTGTACCAGTTCATCGCCCGCTGCTTGAGCGAGCCCAGCGCCCACCCGCAATAGCCGTCAACCTCGCCCTTCTCCAGCGCGAGCGTGATTTCGTTGCCGCCAGGATAGCCCGAGACAATCTTGAATTTCGTCCCCACCAGCTCATTGAGCGCGCGCGGAAAACTGAGCGTGCGCGACCCTGGCCCCGTGGCGCCGACGCTTGTTTCACGCGCGATCACGTCCTGAATGGTCTTGATGGGACTGGTGTGCCAGACCAGACACGTGATGTTGTCGCGCGACTTGCCGACAAGCCAGTTGAATTGGCGCGGATCATATTTGGCGCGCGGATTGCCAAGCGCAGCTTCCCACACCGTGCCGCCACCCAGAACGCCCAGCGCCGTGCCGTCTCGCGGCGCCGCATTGTACATATGCGTGGCTGCAATGAGGCTGCCAGCGCCCGGCATGTTCTGCACGATCACGTTCGGCTTGCCCGGCAAAAAGCGCGGAAGATGGCGCGCGTAAAACCGCGCCATCTGATCGTAGGTGCCGCCGGGCGTAAAACCCACGACGATGTTGATCGTCTTGCCCTGATAGAAATCGCTCTGCGCCGCAGCGCCCGTGACGCTCGCCAACGAAAGAGACGCCGCCCATAAAATCTTTTTCATTGCATCTCTCCGTCAGAGCATCTCGGCCAGCAGGCGACCAAAGCCGGGGACTTTCTGCTTCAATCCCAAATGGCGTTGGATATCCCAGCACTGCGATGGCACCGCATGAACAACCGGCACGCCGCAGTCTTGCTCAAGCGCGTCGATAATGTCGAGCGTGCGCCACCCCGGCCCAAGCATATAAATAGCTTGCGCGCTGGGATGCTTGCTCATCTCCTCACGAATCCACGCGTAGATCACGCGGCTGGAATAATCCTGAATTTTCTGGAACGGCGCATCAAATCCCACCATATCGAGTACGTTGAAACCGGCATCCTCGAAATAGCGTCCGTAAATCTTGTTGATCTCACCCGGAAAATAACTGAAGCCAACAAACCGTTGAGCGCCAAGCACGCGCAAAGCGTCGACATGCGTGGTGCCGGACGTAAAGACCGGCTTGCCGTAGTTCTTGCGCCACTCCCGAATGAGGGCCGCCTCTCCCTCATAGCCCAGCACCATGAACGGTGGAGCGCCGGACGGATTGATGACGTCGACGCCAATTTCGGCCAGCTTGGCGACCTTGCGTCCGTAGCGTTCAAGCGCAACCTTGAACTCGTCCTGCGTGCCGCGCTCAATCTCGGCGAACAGCGGAATAATGCCCACGCCGTCCGGCAGCATCTTGATCAGCTCTTCCATGCCGCCGGGACGATAAGTGGGGCGCACAAGGCCTGCCGTGCCGCGCCATGACCCGAATGGCATATTTCACTCCCAAAAATGCATGACAAATTGCGCAGGCGATGCACGCCGCGCGCGTCCCTTTATCTGACCATCTCGGATCATGAGAATCAAGCCAGCGCGCCACGCTTGATGCGACCGGACACATGAGGCACAGTCGCCAGCACGCAAGGCAGCGGCCCATCAGGCATGCATGGAGGACTCGACGTGACAAGGCGAAGATTGCTTGGACTCGCCGCCCTCAGCGGCGTTCTCTCTTTCGCGGCCTGTCCCGGCATCGCGCAGACCTCAGACTTCTTCGCTGGGAAGACCATGTCGATGACGGTCGGCTATTCGCCCGGCGGCATTTACGACATCAATGCGCGCCTCGTTGCGCGTCACATGGTGAAATTCATTCCGGGCGCGCCAGTGATGGTGGCGCGCAACATTCCGGGCGCCGGCGGACTTACGCAAGCCAATCAATTGTACAACGTCGCGCCGCGCGACGGCACAACCATTGGCATCATGGGACGCGTCGCGCCGCAGATGGCGGTGCTGGGCGAACAGGGCCCGCAGTTTGATCCAGCGCTCTTCAACTGGCTGGGCAGTTCAAGCTCCTATTCCGACGACGCCTATCTTCTTTTTGTGCGCGCCGACTTCGGCGACACCACGTTTGCGCAGGTCCGTAAATCCCAGAAGCGCGTCAACTTCGGCGCCGGCGGGCCGGGCTCCAGCAATCTTTCGTTCGGCAACATCGCCCGTGATGTACTCGGTCTCAACCTGGGAATTGTGAAAGGTTATGCTGGCGCCGCGCCCATCATTCTCGCCCTGCAGACGGGCGAACTCGACAGCACGATCATGGGCCTCTCGTCCATTCTCGCGGGCCAGCGCGATCTGATTGAAAGCAAGCGCATCGCTGCATTGGTGCAGTTCGGCAGAACGACCCGCCACCCCGATTATCCAGACACGCCCACCGCGCGCGAAGCTGCCACGAGCGATGAGGATCGTACCCTCATCGAATTGGCGGAAGCGCCCTTCTTCATGGCCCTGCCCTTCGCTGCGCCGCCAGCTGTACCGGCCGATCGTGTCAAAATCCTCCGCGAAGCCTTCATGAAGGCGCATAAGGACGCGGAGTTTCTGGCGGAGTCGGAAAAGCTCAAACTCGACGTGAGCCCCATCGACGGCGAGGCTGTGCAAGATTTGATCAAGCGCATGGCGTCCACGCCGCCCGCCGTGATCGAGCGCTTCAAGCAGATCATGAACAAGTGAGATTGCAATGAGCTTTGAAAGCTGGCGCGGCGTCGCAGGGATGATCATGCCGACCATGCGCCCCGGCGCGCCCGAAGAGGTGATCCGCCTTTTGCCGGATGGTCTCGGCGTGGTGACGCTCTACCTCGACATCGAGCGTGGCGAAGTGGAGGAGTTTCACGAGTCGCTCGCGTTTTACGAGCGCGACATCGTGCGGCTTGCGAAGGCCGGCTGTCAGGTGATTCACCCCGCAGGCGCCCCGCCCTTCATGCTTCTGGGCTTTGATGGCGAACGGCGTCAGCTCGACGCGTGGAGCGAAAATTACAACGCGCAGTTTTTCACGGCGGGCTCAAACCATGTCTCGGCGTTCCGCGCCCTTGGCGCCAAGAAGATCGTCGGCGCCAGCTATTCAGCCATCCAGAACGAAATCGTTGTAAAATACATGCAGGAGGCTGGCTTCGATGTGCTG
>CANMLK010000180.1 GCA_947498445.1 Beijerinckiaceae bacterium
CGATAATGAGTGAAGCTCAATAATCGCGTGCAATTCCTTCTCCCCTTGCGGGAGAAGGTGGCTCTTGCGAAGCAAGAGTCGGATGAGGGGTCGCTTACACACTCAAAGCGCCCGGTGGAAACGCCGGGCGTTTTGCCGTCTGCCCCATATTGCCTCGCTGACGCTTATATGGCATCCATTGCCATATGGCTCGCGCAACCCTATTCTATCGTGACAAGGGCGTTTTGCCGGATGGCGGCATTGTCGAAATTACGATCTGGCGGCTGCCAAAAAGCGATTCCGAACGGCCTCATGGACTCAAGTATTCGCTTTACTACGGGAAAGGCGGCAAGCGTCTGATCGGCTACGATAACGAGCGCGGCAAGGGCGATCATCGTCACATCATGGACCGGGAAGAAGCCTACGCGTTCGTATCTGAAGAAAAGCTGATAGCCGATTTCATGACGGACGTTCGCAAGATGAGGAACGAGGCATGACCAGCAAGCGCATCACAGCCCACGTCGGAAGCATGGACGATATGGCGAAGCGCTTTGTCGTTGCTTGGAAAGAGGCCAAGAGCGGCGCCAAGCCGATGGGCGAACACATCACGTTCGTAACGCTCGAGAGTCTCGTGTCGGTCATGTCGCCGAAGCGGCTCGAATTGCTGCGCGCCCTGCGCGCCAGCGGTCCCAGTTCAATTCGCGCGCTCTCGACGGCGCTGGCGCGCGATTACAAGTCCGTCCACACGGATGTTGTTCTTCTGGCTGACGCAGGACTTATAAAGCGCAACAAGGACGGCTCAATTTCCGCGCCGTGGGACAAGGTGCAGGCGGAGTTGCAGCTGGCTTCGTGATGGCAGATGGGTGAAGGCGGAGCAGCAAACTCTCCCCCGTCATGGTCTGCGAAGGCAGAGCCATCCACGACAGGCAAACGCTGCATTCCATGACTTGTCGTGGATCCTCGCCTTCGCGATGATGACGGCGGATAGCGGGCGCTTATCTGATTACGTTAGTGGTCCGCTTCGCTATTCCAAACGCGTCATAGCCGGGCTTGACCCGGCTATCCAACAACGCAGCTTAACTTAACGATCACGCAAGCGCCTGGATGCGCGGGTCAAGCCCGCGCATGACGGGTTACACCAACCGGCTTTGCGCCTTCGCCGCTTCAATAAAGCTCGCAAACAGCGGGTGCGGCTCGAAGGGGCGTGACTTCAGCTCGGGGTGATATTGCACGCCGATGAACCACGGGTGATCGGCGATCTCCACCGTCTCAGGCAGCAGGCCGTCCGGGGACATGCCGGCGAAGATGAGGCCCTTGTCTTCGAGGCGGGCCTTGTAGGCGGTGTTGACCTCGTAGCGGTGGCGGTGGCGTTCCTCGATGTCGCTTGTGCCGTAGATGCCGGCAATACGCGAACCTTCCTTCAGGTGCGCCTTGAACGCGCCGAGGCGCATTGTGCCGCCCATGTCGCCGCCTGCGCGGCGCACTTCCAGTTCGTTGCCGCGCATCCATTCGGTCATCAGGCCGACGACGGGATCGGCGCAGGGGCCAAATTCTGTGGAGCAGGCCAGTTCCACCCCGGCCAGCGCGCGCGCGGCCTCGACCACGGCCATCTGCATGCCAAAGCAGATGCCGAAATACGGCACTTTGCGCTCGCGCGCGAAGCGGGCCGCCAGAATCTTGCCCTCCGAGCCGCGCTCGCCAAAGCCGCCGGGCACCAGAATCCCCTGGACGTTTTCAAGATACGGCGTGGGGTCTTCGGCCTCGAAGACCTCGGACTCGATCCACTCGAGGTTGACCTTCACACGATTGGCGATGCCGCCATGGGCCAGCGCCTCGATGAGCGATTTGTAGGCGTCCTTGAGGCCCGTGTACTTGCCCACGATGGCAATGGTGACTTCGCCTTCGGGGTTGTGGATGCGCTCGCTCACCGCGTTCCAGCGGCCCATGTCGGGCCGGGGCGCGGGCTCGATGCCGAAGGCCGACAGCACTTCGCGATCAAGCCCCGCCTCGTGATAGGCGCGCGGCACATCGTAGATGGACCCGACGTCGCGCGCCTCGATCACGGCGCTCTCGCGCACGTTGCAGAACAGGCCGAGCTTGCGGCGCTCTTCCTTGGGGATGGGCCGATCGCTGCGGCAGAGCAGAATGTCGGGCTGGATGCCGATGGAGCGCAGCTCCTTTACGGAATGCTGCGTCGGCTTGGTCTTCAATTCGCCTGCGCTCGGAATGTAGGGCAGCAACGTCAGGTGGACGTAGATGCAACGGCCGCGCGGCAAATCGTTGCCGATCTGGCGGATGGCTTCAAAGAACGGCAGGCCCTCGATGTCGCCCACCGTGCCGCCGATTTCCACGAGGACGAAATCAACGTCCTCGCTCTGCGAGAGCACGAATTCCTTGATGTGGTTGGTGACGTGGGGAATCACCTGCACGGTGCCGCCGAGGTAATCGCCCCGGCGCTCCTTGGCGATGATCTCCTGATAGATGCGGCCCGTCGTGATGTTGTCGGATTTACGCGCCGACGTTCCCGTGAAGCGCTCGTAATGACCGAGATCGAGATCGGTCTCCGCGCCGTCATCGGTGACGAACACCTCGCCGTGCTGATACGGGCTCATCGTGCCCGGATCGACGTTGAGATAGGGGTCGAGTTTTCTCAGGCGAACCGTGTAGCCACGGGCCTGGAGGAGTGAACCGAGCGCCGCCGAAGCGAGCCCTTTGCCGAGCGAGGAAACCACGCCGCCGGTGATGAATACGTACCGCGCCATAGGAGAAAACACCTATTCCCTTGGAACCGATTCGGGGAGCGAAATATCGCCCCATCGCGGATTGTGCACAGGCGCGCGCAAGCGCCCGCAATTCGGCCCCGCCAAACGAAAAGGGCCGGCGAACCGGCCCCGATGGAAGTCTGCCGTGTCGCCTTTACGGGCGCGGCTGCGGCGCGCCGGGCGCCTGAGCGGGCGCGGGAACAGGCGCGCTCTGCTCCTGCCGCTGAAGCTGGTCGAACAACGTGCCGCCAGCGGGCGGCTGGCCCGGGACGGTCTGCTGCTGCTGGTTCGGCTGAACCTGATCAAACACCGAGCGCGGGGCCCGATTCATGTTTGCGAGCACCGTCAACGTGATGCTGGTGAAGAAGAAGACAGCCCCGAGAATCGCGGTCGCGCGGGTGAGCGCATTGGCCTGCCCGCGACCGGACATGAAGCCGCCACCGCCGCCGCCAATGCCAAGCGCGCCGCCCTCAGAGCGTTGCAGCAGCACGACCGCCACAAGCGCGGTCACGACCATCAGGTGAATGACGATGAGTACGGTTTCCATAAATCTCGCCAATATACGCCGCAGGTGTGCGCGGCCCCGTTGGGGCGCGTGATACACGATGGCGCCCCAAAAGCAAAGTGCGACGGGGCGCCGGAGCGCGATTCAGCCTCACTTATAGGCGGCGGCGATCCCCAGGAAGTCCATTGCGGTCAGGCTTGCGCCGCCCACCAGCGCGCCGTCGACGTTCTCCACCGCCATCAACTCGGCGGCATTGGATGGCTTGACCGAGCCGCCGTAAAGGATGCGAACGCCCACGCCCCCCTCGCCCAACCGCCCGGTCAGCGCCGTGCGGATAAAGTTGTGGACTTCAGCGACGTCAGCCGTGGTGGGCGTCAGCCCCGTCCCGATCGCCCAGACGGGCTCGTAGGCAATCACGATATTGGCGGCGCTTGCCCCGTCCGGCAGCGAGCCAGCAATCTGGCGGCCGACGATCTCCAGCGTCTTGCCGGCCTTGCGCTCGGCTTCGGTTTCGCCCACGCAGACAATTGTGGTCAGCTTGGCCCGAAGGCCAGCTTCAGCCTTGGCCTTCACCACGGCGTTCGTCTCGGCGTGGTACGTCCGGCGCTCCGAATGTCCGACGATGACATAAAGGGCCCCGGCGTCTGCCAGCATTTCGGCTGAGATGTCGCCCGTATTGGCGCCGCTGGCCTTGGCGTGGCAATCCTGTCCGCCGACCGCTAGCCCCGTAAGCGCCGTCTGTACGGCGGCGGCGACCAGCGTGGCCGGTGGGCAGACCAGAAGGTCAACCTTGGCGTGCAACGCGGCGTCATAGCCCTGCGCCATGGCCGCCAATTCGCTCAGGGCCGACTTCAGGCCGTTCATCTTCCAGTTTCCGGCGACGAGGGGGCGGCGTTGGCTTGTCATGGCTCCTCCTGGATATTGAGGCCGGGGTAGCAGAGCCGACGCGCTATGCAAAGCCGCTTGCAACAGGTATTGGAGGCTGAATCAGGCGGGGGATGCGCCCCGCGATCAAACGGACGTGCGAAAATGCTGGAAGGCATGCGCCGAGCCTCCAAAAATTGGCTCGGCAAGATATTGGTTGGTGTCCTCTTTTCGTTTCTGATCCTCAGCTTTGCGGTTTGGGGTATCGGCGACATTTTCCGTGGATTCGGGGTCGGCACCGTCGCCAAGGTTGGGGAAACCGAAATCCTGACGGAAAGTTACCGTCAGGCCTACCAGACCCAGCTTCAAACCTGGCAGCGTGAGGCGCGCCGCGCCATCACCAACGATGAGGCGCGTACGGCGGGGCTCGATCGGCAGATTCTGAACCGGCTCTTGTCGGAAGCGGCGCTGGACCAGCGCATCAAGGATCTCGGGCTCGCCATGGCGGATCGCGACATTGCTCAGGCTATTGTCAATGATCCGGCGTTCCTGGGGCCGACGGGTCGCTTCGAGCGCCAGCGTTTCAACGATGCGTTGCGCGAAGCCGGTTTTCCGAATGAGCAGCGCTTTCTGCTCGACCAGCGCATGACGTATTTGCGTCGTGAATTGGCGTTGTCACTGGCTGGCGATGCGCCTGTGCCGCAAGTCCTGCTGGAGGCCGCCCACCGCTATGGCGCCGAAACGCGCGCTGTCGAGTACATCACTCTGCCCGAGAGCCTTGCGGGTGAAGTCCCCAATCCTTCCGACGAAGCGCTCAAAACCTTTTTCGAGCAGCGCAAGACGGCATTTCGCGCACCCGAATATCGTTCGGTGACATTTCTTGCCGTGACCCCGTCCTCTGTCACAGACCCCTCAAAGATAACCGACGAAGACGCGCTACGGACCTACGAGGCGGGCAAAGCGCGATACAGCACGGCTGAAAAGCGCTCTGTGCAGCAGATTGTTTTCCCGAGCGAAGAAGAGGCTGTCGCCGCGCGTAAACGAATTGAGGAAGGCCTCACGTTCGACGCACTGGCGGAAGATCGCAAACTTTCAGCCACGGACATTGATCTTGGCACGCTTGCGTGGACGGAGTTTGTCGATCCCAACATCGCTCAAGGCGCTTTCGCAACGCCTGAGGGACAAGTGAGCCAACCCATCAAGGGGCAGTTCGGGCACGCGCTGGTGCGCGTTTCGAAAATCGAGCCGCTGGCGGTGCGCCCCCTTGAAGAAGTAGCGACACAGATCAAGGAAGAGCTCGCTACCCGACGCGCTGGTGATCAAGTTCGCGACATCCGCGACAAGATCGAAGACCAGCGCACATCCGGGCTGGCGCTGACCGAAGCCGCGAAGGCTGTCGGTCTCACGCCGAGGCTTGTCGAGGTTAATCGCGCAGGGCGTGATCGCGCGGGCAATCCCGCCATCACCATCCCTGACGCCGAGGCCCTGCTGCGCGCGGCTTATGCCTCCGACATTGGCGTCGACAACGACCTCATCACGACACGCGACAACGGCTATGTGTGGTTTGAAGTCAGCAAGGTTTATCCGGCCCGCGAGCGCACGCTCGATGAGGTGCGCGATCAGGTTGTGGCGACCTGGCGCAGTGATGAAACCGCGCGCCTCCTGCAGGAAAAAGGCTCCGAGATCGTCAAGCGCCTTGAGGCCGGCGAGGCCATTGAGGTTGTCGCAAAAGACGTCGGGCTTGAAGTCGAGGTCGATCAGGAAGTGCGGCGCCTGATTGCGTCGAAGCTCCCTGCCCCGACCGTCACGCGCGTCTTCTCGGTGCGGGTTGGCGCGGTCGCGGCGGTTGGCAACGGAAATGAGCGCATTATTTTCAAGGTCAATGACGCCGTGGTCCCGGCGTTTGACCCAGAAGAGCAGTCGATTAAGGCGCTGGAGCCGCAGCTGCGCAACACGCTGACAGAAGACATCCTGTCGCAATACATTGCCCGCGTGCAGGACGAACTGGGCATTTCGATCAACGAAGCTGCGGCACGTCTGGCCGTTGGCGGCGGACAGGACAGGAATTAGGCCGGCGACGCGCGATGATCCAGACCCAGTACGCTGACTTCGCGCGCGCTTTTGCGGCAGGCAAACCAAGCCTCGTCGCCACCACTCTCGTGGCCGATCTGGAAACGCCTGTCTCGGCGTTTCTCAAACTGACGGCCTCGCGCGCTGGCAATGTATTCCTGCTCGAATCTGTTGAAGGCGGCGCAGCGCGCGGTCGCTATTCAATGATCGGCATGGACCCGGACATCGTATGGCGCGCGACAGGCGACGTCTGCGAAATCAACCGCAACGCGCTTCACGACGTGGACGCCTTCGAGCGTTTGCCTGCCAAACCCCTGGACGGTCTGCGCGCATTGATCGCGGAATCACGCATCGACTCGGACGCCTTGCTGCCGCCGATGGCTGCGGGCGTTTTCGGCTATCTGGGCTACGATATGGTGCGGCAGATGGAGCGGTTGGCCGCCCCCAAGCCTGACCCCATTGGCGTGCCCGACGCAGTGATGATCCGCCCGACGCTTATGGTCGTTTTCGATTCCGTGCGCGATGAAATGTCCATCGTCACGCCGGTTCGCCCGCAGTCCGGCGCCGACGCCCGCGCGGTGTGGGAAAGCGCGCAGGCAAGGCTCGATGCTGTCGTGGCGGTGTTGGAAAGCCCCCTTGCCCACACGGCCCCCGCGCACGATCCTCACCTGCTCGCCGCGCCGCCGCAGTCCAACACCAGCGAGGCGCGCTATCTCGACATGGTCGAACGCGCCAAGGAATACATCCGCGCCGGCGACGTTTTTCAGGTGGTGCTGTCGCAGCGTTTCACCGCGCCGTTTCAACTGCCCGCGTTCTCGCTGTTTCGCGCACTGCGCCGTGTAAACCCCTCGCCGTTCCTTTGCTATCTCGATTTCGGCGGCTTCCAGATCGTCTGTTCAAGCCCGGAAATTCTGGTCCGCGTGCGCGAGGGCAAGGTCACCATCCGCCCCATCGCCGGCACGCGCTGGCGCGGCAAGACGCCTGCTGAAGATCAGGCGCTGGCGGACGAATTGCTCGCCGATCCCAAGGAACGCGCCGAGCATCTCATGCTGCTCGATCTTGGACGCAACGATGTCGGTCGCGTCGCGCAGATCGGCACGGTCGATGTCACAGGCCAGTTCTTCGTCGAGCGCTACAGCCACGTGATGCACATCGTGTCGAACGTGGAAGGCAAGCTCGATCCGGCGCACGATGTCATTGATGCCCTGTGCGCGGGCTTTCCCGCTGGCACAGTGTCTGGCGCGCCCAAAGTGCGCGCGATGGAAGTGATCGACGAACTGGAAGTCGACAAGCGCGGCATCTACGCCGGTTGCATTGGCTATTTCGGCGCCTCGGGCGAAATGGACACCTGCATTGTGCTGCGCACCGCCGTGATCAAGGACGGCCAGATGCACGCGCAGGCTGGCGCGGGCATCGTGTACGACTCCGTGCCTGAGAGCGAACAGCGCGAATGCGTGAACAAGGCGGCGGCGTTGTTCAAGGCGGCGGAAGAGGCTGTGCGATTTGCGACGAGCGCCCGGCGCGGGCAGTAAATCAGGCTTTCTCGGTGGCGCCGTCGCTGCGGAGCGGCTGTGTCAACATCTTGTCGAGGCGCAGTTCGCGCGGGTCGCGAAACACCGGCAGGCCGATCGACATGCCCTCGTGACCAAGTTTGGGCTGGGCCTTGTAGAGGCCAAACAAGCGGTCCCAAATCGACAGGTTAAAGCCGAAATTGGTGTGGGTCTCGCTCGGGTCGACCGAGTGATGGACGCGGTGCATGTCCGGGGTCACGATCAGCTTGCGGATCAAACCGTCGGCGCGCGCAGAGATGTTGACGTTCGAGTG
>CANMLK010000181.1 GCA_947498445.1 Beijerinckiaceae bacterium
TCAAGGGCGTGGATGGTCTGGGCATGCTGCTGCATCAGGCCCGCCCGGCGTTTCGCGACTGGTTTGGCCCCATGCCACAGGTGACGCCGGAATTGCGCCGCAAGATCGAGGCGTCGCTTTAGGCACCCGCTCGACGCCCCGCCTTGCCCTCGCCCTCTCAATCCGGTAGATCGTTCGCGCAATGACCCCGGCCGGCGCCGACAGGATTGCCGCCGGGTTTTTTATGTGAAGGCTGCGCAACGGGGGCGTGCGCGGCCATGAACAGAAGCGAAAGCGAACATGGCGAACGTGGTCGTCGTCGGCGCCCAGTGGGGCGATGAGGGCAAAGGCAAGATCGTGGACTGGCTGTCCATCGAGGCGGACGTCGTCGTGCGCTTTCAGGGCGGCCACAACGCGGGCCATACGCTCGTCATCGACGGCGTCACCTACAAGCTGTCGCTGCTGCCGTCGGGCATCGTGCGCCCGGGCAAGCTGTCGGTCATCGGCAACGGCGTTGTGGTCGATCCGCACCATCTCGTGAAAGAGATTGCGGCCCTGCGCGAAAAGGGCGTTGCAATTTCGCGTGACAACCTGCGTATCGCCGAGAACGCGCCGCTTATTCTCTCCATTCATCGCGAGCTTGACGCTCTGCGCGAAAACAGCGCGTCCGCCGGCACGAAGATCGGCACAACCATGCGCGGCATCGGACCTGCGTATGAAGACAAGGTGGGCCGCCGCGCGATCCGTGTAATGGATCTTGCCGAATTGTCGACGCTCGACGCCAAGATCGCGCGCCTGCTCGCCCACCACAACGCGCTGCGCCGCGGCTTCAACCTGCCCGAGATTGACCCGACCACGATTCGCAACGAACTCTCCATAGTGGCGGACGAAGTGCTCGAGTACATGGACCGCACCTGGTCGCTGCTCGAAGACCTGCGCCGCGCCGGCAAGCGCATCCTGTTTGAAGGCGCGCAGGGCGCGCTGCTCGACATCGACCACGGCACATACCCTTACGTCACCTCGTCAAACACCGTTGCGGGCAACGCTCCCACGGGCTCGGGCCTAGGCCCCAAGGCGGCGCAATATGTGCTCGGCATCGCCAAGGCGTACACGACGCGCGTCGGCGGCGGTCCCTTCCCCAGCGAGCTGACGGATTCGGTCGGCCAATTGCTTGGTGAACGCGGCCATGAGTTTGGCACGGTCACCGGACGGCAGCGCCGCTGCGGCTGGTTTGACGCCGTGCTGGTGCGCCAAACCGTAAAAACCTCCGGCATCGACGGCATCGCCTTCACCAAGCTCGACGTTCTCGACGGCTTCGACGAAATCAAGATCTGCACCGCCTACAAGCTCGACGGCGAGATCATCGACTACCTGCCCGCCAGCCTGGCTGCGCAGGCGCGGGTCGAGCCAATCTATGAGTCGATTGAAGGCTGGAAGGGGACCACGCGGGGCGCCCGTTCGTGGGTGGACCTGCCAGCGGCGGCAGTGAAATATGTTCGCCGCGTTGAAGAATTGATTGAGGCGCCCGTCGCGCTGCTCTCCACCAGCCCGGAGCGCGCTGATACGATTCTCGTGCATAATCCTTTTCGGGACTAACGGTTTTTACGCGCTTTACAGTTGACGCGCCGCCTTTGGAAATGATGATAACGCCCCATGGCTGATTACTATCCGCTTCTGGCGCGCGCAGTCGCCGCACTGCCCAACCCCACGCGCGAGACGCGCACTGCGATCTATGATCGCGCACGCAAGGCCCTGCTTGGCCAATTGCGGTCACTGGATCCCCCTGTCTCCGAAGAACATCTCCAGACGGAGAGCGACGCGCTGGACAACGCAATCGCGCGTCTGGAAACCGAGCTTTCCCCGGAAGCCGCCCGGGAATCGGCCCGGGGATCGGCCAATGAGCCCCCAAAGACAGCTGCGCCGAGCCCTCCGCCCGGACCGACTGTTGTCCGTCCCACCACGCCAATGCCGGTGGGGCAGCCCCCGGCGCCACAACCACCTTCCGCCCGGCCTGCGCCGCCAAGCCTGTCCGCAGGCGCCGGCCCCCTAACACCCCCGCCGGGGTTTCCGGCAAATGGCCGCCCCGCGTCCCCGCTACATCAGGCCGATCCGTCACCGGCGGCCAGCGCGAGGCCGCCGCAAGCCGTGTCAGCTGGAACAGCCGAGCCGCCAGCAACCGGTTCCAGGCCTGTCGAGGACCAGAGCGAAGCCGCAGCGTCGGTTGTGACCACCCGAACCCCAGGGGGACGCGGCGAAGCCACGCGCCCGGCTGTTCCGATTCGGCCGGAAACCGGGCGCAGAGTCTCGCGCCAGATGCTGATCTGGATTCCATTGATCTTGCTGATTGGCGGCGGCATCGGCTTTGCGGCGTGGCGCTTGCGCGTGCCGCAGGAAGATTTCGCCCGGCCCCGCGCAACCATCGCAGAGGCGGCGCGGCCACCCGGCTCAGCCAAGATCAACGAGCGCGCCGGGAGCCCGGGCGCCAATAACACAGCGCCCGCCGCTCCATCGCTGCCGCAAGCGCCAGCTCAAGTTGCGCCTCAAGCTTCGCCCCGAGTGGCGCCCCAGGTTCCGCCTCAAGTGGCGCAGCAGCCGCCACGCGCCGCTGAGCAGCCTCCTGCGCAACCTGCCGCGCCTCAGCAACAGGCGCAGGCGCAGCCCCAACAAGCGCCACAACGACCGGCCAGCGTCGAACAGGCCGCCCCCGTGGCGCAACGCTCGGCGATCCTCGTGCAAGCAGCGCTCAACGATATGCAAAACGTCGAAACGCATGTGGGCACGACCGTCTGGCGGCTGGAAGAAAGCCGACGGCCGGGCGCCAACGGCTCCCCCGCCGTACGCGCCGACATTGATATTGCGCCAGTGGGCGTCAAATTCGTGTTGCTGATTGAAAAGAACAACGACACGACATTGCGCGCCTCGCATATGATGACGCTTCGTTTCCTGCCGCAGGAAGGGGCTGCCCTTCCTGGCGTCGCGGAAATTGGCACGCCTCAAATGCGCAATGAGTCCTCGCCTGCGGTGGAGCCGCTTGCCGGCGCGCAGGCCAAGATCACCGACAATATCTACATCGTCGCGCTCAGCGCGGACACGACGCTGGCCGCGCGCAATCTCGACACGTTGAAAACGCGGGGCTGGTTCGATTTCCCCATTCGGCTATCGGATGGCCGCATCTCGAAGATCACCGTTGAAAAGGGCCCGCCCGGAGACAGATTGCTCGAACAGGCGCTGGAGCAGTGGCAACGCTGAGCAGCGATCTGGCGCGACAAACGTAAAAGCCGCCCCGGAGGGCGGCTTTTTTTATGGGATCGAGATTCTGACTGTATCCGGGCTCTCGCCGGTTAGTGCGCGGTGACAGCGGCCAACGCCCCCGGCGAGGTCTCGATGCGTGCGAGGCCATCCTTCACCGCAACCTGAACCTTCTCGAAAGCGCGCACCTCAATCTGACGCACGCGCTCACGCGAAATGCCGAACTCACTCGACAATTGCTCAAGCGTCACCGGATCGTCGGACAGGCGGCGCGCTTCAAAGATCCGCCGTTCACGCTCATTCAGCACGCCCAGCGCCTGTTTCAAGGCCGTCATGCGGTTGCTGGACTCTTCCTGCTCGACGAGAACAGTTTCCTGACTCGTGCCGGCGTCCACCAGCCAATCCTGCCATTCGCCTTCGCCTTCCTGACGGATCGGGGCGTTCAACGACGCATCGCCGCTCAGGCGACGGTTCATGTCGATGACTTCTTTCTCGCTCACGCCCAGTTTGGTCGCGATGATCTTGACCTGATCGGGGCGCAGATCGCCCTCCTCCAAAGCCGATATCTGGCTCTTGGCCTTGCGCAGATTGAAGAACAGCTTCTTCTGATTCGCAGTCGTGCCCATTTTTACAAGCGACCACGAGCGCAGAATGTATTCCTGGATTGAGGCGCGAATCCACCACATGGCGTAGGTCGCCAGCCGGAACCCCTTCTCGGGTTCAAAACGTTTAACGGCCTGCATCAGGCCCACGTTGCCCTCAGAGATCACCTCCCCGATAGGAAGGCCATAGCCGCGATAACCCATGGAAATTTTGGCGACAAGCCGCAGATGCGACGTCACCAGCCGATGGGCTGCGTCACGGTCCCCATGTTCCCGCCAGCTCTTGGCGAGCATATATTCTTCCTCCGGCTGGAGCATGGGAAAACGCCGGATCTCTGCGAGATAACGGGACAATCCGCCTTCAGCGGACAGCACCGGAAGCGCAGCGCTCATTCTTCCTCCTTGAGTCCCCTTCAGGGCAACTCTCGATGCGGCCGCAAACGCCGACCGCGCACGCTTTAATATAGGGCCCTGTAACCGTGGCCGAAAGAGGGCGCCCAAGGGTTTCGTGAAGCAACGCTTGATCGTTCCCCACGAGACGGCTGGTCGTGTCAATCGGGAACACCCGACGACCGTCCCGGGTTCCATTCGCAAACCACACGGCGCAAGCCCACGAAGGAACTCTAAATGACGAACGAGCAGAACAAGCCGCAGAGCGACGCCAAAAATCCGGACAAAAATCCGGATATGGACGGCAACCAGGGCGAGGGAAATCGCCGGGAAGCGAAAGCTTACAATGGCGCCACAACCGATTTCGCCAAAAGCGGCGAGGTTGAAGAGCAGGCGCAGAAGGCCCGCCGTGACCTTGAAGGCGAAGCGGGAGACGAGCTTCGTCGCGCCGAAGAAGAAGCCAAGAACCACTCAAAGGGAGAATATCCCGCCCGGCACAAGGGCTAACCGCGAAATCCACGTTTGCAAGACGGCCCGGGGATGCGTGAGCGCCCGGGTTTTTTACATTCCTATTGCAAAATTTACTTTGTTAACTGCATTCAGCAGATAAAGTTAAAAGCGCCGCGTTTTTACATCGGAACGCCGCAAAAGCCCGCATAATCCAGCCACCGCCTTCGACCGACGCAGGCGAGATAGGGGAGCCCACGTGATGAGGCCGAGCCGCCGCACGTTTCTCTGTTCCATTGCCCTGGCGGCTATGGCTGGAGCGGCGCGAGCGAGTTCACCCGGCTCCATCCGGTTCGGTGTCACGGTTTCCGACAACGTATGCTTTGCGCCCGCCTACGCCGCGCAGGAGCTCGGCTTTTTTGAAGAAGCTGGTTTGAAGGTGGCCATCGTGCGGTTGCGTGGGGCGGACGTCGCAGAAGAGGCGCTTGCAGCAGCGCAGGTTGACGTCATCGATCATGTTGTCGCCTACACCGGGCGCGACATCAGCCGTGGCAATGATGCGCGCATCATTGCCACCGTCAGCCTCGGCTTTCTGGGCTGGAGCCTGATTGTGCGCACCGACAGTCCCATCACAAGCGTTCGCGATCTTATCGGCAAGAAGATCGGCGTCGGCCCGCGCCTCAGCGTTGGCGACATGGCGGCGCAGCGGCTTTCCGATCAGGTGAGCGGGCGTTTCGAACTCGTGCACAACGGCCCGGGCGCGCTCGTGCCGGCGCTCCGCAGCGGCGAGATCGACGCCATGCTGTTCTCCGCGTCTGTCACGCAACGCGAGGTGGCCGCCGGCAACGCCCGGTTACTCCTCGATATGACGGAGCCCGCCGATCGCACGGCTATATACGGTTACGCCGCCTCTGCTGAAGCGCGCGAGAAGCGCGGCGATGACTTGCGGCGCTTTCTGGCGGCTATCTTGCGCGCGACTGCGTACATGAAGGAAAATCGCGACTGGTCGCTGCGCTTTCTGAAGTCTTACGTGCGCGTGCCCGACGACGCGTTCGCGGCGATTCTGCATGATCGAATTATCGCGAATCTTTCATCAAACGGCGAGACCAAGGCCGACGACGTCGAGCGCGCCGTCGTGCTGGCGGCCCGCGCGTGGGATGCGCCCGCGATCATGGAAATACCTGTCCAACGCGTCTTCACAAACGCGTTTTTGCCCGACGACGGGGCTTGACCCAGCGCGCTATGGCAGCAGCACGACGCTGCCGGCATGCTTCCCCGCCTCAGCATCACGATGAGCCTGAGCCACGTCTTCAAGCCTATATGTCGCTGCGATGTCGACGGCCAGGACGCCTGACTGCACAAGCGCAAACAACCGCTCCGCCACGGCGCGCAGCCGCGCAGCGTCATTCAGAAAATAACTCACCGCCGGGCGGCAGATCGACAGAGACCCCTTCTGCGCCAGATCGATCATGTCGATCGGCGGCACATGGCCCGACGCATTTCCGTAATTCACGAGCGTGCCGAACGGCGCGGTGCAGTCGAACGAGCGCACGAACGTATCCTTGCCAACGCCGTCAAAAACCGCGTGAACGCCCAACGGCGCGATCTTCTTCACCTGCGTGACGAAGTCCTGCTCACGATAGAGGATGGCGTGCGCGGCGCCATTGGCGAGCGCCGCACGCGCCTTGTCCCGGTTGCCCACGGTTCCGATGACGATAGCCCCCAGATGCGCAGCCCAGCGCGTCAGGATGGAGCCAACGCCGCTGGCGGCCGCGTGAACGAGGATGGTCTGCCCCTCGCGCGGCGGAAAGATCCGCTCGATAATGCTGGCCGCGGTGGCGCCTTTCAGCAGCAGCCCGCAGGCCACGCGATCCGACACGCACTCAGGGATGGCGACCAGCCGATCAGCCGGCACATTGCGCTCCTGCGCATAGGCGCCGGTGTTGCGGTAAAACGGCCCATGCATTCCCGCGTAGGCGACACGGTCGCCCACACGCCAGTCTGTCACGCCGTCGCCGACGCTGGCGACAACGCCCGCCGCTTCGTTGCCGGGGATCAGCGGCATCGGCATCGGCTCTTGCTGATAAAACCCGCCGCGCCTGACGTTGATGTCGGAAAAATTCAGCGCAATCGCGGTGTGGCGCACACGCACGTCACCGGGGCCAGGATCTGCGATTTCCACGTCGTCTGCGACCAGAGCCTCGGGCCCGCCGTGCGCATGGATACGGATCGCTTTCATGCCGCCCCCTGATTTATATGAGTTTTGCCTGCTCTTTGGGGTCAAACCCATAATCGAACGTCAGTTCCTCGCCCTTCGCGATATCGGACAAGGCGCGAAACCAGACGCCGCGACGATAAAGAACCGCCTCCAGGTTCGGCTTCTTCGAATGATTGATATAGACCGACTCGTTCCCGCCGATCAGGCCGTCGATGTAGTGCGTTTCAGCGTCAAATAACGCAGTAAATCCGATGGAATGATAGAAGCGGTCGCGGCGGCGCCCTTCGCGACGATCAATTTTCGCGCCAGTGTACTTCATGACCCAGGTGTCGCACGCAATTCGCTGTCCCGCGAAAAGCCCGCGCCCCTGAATGCGCGAACGCGCAACAACGACCTTGATAATCTTTTGAGGTGGCAAGCGGCTGGCCCTTATGAGAAGACCGCTGCTAACGCTTGCAGCTCACGGACGCAAGCCATTACCGCCTTACGGCAAGACATAACTCTAGCGGGTTGCAACCTTGTTCCAGGAAACCGAACGGCAAAACAGACCGCCCAGCACGCATCCGCTGGTCGTCATTGCATTTTCCGAATACGTGATCTTGCTCGAAAATCGCAAGTTGCGCTTCGGATCGTAGGCGGAGCCCTCCATCTGCCCCGGTTTGACTGGCTTGACGTTGAGCACCAGGCGATCGCCGACCGCCTCGTCTCCGGGATTTTTCACCCACACGTTGACAGCGCAAAAAGCCTCGCCGCACTTTTGTACGCGGACCTGCGCCAATCCGTCGCCGCGCATCCATTTTCCAGACGTGATGTCCGCCTGCGCAGCAGCCATACCGGACGCAAAGAGAGGGGATGTCCCGAGGAATGTTGAAATAGGAGGGTGGCGGCGTTGCCCGCCTTGAGCCGGTAGGCTCGGGGTGCTGATTCCACGAAGAAAGGCAACGCCATGAAAAGGACTACCACAACGCCGGCCGCCGCTGCGACGGCCATGATGC
>CANMLK010000182.1 GCA_947498445.1 Beijerinckiaceae bacterium
CAAGATCAGGGTCATCGCGCAATACGGTTTGTCAGGAAACAAGGAGCTGGCCGACGTTCCGCTGATCATCAACTTCGCCAAGACTGATGAAGAGCGGGAAGCGTTTCGACTGATGCTGTCGGGTCAGGAAGTGGGACGGCCTTACATGACGCCGCCCGGCTTGCCGCCCGCTGTCCTGGCCGCCTATCGGGCCGCGTTTCAGCGTCTCGTAAATGATGAGACGTTCCGAACGGAAATGATCACGCGGCGGCTTGTCGTTGATCCTCTCGACGCTGAAAAGACTCTCGCGATCGTGGATGGCGTGATGAACACCTCGCCAGCCGTGGTGCAGAAGGTGAAGAAGATACTCGGCCGCTAGGCGATCAGCCTATGCGTGCGTATCCACAAGGGATGGCGACCATGCCAAAGAAATTCCACCTTGCGTGGTTCACCAGCTTTAGCGTCGACGAATGGCTGGACCCGATGATGTCCTCGGGGGGCTATCCGTGGTCGGGTGATTTCTACGTCGATCTCGCCAAGAGTCTCGAGCGTGCCTGCTTTGACTGCATCATGTTCGCCGACACCCTGATGGTGTCGGACTCGTTTGGCGGCGACATGAAGTTCGTGCTCAAGAATGCGGTGAATGCGCCGCGTCATGATCCCGTGCCGCTTGCTGCGGTGATCGCTTCGCACACCAAGCATCTGGGCGTCGTCACCACCATGTCGACGCTTGGCTATCATCCGTTCCTGCTCGCGCGCCTCGCGTGCACCATGGATCACATTGCGGGCGGGCGCTTTGGCTGGAATATCGTGACCAGCGGGGAAGAAAGCGCGGCGCAGAATTTTGGGCTCGACCATCTGCCAGATCGGCTTGTGCGTTATGACATGGCCGACGAGTTCGTTGACTGCGTCAATCAATTGCTGCGCTCGTGGGAGCCCGGCGCCGTGGTGATGGACCACGCGACACAGACCTATGCCGACGGCTCGAAGGTTGCTCCCATCAATTTCAACGGCAAGTATTACAAGTCGCGCGGACCGCTGAACACCGCGCCGTCGCCGCAGGGTAGGCCGCTCTATTTTCAGGCGGGCGGCTCGCCGCGCGGGCGCGCCTTCGCGGCGCGGCATGCGGACACGATCATCGCCACCGCCAATGGCGTGACGGCGATGAAGGCCTTTCGCGAGGATGTGCGGGCGCAGGCGGCGTCCTTCGGGCGCAATCCCGATGATATCAAGGTGCTGTTCCAGCTTGCGCCGGTGCTGGCCGAGACGGAGGCCGAAGCGCACGCCGCCAATGAGCGCGCGATCAGTTCGCAGCGCCATATCGACCAGCGGCTGTGTCACATCAGCGTGCTGACTGACATCGACTTTTCCCAGTTCGAACTCGACAAGCCCCTGCCGAAGCTGACGACGAACGGCGAGTCGACCATGCTCGAGAAGTTCACGCAGAACGGCGCCAACAAGACGCTGCGCGAGCTGGTGCGCGACGCCAGCAAGGGCACAGTCGATGTCATCGGCACGCCGGAGCAGGTCGCCGACAAGATGATCTCGATCATCGACGAGGTGGGCGGCGACGGCTTCCTGTTACGCCAGCCCTATCACCTCATCAGTCGCCGGGCGATCAACGCGGTGACCGAGGGGCTCGTACCCATTCTCCAGCGGCGGGGCGCGGTGCGCACGGAATACACGCAGCCCACCTTGCGCAAGCAGTTTCTCGAGTTCTGACGCCAGGGCGGCTGGCGGCCAAGTTTGCGCGGGAGCAGGGCGTCCGACCATATTGGGGCCGGATGTAATCTGGCTTCAGGCGACCGCAACGTCGGCGTCGTCGCGCGACCCGATTTTATCTGACTTTTTCCTGTCTGATTGCATTTTAGCCCTCTGTGAAGGGCGCCGGCTAAAATGAATTCGTTTGGTTATTGAAGGCGTGCGAGCTTATTCTCTCGATGAGCGGCACGATTATCCTGAATAGCCTTGATCAGCTTTGGCCGGGTGAGAATAGTTGGACGGCACATGTTTTCTCGTCGGGGGTTCCTTGCATTGACGCCCGTCGCGACTGCCCTGTCCCTCGTGCGGCCGGAGGCTTTTGCTCAAAGTGTTGATGTGCGCGGGCGTGGCTATGACCCGCTGTGGCGCAGCGCAGAGGAGACGATCGAGGCCTTCCTGGGTGTGGGGCCATTCGAGCGCGAAGGCATCGCGATTGAAACCGCAGATCATGTGGACAACGGAAGTTCCGTGCCGCTGACGATACGGTTCGTGTCAGCGATGACAGCTGCAGACCATCCCCGGGTCGTGCATGTGGTCGCCCACGCAAACCCCAATCCACAGGTCGTTTCGGCATGGTTGGCTCCCGAGTGCGGCAAGGCGGAGTTCAGCACGCGCATCAGGCTGGAGCGCTCGCAACGCATCACTGCGGCGGCCCAGATGAGCGATGGCCGCCTTTTGCGCGCCGACGAAGACGTGGAGATCCTGGTTGGCGCCTGCGCAGACGACAGCAGCGGAACGCCTAATGACATAGCGTCCTTCCAGCCCCAATCGCGCGTTAGTGTACCTGCGACAGCGCGGGCCGGCGAGATCATCACCGTGCGCGCCATCATTTCGCATCCCATGGAGACAGGATTGCGCCTCGACGAGTTTGAGGACTGGGTGCGGCAGAGGATCATTTCCCGGTTTTCTTGCAGCTTCAACGGGCGCCCGCTTTTTCGGGCGCGACTTTACCCGGCTGTTTCTGCAAATCCATTCTTTCAATTTTACGCACGGGCGCAGGAGAGCGGAACGTTTGAATTTGACTGGTATGACACCCAGGACGAGACGTTCAGGAACCAGGCCCAACTGACGGTCATATAACGCGCCCGGGGCGGATCAGATTTTCGGGCTTGGCTATTCCCGCCCGTCGCGTATTCTGTCCCCTGAACGCAAGCTCCTCCAAAGGAGCTGTTTTTAGGGAGGCTCGCCCATGAAGCTGACGCTCAACATCAACGATACGCCGTATCAGGTCGATGTCGAACCTGAAACGCCTTTGCTTTGGGTGCTTCGCGACACCATTGGCCTGACGGGCACGAAATATGGATGCGGCATTGCGCAATGCGGCGCATGCACGGTTCATGTGGACGGGCAGGCCACCAAGTCATGCAGCATGATCGTGGCGTCGGCTGTGGGAACGAAGGTCACCACAATCGAAGGGCTATCGAAGGATCGCAGCCACCCAGTCCAACGCGCCTGGATCGAGCACACAGTGCCGCAATGTGGCTATTGCCAGTCGGGTCAGATCATGGCCGCAGCGGCCTTCCTCAAGAGCAATCCGCAACCGACAGAAGCGCGGATCGACGACGCCATGGCTGGCAATCTCTGCCGCTGCGGCACGTATCCGCAAATCCGCGAGGCGATCAACGCCGCCGCGAAACTTGGCTCGTGAGGAGGCGCGCATGACACAGTTAGATCTTTCCCGCCGCGCCTTCGTGACCACCGCGTTGGCCGCTGGCGGCGGCCTGATGCTAGGCTTCAGCATTCCCGCGGAGGCGCAGGCTGCAATGCTTGCAATGCCGGACGCCTCAAAGGCGCCCGCCGTCGGGGCCGAAATCAATGCATGGCTGACCATCGATACCGCCGGGGTCGTGACGGTTCGCGTCCCCCACACGGAAATGGGTCAGGGCGGCATGACTTCGGTCGCGCAGCTTGTGGCTGAAGAGCTTGATGTGCCGTGGCAGAACGTGCGCGCGGTGCTTGCAGACGCCAATCGCCACGTGAACGGGGGCGGCGAATACAAGGACATGTCGACCGGCGGGTCGAACCTGGTGCGCAACCGGCACCCCCACATCATGCAGGCGGGCGCCTCTGCACGCGAGCGTCTGAAGGAAGCGGCGGCCCAGAAATGGGGCGTGCCGCGGGCGCAGGTTACTGCGCGACAGGGCGTGCTGACGGCGGGCGCAAATCGCGGAACCTACGGCGAGTTTGCAAGCGCGGCGGCAGGCGTGAAGCTTGCGGAAGAGCCGAAGATCAAGGCCTACGGCGACTGGTGGCTGCTGGGCAAGGACATCCCGCGCATGGATGTCGCCGTTAAGGTCGACGGCAGCGCGATTTATCCAATCGATGTGCGCCTGCCCGGCATGGTCTACGCAGCCGTGAAGGCCTGCCCCGTGCGCGGCGGACGTGTGAAGAGTTTCGATGCCTCGGCGGTGACGTCGCGGCCCGGCGTCATCGCCGTCATCGAACTCCAGCAGCCGAAAAAGGAACGCCTCTCCAACAACGACCTTCGCAGCGCAGTGGCGGTTGTCGCGGACTCGTTCTATCGCGCGAAGGTGGCGCTCGACGCGTTGCCGATCGAATGGGATTTCGGCCCTGGCGTAGCCAACAGCTACGAGAAGATGAACGCGCAAGCGAAAGACTTGATGCAGCGCGAGGCCAAGCACGTCGAGGAGGTGCGCGGCGATCCGCGTCCAATTCTCGCCGCAGGCGGAAAAGTAGTCACCGGCGAATACGCGCGCCCCTACGAAGCGCACGCCACGATGAGCCCCCCTGTCGCGGTGGCGAACGTGACGGCTGACAGGGTCGATATCTGGAGCTTCACCCAGGACGTCTCCGCCCTGCTGCGCCTTGCGGCGAACCAGGCCGGTCGCGACACGAAGAATGTGTTCGTCCACGCCACCTATCAGGGCGGCGCCTTCGGGCTTGGCAACCACGTGGATATCTCCCGCCAGGCCGTCGAACTTTCAAAACAGGTCGGAAAGCCGGTCAAAGTGGTCTGGACCCGCGAGGAAGATACAGCGCAATCGCGCACGCGGCCCCCGATCTGGGCGCGGTTCGAGGCGGTACTTGACGAGCAGGGCCTGCCCAAAGCGATGCTCAGCCGCGCAGTTGGCGAGACAACCGTCCCCGATTATGCGGATCGCGGCATCGCCAACGTACCTTATAAGTTCCCCGCCTATCGCTTTGAGCGGCATGTGGTTCCCACGAATATACCGGTCGCTCCGACGCGGGCCCCCGGCAACAACAACAACGCTTTTACAATAGAGCAGTTTGTCGACGAACTGGCGCTGGCGGGCGGATGGGACCCGCTGGAATGGCGCCTGAAGATGACGGAAGGCAACGAGCGTTGGCAGCGAGTGCTGCTGAAAATGAAGGAAGTTGCAGGCTTCACGACGAAACTGCCCAGAGGACAGGGCATGGGCATCGCCGTAGTTGAATCTCATGGCGCGGTCGTGGGCGTTTGCGCAACAGTCGACGTCACGCGTCGCGGCAATCTGGCGATCGACAAGGTCGTTGTGGTCTCGAACACCGGCTACGTTATCAATCCGCGTGCAGCTCATGAGCAGGTCAAGGGCTGTGTCGCGTGGGAGTTAAGCCATGTGCTTCATGGCGGGCTCGATATCCGCGACGGCCGCATCCACAACACTAACTTCCATAGCTACAAACTCCTCAGCATGCCCGAGATGCCAAAGGTTGAAAGTCACTTCGCCATGTCGCAGGACAAGTGGTGGGGCGGCTTTGGTGAAACCGCAGTCCCGCCCACGCCCCCAGCGGTGGCGAATGCGATCTTCTTTGCGACCGGCAAGCGGATACGCTCGACGCCGATTCTCAAGCACGATTTGCGCTGGACCTGATAAATCGTGAGCAGGAGGCGTCGGCGTCTCCTGCTCGCGTTTGTATAATATAAGTTAGTTGATGCAGACGCGTCAGCGTCGAATCGTTCAGTTGATGAGGCCGCGCGCTCGTAGCAGCGGCATTACCTGATCCCCAAAGAGCGTCAGCCCCTTGATGTAATCGGGGAAGAGAACCTGGATGCTGTCCAGCTGGCCATCGACCACGAGATCTTCAATCGCGTCCGCGACTTTCGACGGCGGGCCGGCCACTATGCGGCCTGTGTATGAAATGTCGTTCTTCATTTTCTCGACACGGTCGCGCGCGTTCGTGCGCTGAACATTGCTGAAATAGCTGGATATGTTGGAGATGGCCTCGATGTCGGCGCCCTCGCGATAAACGGCAAGCTCCGCCTGCGCCGCCTCTTCCGTTTCGGCAATAATGGGCAGCAGGGTTGTCGCGGTCTTGATCTTGCGGCCGAGGGGCTTGGCCGCCTCTTTCATGCGGCGGCTGAAGTTTTTCACGTCCTCAATCGAGCGTCCGCTGATGAAACTGTAGTTTCCTTCGCGCGCTGTGAAATTGAAGCCTTCGTCCGACTTGCCCGCGCAGATGATGAAGGGATGGGGTTTTTGCACCGGCTTGGGGGATGAGCGGCAGTCTTTCAGATGAAACCATTCTCCGTCGAAGGTGACGGAGTCTTCCGCCCAGAGCCGCTTCACCACATGCAGCCATTCGGCTGCATAGCGATAGCGGTTGGCGGCGTAATTGGGCGGCATCACGCCCATTTGCTCGTACTCATCAAGGAACGAGCCTGTCACAAGATTTATGCCGAACCTTCCGTTGCTGAGCCCGTCGATTGTGGCCGCCATCTTGGCTGCGACCGCCGGGGGAAACAGCAGCGGCTGGATGGTCGCAATGATGCCGATGCGCGATGTGACGGCGGCCAGCGCGCTCATCAGCGTTACAGATTCAAGCGTTGTGTCTCAGAACTTCGTTTCGCCGCCGAAGCCGCGCCATTTTGACATCGTGAACACGAAGTCGAACCCGAGCGTCTCGGCCAGCTGCGCGATGTCCTTGTTCAGCGCAAACGAGGGCTCATATTGCGGCGTCGTCTTCGAGATCATGAAGCCGTTGTTGCCGATGGGAAGAAACACCCCCAGTTCCAGCCTCTTGTCCATGTGCGTTTGCTCCCCATTCTTGTTTATGACGGCGGCGGCTTATCGCTATCCTCCAATGAGGACGCGGGCGCGTTCACGTACCTGTGCTGGAATTTCATACATGCGCTTCACCAGCGCCGAGATTTCCTCGGGGGGCGCATAATGAATCTCGAGATTGATCTTGTTGGCCTCGGCGGTGAGTTGCGGGTCGGCGAGCGTCTCCTTCAGCGCCTTGCGCAAGATCTCGACGCGCTCGGCTGGTGCGTCCGGCGTGGTGATGAAGGGCCGACCGTAGAGCCACGGCCCGAAGATCAACTCCATTACCTGCTTGTCGTCGGCCTTGTCGGTGAGGTCGAACGCGTTTGCGACCTTGGGAAGGTCTGGATGATTACGCAGGGAGGTCTGCACCATCACCCGAACATCGCCGCTGAGAAAGCGATCCCACAAACGCGCTTTGAGCGTGCTGACGGCGACGCCGCAAACGCCATGTACTTCGCCCGATTCCGCCGCCTTCATGGCGTCCGCCAGTCCGGGGTAGCCGGGCACGATCTTCCACTTCCACCCCAGGACGGAGCGCAGCGTCATGGCGTCAATGGTTGAGCCGGTGGCCGGTCCGAGTCCCGCGACGATCACTTCGCTTTTGGCGCCGGTGAGGTCTGAAAGTTCGCGCACGCCGGAGCCCGGCCAGAACGCGCAGGTCGAAATTTCCTGATTGGCCGAACCGAGCCAGACAAAATCGCGTGAGTCCCACTTGGCGGCCGCCGGCTGCAGAAACGGCGCCGTCGTCATCGTCGGGTTCATGATTGCAATGCTGGTTCCGTCGCGCGTCGCTGGCCCCAGCATGTAATTGACCTGCACGATGCCTCCCGCGCCGGCCATGTTCCTCAGCACGACACTAGAGCGCGTTGACATTCAAGATTCCCCAGGACTCTCAACTCTGATTCAAGCTCCTTTTCGGATAGGAGCGTTGAATGTCGGCGGTTCGCCTGTCTCTTCGGGACGATCAATGGGAGCGGATGGCTCTGCACTTACCAGGGAAGGCCGGAGATCCAGGTCGGAGCGGAACTGACAACCGTCTCTTCGT
>CANMLK010000183.1 GCA_947498445.1 Beijerinckiaceae bacterium
CGGGTCCCAGACACGAAGGCCTGGTTCAGCCACGCTCAGGGCGTCCAGCGACTGGTGGGAACGGGCGCGAACGTCACCGGATGGAAGTAGGCTTCGACGCGCTTGCCCTTGTCGTCGATCGCATAGACCTCGTAGCAGCCGCCGTCTTCCTTGATCCTGCGAATGTTCCAGCCCTTTTTCGTCAATTCCTCCCGCAGGGCCGATTCAGGCTTCCAGCCTGCCTTCGCGCCCGAATCGCAGGTGGCGAGGCCGGTGGCTCCGGCGGAACTGAAGGCCACGGCAAGGATCGCAGCGGCGGAAAAGGTAAGCGCAAACGTTCGAACCATGACACGCTCCCGAGGCATAACGAACCAACGATCTGATCACTTCGCTTTCAAGGCAAGTTAAAGCTTCGTAAGGTCAAGAACCCAGCCGCGCCTTCACCAGTCCGCTCGCTTTCGCGAAATCCAGCTGGCCCGTGTATTTGGCCTTGAGCGCGGCGACGACCTTGCCCATGTCCTTCATGCTGGCCGCTCCGGTTTCGGCCACGGCGGCGTCGATGGCGGCGGCCACCTCCTCGTCAGACATCTGCTTGGGCAGGAATTCGTTGATGATCGCGATTTCCTCGCGTTCCTGCTGCTCCAGCTCGGGTCGGCCCGCCTTGCCATAGATATCGGCTGATTCCTGGCGCGACTTCACCATTTTTTGCAGCAGGGAGAGAATGTCGTCGTCGCTCACGGTCTTGCCGAGGCCGCGCGCCTCGATGTCCTTGTCTTTCAGCGCCGCCTGAATCATGCGCACGGTGGCGAGGCGACGCTTGTCGCCAGCCTTCATCGCCATCTTCATTGTCGTCATGAATAGATCGCGCATGTTCAATACTCCTGGCGAACGCCTCGGCGCGGGTTGACCCTGAGGGCCGTCTCGCCTAGCGTCCGCGCCAATTCAAATCCATACCGACGCAAGCCCAGACAGCGCCATCGCGGCGCCGGGCAGGCGCGCGCAAAACCTGTAGAGCGACCATGACCCAGGTTCAAGACAAAGTGGCGCCCTCCGGCTGGACAAAGCCGGTCGCGACCGGCGTCCTCGTGCTGGCTGACGGGACCGTGATCGAGGGAATTGGCCTCGGCGCAGCAGGCCATTCCGTCGGCGAAGTCTGTTTCAACACGGCTATGACCGGTTATCAGGAAATCCTGACCGACCCCTCCTATGCGGGGCAGATTGTCATCTTCACCTTTCCGCACATCGGCAACGTCGGCACGAACGACGAAGACAGCGAGACGGTGCGCGTCGCCGCCGACTCCGGCGTGCGCGGCATCGTGGTGCATGCGCCCATCACCGGGCCCGCCAATTTTCGCTCCACCCACCACCTCGATCACTGGCTGAAAAATCGCGGCATCGTCGGCATTTCCGGCGTCGACACCCGCGCGCTCACCGCGCTCATCCGCGAGAACGGCATGCCCAACGCGGTCATCGCCCATGCGCCCGACGGCAAGTTCGACCTCGACGCCCTGAAGAAGGAAGCGGCCAACTGGCCCGGCATCGACGGCATGGATCTGGTGCCCTCTGTCACCACCACCCAGCGCTATGAATGGGACGAAACGGTGTGGGAGCTTGGAATCGGCTTTGGCCGTCAGGACAAGCCCGTGCGCCGTGTGGTCGCCATCGACTACGGCGTGAAGAGCAACATCCTGCGCCTGCTCGCCAAGGCCGGCTGCGCGATCACCGTCGTGCCCGCCACAACGTCGGCTGAAGACATTCTGTCCCTCAAGCCCGACGGCGTTTTCCTGTCGAACGGCCCCGGCGACCCGGCTGAAACCGGCAAATACGCCGTGCCCATTATCCAGAAAATCCTTGAGGCCAAAGTGCCCACCTTCGGCATTTGCCTTGGCCATCAGATGATGGCGCTGGCCATCGGCGCGAAGACGCAAAAGATGCATCAGGGCCATCACGGCGCGAACCATCCGGTGAAGGACTTCACCACCGACAAGGTGGAGATCGTCTCGATGAACCATGGCTTCGCGGTGAACCCGAAGACGCTGCCCGCCAACGCAAAAGAGACGCACAAGTCGCTGTTTGACGGATCAAACTGCGGCATCGCGATGACGGATCGCCCCGCCTTCTCCGTGCAGCATCACCCCGAGGCGAGCCCCGGCCCGCAGGACTCGCACTATCTGTTCAAGCGCTTCGTCGACATGATGGACGCGGGCAAGGTCTGAGCGACCACGGGGGCGGCATGGACTGGCGCGAATACTGGAACGGGCCGCACTCGATCTACGCCAACGAGCGGCATCGCATGCTCCATTTCGACCTGATCGCCCGCGATATTGCGCGGCTCATCCCGTCGCGTGACGCACACGTGCTCGACTACGGTTGTGGCGAGGCTGACACCGCCACCGCGCTGGCGGCCAGATGCGGCAAGCTCTATCTGTTCGACACAGCAGACACGGTGCGGGCGCGCTTGCAGCAAAAACATGCGGGCGACAGCAAGATTGTTGTCCTCGATGAGGCCGCCCTTGAAGGCGTGGCCGATGAATCGCTGGATTTCATCATCGTCAATTCGGTGCTGCAATATCTGACGCAAACCGAACTCGTCGCCATTCTCGACTTCGCGCGCGAGAAACTGAAGAGCGGCGGAACGCTGGCTCTGGGCGACGTCATTCCCGATGACGCCAACGCCGTAGCCGACACGAACGCCCTGCTTTCCTTCGCGTTTCACGGCGGCTTTCTGACCGCGGCTTTCAAGAGCCTCGTGAAGACGGCGCTGTCTGACTATCGCAAACTGCGCGAGACGCTGGGCCTCAGCCGCTACAGCGAAGCGCAGATGCTGGGCGTGCTGACGGAGAATGGGTTCACCGCCCATCGCGCGCAAAACAACATCGGCCACAATCAGGGGCGGATGTTGTTTCTGGCGAGTCCTGTGGCGCTGGATGCGACGCCGGTCTAGCGTTGATTTTATTTAACTCACGAAGAGCGAGGCATTACCCCTCATCCGACCCGCCTTCGGCGGGCCACCTTCTCCCGCAAGGGGAGAAGGGACGCTCGCGATACCTATTGAAGCTTCAAAACTTGTGTGCTCGAATCCTTCTCCCCTTGCGGGAGAAGGTGGCCTCCGCGTAGCGGAGGTCGGATGAGGGGTCAGCCCCGCTCCGGCAAAACATCCAGCTTGATCGCCTGCTGGCGCCCCATCCACACCGCATTCTTGGAATGATCGTCCCGCGGAAAGCCTGTCTCCGGGTGCAGGAATACCGTCAACGGGCCTCGGTTGACGATAAGCCAGGGCACAAGCGACGCGAAGAGATCGGTCGTGAACGCCACCTGAAACATCGCTGAAGGATGCGGACCTACTGGCGCATCATGCCAGCGCCCGTATATTGCCTGCGGAAACAGCGCCTCCATCTCAGCGCGCAATCTCTCAGCGTGCGGGCGCAGCTCAATCTCGTAATAAATGTGGGCGTGATAGCTTTGGATTGCGTTGGTCATCATGCCGTTCTTATCCAGATCGTTGGCCCCATCACCACAATCTAGTAGCGGCGCGGGCGATGGTGAACCAAATTCGTTCGCCATGGCGTTTCTGCGATAACCGCATTGCGGCAAGGCTGCTGCGGGCAGCGCCTTGACCTGAGGCTCCGCCCGTCGCAATCAGGGTTCAGTGATTCCGGGGCCCCATGCTGCTTGCCATCCCTTTCCCGGCCATCGATCCCGTTCTGATCGAAATCGGCCCTGTCGCGATCCGCTGGTATGCGCTGGCCTATATCGCCGGGCTCGTTGGCGGCTGGCTTGTCGCGCGCGAGATCGCCCGTCGCAATTCCCTCTGGGGAGCCGTCAAGCGCCCGACGCCGGAAAGCCTTGATGATCTGCTGGTCTATGTCGCCTTCGGCGTCATCCTCGGCGGCCGCATCGGCTACGTCCTGTTCTACAATCTCGATTTCTTTGTCGACAATCCCGGCCGCATCTTCGCAGTTTGGGAAGGCGGCATGGCGTTTCATGGCGGGCTGGCGGGCGCCGCAGTCGGCATCTGGCTGTTTGCGAGGCGCTACCGCGTCGGCGCTCTCACGGTCGCCGACATTTGCGCGCTTGTGGCGCCCATCGGAATTTTTCTTGGGCGGATCGCAAATTTCATCAAGCCGGAATTGTGGGGCCGCCCCACGGATGTCGCCTGGGGCGTGATCTTTCCCGGCGCCGGGCCTGACGCGCGCCACCCCAGCCAGCTCTACGAAGCAGGCCTCGAAGGTCTTGCCCTGTTTATCATTTTGATCTTTTTGGCGCGCGCTGGATCACTGCGCTGGCCGGGCTTGACCACCGGCGTTTTTGCGGCGGGCTATGGCGCGGCGCGCATCGTTTGCGAGTTCTTCCGAGAGCCTGATCCGCAATTGGGGTTCTTGTTCGGCGGCGCCACAATGGGCATGCTGCTATCCGTCCCGCTGATCATTGTGGGATTCGCGCTGATCATCCGCGCGCGTAAAAACGCACTTCAAAAAGACCGACCTGGCAAAGACCGACTTGGGGAGAGCGTTGAGTGACGGGTCTCGCACGGAAACTCAAAGCGATCATCGAATCGGAAGGACCGATTCCGTTCGACCGCTACATGCAGCTTTGCCTCGGCGACCCTGAGTTTGGCTATTACATCACCCGCGACCCCTTCGGCGCCGACGGAGACTTCACAACAGCGCCCGAGATCAGCCAGATGTTCGGCGAACTTGTTGGGCTTTGGGCTGCGGAAACCTGGAGCCGCCAAAAAATCAACGGCCCCGTTCGCCTCGTGGAACTGGGCCCCGGCCGCGGCACGCTGATGGCGGATGCGCTGCGCGCCTGCCGCGTTGCGCCCGACTTTCTGGCCGCTGTCGAAGAAATTTGTCTCGTCGAAACCAGCCCCATCCTGCGCGAAAAGCAGGAGCTGAAACTGCAAGGCCGCGGGGTCAATATCCGCTGGTGCGAGTCCGTCGCCGATATTCCCCCCGGACCGGCCATCTTCATCGCCAATGAATTTTTCGATGCGCTGCCGGTGCGCCATTTCATCCGCGTGGACGAAGGCTGGTGCGAGAAACTCGTTGGCGTCGATGAGGATGGCAACTTCTTCCCCGGCCTTACGGCGGAGCCGGAACAATTGATCCGGGCGGAGGCGCCTGTTGGAGCCATTCTCGAAATCTGCGCGACTGGCCACAAGCTTGCAGCCGCGATATCGGCCCGGATCGTGAGACAGGGCGGCGCCGCCCTGATCATCGATTACGGCCACGTTGAAACGGCCTACGGCGAAACTGTGCAGGCGTTGCGCCGCCATGTCGCCGCCGATCCCCTGACGGACCCCGGCGAATCGGACATCACGGCCCACGTTGATTTCGCATCGCTCGCGCGCGCTGCCGCCGCATCGGGCGCCGTCGCTTACGGTCCCATCACACAAGCTGATTTTCTGAATCGTCTTGGCGTCGTCCAACGCGCCAAAGCGCTGCGCGCCAGCGGCAACCCGGTTCAGGCCGCCAACGTCGATCAGGAGTTGCGCCGCCTCACCTCCACCGATCCCGAGATCGGCGCGGGCGGACGCATGGTTCCCGGCATGGGTGACCTCTTCAAGGTCATCGCCATTCAACCATCGGACGCCCCCACGCCGCCGGGATTTGAACCCGACGCCGCGGACCCCGATCAATGAACGACGCGGCGCCCGCCATTCATTCGCCCCTTCTGCAAAGCGAAGGTGTGACGCACGCTTTCTTCACGCGCCAGGGCGGCGTCAGCGAGGGGCTTTACGCCTCGCTGAACGGCGGCGCGGGCTCACGCGATTCGGCGGAGGCTGTCGCTGAAAACAAGCGGCGCATGGCGCTTGCGCTGGGCGTCGCGCCGCACAAGCTGCTCGTGCCGTATCAGGTTCATTCGGCGGAAGCGCGCGCCATTGATTCGCCGTGGAGCGAACGACCCCATTGCGACGGCGTGGTGACGGCGACCCGTGGACTGGCGCTCGGCGTCACCGGCGCCGATTGCGGAATCGTCTTGTTCTGCGATCCCGGCGCGCAGGTCATCGCCGCCGCCCATGCGGGTTGGAAAGGCGCGCTTGAAGGCGTGCTCGACTCCACGCTCGAACAGATGGAGCGCCTGGGCGCATCCCGCCCCGCCATCACGGCGGTTCTTGGCCCTACCATTTCAAAGGCGTCGTACGAAGTCGGTCCCGAGTTCGTCGCGCGGTTCGTGAAAGCCGACGCCGACAACGAAAGCTTTTTCCGCGCGTCCATCAACGCGGGTAAATCGATGTTCGACCTGCCCGGATACATCGGCGCACGGCTGCGCGCGGAAGGTGTCGGCGCATTCGAAAATCTTGACCTCGACACCTACGCGGACGAGAGGCGTTTTTATTCTTACCGCCGCTCGGTCCATCGCAATGAGCCCGACTTCGGTAGGCTCGTCGCCGCAATCGCCCTGCCCGCCTGACAGCGCACCCAATCTGGCGTAATCGAAGACGCCCGCGCTCGCGCGGAGAATGAGGAGACGATGGCGGGCGGCGCGAAGACAGACAGCAAACCATACACGCTCATGGACGCAGCCGGCGAAGCCCTGACCCTCGCCGTGGGCGCGCTTGGCGCCATGTTTTTCATCTATCTGCATGTCCCGGGCGGTTCGATGTCCGGCTCGGTCGTGGCTGTCACCTTGCTCGCCGTGTTTGGCTGGGCGAAGGGGCTTGGCCGCCCGTTGCAGATCCTTGGCCTCGGCTCGATCGGCGTCGCCATCGGCTCGGTTGTCGGCCCCGACACGTTCAACAATGTAGCGAACTACCCCGCCACCATGGCGCTGATGGCGCTGTGCGTTCTGTGCATGACGCTCGCCTCGGCTGCTGTGTGGCGATACCTGATGGGCTGGCCCGCCTCAATGGCCGTGCTGGCCTCGGTGCCTGGATCGATGGGCTACATCGTGTCGGTATCAATGAGCATGGGCGCGGACGCCGCCAAGATCGCCGTCGTGCAGATGTCACGCGTGATCTTTCTCGTCACGATCCTGCCGTGGATCATCGTCTGGGAACAGGGCTTGCCCAGCGTTCTTCCCCACCAAATCTATGATTCGCCCGCCACGGTGGCGTGGGTGCTGGCGGGTGGAATCGCTGCCGGGCTGTTGTTTCTGCGGTTTTCGATCCCCGGCGGCATCATCCTTGGCGCCATGATCTTTTCCGGGTCGGTGCACTACGCGGGCGTTGCGCCCGGTCGCACGCCCACCTGGCTGATGGATGTGGGGCAAGTTGTGCTGGGCGCCTGGGTGGGCTCTCGTTTTGTCGGTTTCGACTGGAGCCTTTTCCTGCGCATCATCATGGGCGCCGTGCTCTCGATCTGCGCCGCCCTCTCTGTCTCAATCGGGTTCGCGTGGCTGGCGTCGAAGTTTCTGGGCGTCTCGTTTGGCGCCGCGCTGATCGGCTATTCACCCGGCGGGCAGGAGGCGATGGTGGCGCTGGCGCTGGTGCTGGCGGTCGATCCGATCTTCGTCGCCACCCACCATCTGGGCCGCTATTTTCTGATCAACATGACCCTTCCCTTCATCGTCGCGTGGATGCGGCGCGCTGAAGGCAAGTAATGCATTCCCGGGAGTGACCCCATGCTGCTGCGCACCTCTGTGACTTCGCCTTTCGGCCGCAAGATCCGGATCGCATCGCTCCGCCTTGGAATGAGCGACCGCATCCAGGTTGTCAGCGCCGACACGACCGATCCCGCAGACGAGATCCGAAAGGACAATCCGCTGGGCAAGGCGCCGCTGCTGATTCTCGACAACGGCCAGCGCGTCTACGACAGCCGCGTC
>CANMLK010000184.1 GCA_947498445.1 Beijerinckiaceae bacterium
CTTATTCCGCAACCGGGGTACGCATCGAACGGCCTTCGGCCGCCTCGGCCCGGCGCAGGGTCGCTTCGGCCTCGTCGACCTCACGCTGGCGGTTCCACATGGCGGCGTAGACGCCCTCACTGGCCAGCAGCGCTTCGTGACGCCCCCGCTCAACGATTTCGCCCTGGTCGAGAACGAGAATTTCATCAGCGTTGACGATGGTTGAGAGGCGGTGGGCGATGACAAGGGTCGTGCGACCCTTTGCGATGCGATCAAGCGCCGACTGGATCTCCCGCTCCGTAAAGGAATCCAGCGCCGAAGTCGCCTCGTCAAGGAGCAGGATCGGCGGGCCTTTCAAAATGGTGCGGGCGATGGCGACACGTTGCTTTTCACCGCCCGACAGCTTCAACCCGCGCTCGCCCACCTGCGCCTGGTAGCCGTTTGGCGCGGATCGAATAAAGTCGTCGATTTGCGCCAGTTTGGCGGCTCCCACGATCTCGTCGTCGGTTGCGCTCCAGCGGCCATAGCGGATGTTGTAGGCAATCGTATCGTTGAAAAGCACAGTGTCCTGCGGAACCATGCCGATGGCGTCGCGCAGGCTTTCCTGCGTCACCTCGGAAATGTTCTGCCCGTCAATCGTGATCATGCCGCTTTGCGGCTCATAGAAACGGAACATCAACCGCGAGATCGTTGATTTGCCCGCGCCCGACGGGCCGACGATGGCGACCGTATGACCGGCAGGAACCTCGAAACTCACGCCTTTCAGGATGGCCCGAGCCGGATCGTAGGAGAAGCGAACATTGTCAAAACGGATCGCTCCCTTGTTGACCACCAGCGGCAACGCGCCCGCCGCATCCTTGATTTCCGGATCCTTGTTCATGACGTCGAACATCGCCTCGATGTCCACGGTCGCCTGCTTGATCTCGCGGTACACCATGCCCATGAAGTTGAGCGGCTGATAAAGCTGGATCATCAGGCCGTTCAGCAGGACGAGATCGCCAATGGTGTTTTTCCCGTCGCGAATATCAAGCGCGCACAGGATCATCACAACCATGAGCGCCATCGAGAAGATGAACCCCTGACCGGAGTTGAGCACAGCGAGCGACACATAACTTGCTGTCGAATTGCGCTCGTAACGCTCCATCGACTTGTCGTAACGCTCGGCCTCGCGCTTCTCGGCGCCGAAATACTTCACGGTTTCGTAGTTCAGAAGCGAGTCAATCGCCTTGATGTTGGCGTCGGTGTCGCTCTCGTTCATGTTGCGGCGGATGGTGATGCGCCAATCCGTCGCGACCCGCGTAAACCAGAGGTACAGCCAGATCATGACAATGATGGTGAGCGCATAGCGCCAGTCAAACTGCCAGAGGAAAATGCCGAAGATCAGGGCAAATTCCACGACAGTCGGAATGCCGGTGAGGATTGTCATCCGCACGATTTGCTGGATCGCCTCGCGCCCGCGCTCAAGGACGCGCGTCAAGCCGCCGGTCTTTCGCTCCAGATGGAAGCGCAGCGAAAGCTGATGCAAATGCACGAAGACTTCGTTGGCGATACGCCGCACAGCGTACATCGCAACGGACGCAAACAACGCGTCACGGGCCTGCGTAAAGAACTGCATGAAGCTGCGCAGAAGGCCGTAGATAACAATTATGATCACGGGCGCCGCAAGCGCGGCTGGCAATGGAATTTGCGCGTTTTGAGGATCGGCGATCGCGTCCGTCGCCCATTTGAAACTGTAGGGGATGAGGATCGTGACCATCTTGGCGATCAGCAGCAGCGCCAGCGCCGCCATGACGCGCATCTTCAAATCGCTGCGTTGATCCGGCCAGATATAAGGCCACAGACCAACAACTGTCCCAACAAGCGTGGGCTCATTTCGGGGAAGTGCAGAGGGCTCCGGCGTCTGCGGCTGCATATGTGCTTTGGACATGGGCTACTTTATTTCCGGCCGCGCTCGTTGGGCGCAGCTTGCTGATTCATGAAACGATGTAAACCACCCGAGCCGGACAGTCCGATAAAATGCATCACCGCCGACGTTCGCCCGGAGTAGCCGGTTTTGGCGTATCCTGCTTGGGGACGACCAGAACCTGCCCCGGATAGATAAGATTTGGGTCGCGAATCTGGGATGCGTTGGCGTCGTAGATTTGAGTATAGCGAGTGCCTTCACCATAGATTGTCGCGCTGATGCGCCAAAGGCTGTCACCGCGCTCGACGCGCGCCGTGATCAGTTCGGCGACGACCGCATTCTGCGCGTCGCCAGAGCGTGCGGGCCCCACAGGCTGGCCCGGCGCTCCTGAGGCGGCCGACATTGCTGACTGCGGCGTTGAGGGCTGGCTTTGTTTGGCTGGCTGGCTTGGCTGCGATTCCCTCACGGGAGCCGATTGGGAGGCGGCGCCTGGCGGTGTGGGTGTGGATGTTGCGGGCGCTTGGCCAGTCGCCGTCGAAATGTCCCGCTGCACATCAGTTATCGCCGAATTCCCGGCCGGCGCACGCGCGCCTGCAGCCGCAACCTGCCGCGCAAGTTCCGCAGGATAGTCGAAGGGCGCCTCCACCCGAGAGACAGCCCGACCGTCAGCCCCTACCTGGTCTGCGCGGACGCGATAAGAGCCAGCAGACATGCCGCGTTCCACGCGAATGGACCATTTTACGTCCGCCCCGGCTTCGACAGCTGCGATGAACGACTCGTTCAAATAAAGCCGGAGGTTCGCGCCTGGAGCCGCCGAGCCAGAGGCGAACATGGAGCCGCCTTGAAGGGCCTCGACGCTGGCGATTCGAAGCTCGGAGCCCGAAGCGCCCGCTGGCGCTGCAGGTTGGGAGAGCACCACAGTCGGCTTGTTAGGCGCAGCAAGCGCTGCGACCGCCTGCTGTCCGCCCCGCTGCGGGACAGCGATGGAAACAGTCTGCTCCGAGACAATTTCGCCGTCCGCCCCAGTTGCGCGCAAGGCGAGCACATGGTCACCCGGCGGCAAACTTGGCGGCAACATCACAAATTGACCGTCCGCGTCCGCCTGCGCCTGCGCGACCGGCTTGCCTGAAAGCATCAGAGACACTTGTGCGCGCGGCGCGGCGCGGCCCGCGACAACTGCATCGCCGGTCGGTTCAATCCGAACCACATGGAAGCTTGGTTTGGGAGACGACGAAGGCGTCACCGGCGAAGGCAAAGTCGGCGCGGGCGTAGTCCCCGCGGGGAACGACGACCCGGATGGCTCAATCAATGCGCCCAGGGGGCTGGTCACCGGAGCGGAGTTTCCGGTTTGCTGCTGGGGGACCAGCGCCGAAGCGGCGCCTGAAGCGGGCGGGACATTTGTCGATTCGGAGGACTGAGTCGGGGCGCCGGGCATTGGAATACCCGACTGGCCGACAACGGGCCGCTCAACCACCGGAGGCGGCGCCTCGCTAACTGACGAAAGTCGCCATGCGGCGACTGCGATCGCGCAGACCGCAATGACTCCGGCGGCCAGAGCCACGAGCACGGGCTTCGTCAGTTGAATCATGTCGTCTTTCGAGCCCTCGTTCCGTTAAATATCTATCGCTTTGCTTGTGTAATTGCGAATCGGATGGAACCGGAAGCGGGGCTGAGCGCTTGTTTGCCTCTAACGAGAGCATGACCGAGATGTTGAATTTGAGAAATATCTGCGTTTACTGCGGCTCCTCTCCCGGATCGGACCCCGCCTTCAAGGAGGCCGCTGTCGCACTGGGGCGCAACATGGCGGCGGAGGGGATTGGGCTCGTCTATGGCGGCGGCGGCAATGGCCTGATGGGCGTCATCGCCCGCACCGTTCGCGAAGAAGGGGGCCTTGTTACGGGAATTATTCCCGAATTCCTCGAGAAGCGCGAACACCGCTACGAAGGCGCCCAGAAGCAGATCGTCGTTCCGGACATGCACACGCGAAAGCGCATGATGTTTGAGCACGCAGACGCCATCGTCGCCCTGCCCGGCGGCGTCGGTACGCTGGAAGAGCTTGTCGAGCAGCTCACATGGGTGCAACTCGATCAGCATGCCAAGCCGGTCGTCATCGCAGACGTAGGCGGCTTCTGGCGCCCCCTGCTCGATCTCTTCGCTCACATGCGAAACAACGGCTTCATCCGCCCCGATCTCGAAGTCCGCTATCTGGTGGCCGAGAAAATCGAGGATGTAATCCCGATGATCAAGAAGGCGCGCGCGATGCGCAAGGCGGCCGGCAATCTGGAAACGTCGCTCGACCCCAGACTGTGAGCGCATCCCTCCTCACGAGGACGACCGGGGCGTTCAGGCGCCGGCTTTGAAAAGCTTGTAATTGATCGCGTCAACCAGCGCCTGAAACGACGCGTCAACGACGTTGGCGGAAACGCCGACGGTGGACCACCGCGCACCGGAAGAATCGCCAAACTCGATCAGCACACGCGTAACGGCGTCGGTGCCGCCCTGGAAAACGCGGACGCGATAATCGAGCAATTCGAGATCTTCGATCATGGATTGATAACGGCCGAGATCCTTGCGCAGAGCCAGATCAAGCGCATTGACGGGCCCGTTGCCTTCGGCCGCTGATATGAACAGCTCCGAGCCGACCCTTACTTTTACAATAGCTTCCGACATGCTGACGAGTTCGCCAAGCGCGTTGTGACGGCGCTCGACGTTGACGCTGAAGCGCTCGACTTCAAAATAGTCGCGCACCTCGCCCAACACGTGCCGCGCCAGCAACTCAAACGACGCGTCCGCCGCTTCATACGCAAAGCCAAGCGCTTCGCGCTCCTTCACTTCATCCAGCAGGCGTCCAACGCGCGGATCATCCTTGGCGACGACAACGCCAAGACGCTCAAGTTCCGACAGGATGTTCGAGCGGCCTGCCTGATCGGAAACCAGCACCTTGCGAACGTTGCCAACCGTTTCCGGTGGCACATGCTCATAGGTGCGCGGGTCTTTCAGAACAGCCGATGCATGAATGCCTGCCTTGGTCGCAAATGCGCTGTCGCCCACATAAGGGGCATGGCGGTTAGACCTGCGGTTCAGCAATTCGTCGAGCATGCTGCTGATCTTCCGGATGGTCTTCAGCTGATCGAGCGATACGCCGATTTCAAAACGCGAAGAATATTCATCTTTCAGCAGTAACGTCGGGATGAGTGAACACAGGTTCGCATTGCCGCACCGCTCGCCAAGGCCATTCAGCGTGCCCTGAATATGCCGCACGCCCGCGCGCACAGCCGCCAAAGTATTGGCGACTGCGTTCTCGGTGTCGTTGTGGGTGTGGATGCCCAGATGCGAGCCCGGCACATACTTGGCGACTTCGCGCACGATGGTTTCAATTTCATGCGGCAGCGTTCCGCCGTTGGTGTCGCACAACACAATCCAGCGCGCGCCAGACTCATGGGCCGTGCGCGCGCATTGGAGCGCATATTCCGGGTTCGCCTTGTACCCATCAAAAAAGTGCTCGCAATCAAGGATAGCTTCCTTGCCATGATTGCGCGCGTATTTGATCGAGTCCGCGATCCCGTCAAGATTTTCTTCAAGCGTCGCGCCAAGCGCAACGTGCACATGGTAATCCCACGTCTTGGCCACATACGTGATGACATCGGAATCGGCTTCGATAAGCGCGGCGATGCCCGGATCGTTCGACGCGGAACGCCCTGCCCGCTTTGTCATGCCGAAGGCGGCGAATTTCGCGCGCTTCACCGGCTTATGGCGAAAGAATTCCGTGTCGATGGGATTGGCGCCGGGATAGCCGCCCTCGATGTAATCAACGCCCAGCTCATCAAGAAGCCCCGCCACACGGCGCTTGTCCGCGAGCGAAAAGTCGACGCCAGTCGTTTGTGCGCCGTCGCGCAACGTCGTGTCAAAGACGTAAAGTCGTTCGCGGCTCATGTCACAACACTTCAAAATATCTGAGCGCGACGAATACTGCGATCATGACGACTACAGTCTCGATGCCGATGTACCAGAGCAAGCGTTTGGAAAACTGTTGCGATGATTTCTGATTCGGTGCGTCGTTCATACGCGGCCTCCTGAACCTGATAACCCTGCGTCATTGGCGGCAAGCAGCTTCAACATCGTCGTGTTGGCGAGCCAGACGCCTGCGACCTCGTTTGTATTTCTTTGTTGCGGGCGATAGCCGCGCGCGGCGAAAAATGGCTCGGCCGTATCGCTGGCGTCGACCTTGATCTGCGCCGCGCCGCGCGCCGTCGCCAGTTTCTCCAGCGCATCGACGAGCGTCGTTGCGACGCCCTGCCCCAGCGCTTCGGGGTGCACATAAAGCATGTCGAGGAAGTCGGCGCCGCGCAGGGACGCAAATCCCACCGCTTCTCCATCGAAGGTGGCGACAAGCGTCAATTGCGCGGCCAGACGCGCGCCAAATGCGGCCTCGTCATCCGCTTTGGATGTCCAGGCTGCTATCTGTTCGACGTCGTAATCCTCGCACGCCACCTGTTCGATGGATGCAACAAAGATCGCCGCCAGCGTCTCTGCGTCGGACGGTAGATAAGGACGAAGGCCGATGCTCATCGCTTCACCTGCCAGGTTGTTGAAAGTTCGCCGGTTGCAGGGTCTTTCGCATCCATGATCTGGATGCCCATGGCGATAAGCTCATCGCGGATGCGATCAGACTCGGCCCAGTTCTTCTCGTTACGCGCTTCGATGCGGGCCTTGATGAGGCGATGAACCATCAGTTCGTCGATTCCAGCAGAGGCCGGGCGCCAGCCATTCCATGCCGCAAGATCGTGCTGGAACAGACCAAGCATCTTGCCGCAAGCGGACAAACGCGCGCCAGCATAGGCAACGCCGTCGTTGGCCTCGGTGTAAAGCCTGCGCAAATGCGTGATCGCTTCTGGCGTATTCAGATCATCCGATAGCGCAGCCTCGAACTCGGGCGAGAGCATGTCTTCGGTCGACGCAAACTGCGAAGCGACAGTGTACCAGCGATCAAGCTCACGCTGACTCTCGCGCAGAGATGCTACGGTCCAGTCGATGGGCTGACGATAATGGGTCTTGAGCATGGTCAGACGAGCAACCTCGCCCTGCCAGTCGCCCAGCACTTCGCGGATGGTGCGAAAATTACCCACGCTCTTCGACATCTTCTCGCCTTCCACCTGCAGGAAGCCGTTGTGCATCCACACGTTCGCCATAACGTTGTGGCCAAAAGCGCAGCGCGATTGTGCGATCTCGTTTTCGTGATGCGGGAACACGAGGTCGATGCCGCCGCCATGAATGTCGAACGTCTCGCCCAGATGTTTCCAGCTCATGGCTGAACATTCGATATGCCAGCCCGGTCGCCCACGTCCCCACGGCGAATCCCAGCCCGGCTCTTCGTCCTTCGATGGCTTCCACAACACAAAGTCCATATCGCCCTGCTTGTAGGGCGCGACATCGACGCGCGCACCCGCGATCATTTCATCGAGCGAGCGACGCGAGAGCTGGCCGTAGCTGGGCATCGACGGCACCGAAAACAAAACATGCCCCTGCGACGCATAGGCGTTGCCAGCGGCAATCAGCTTTTCGATGATCGCGACCATCTCGGCGATGTGTTCGGTCGCGCGCGGCTGCACGTCGGGATCAAGGCACCCCAGCGCCCGCACGTCTTCCTGAAAGATGGCGTTCGTTTCTTCCGTCAATTGGCGGATTGAAACGCCGCGCTCGGCGGCGCGCGCGTTGATCTTGTCATCCACGTCCGTGATGTTGCGGACATAGGTGACGTTGTCGCGCCCATAGACATGGCGCAGAAGCCGATTGAGCACGTCGAAAACGATAACCGGGCGGGCGTTGCC
>CANMLK010000185.1 GCA_947498445.1 Beijerinckiaceae bacterium
CCGTTGAGTTGGCAGGAGCTGCCGCCGGACTCAAAACAAGCCAGGCCCTCGACCCCGCCCTCGACAAACAATTGATGCCACGCGCGGATCGTAGCGTCGTCCAGATACAGAACTTCCGCGACCTTCCTGAAATTATAGCCGGCGTCGAGAAGCAAAAGCGCGTTGGCCCGCCGCGCCAGACGATGCGCCGCCGAACCATCCTTCGCCAACGCGATCAGGTCGGCGCGATCAACAGGCGATAAAAACCGGGGGCGAATCATGTTCGCCAGACGAATCCTTTAACCGCCCCGTGGCAAGCGATTTATCGCGTTTCGGCGGAGTCAGGGTATATGCCGAATTTCTCTGTTCAGTAGAGGGTATCGCCCACGACCGTGCATCGACGCAGTTTTCGGAGCTCGTCCTTCGACCAATCGGTTCGTGCATGCAAGCACGAGAGATTGTCCCACATCACGAAATCGCCGACCTGCCAGACGTGCTCGTACACCAGATCAGGGGACTCGCAGAGATCGAACAGCTGGAGCAGCGTTCTTTCACTTTCATCGCGATCCATCCCTTCAATCCACATCGTGTTTTGGCTAGCCACGTAAAGTCCATTCCGGCCCGACCATGGATTTTTAACTACGAGTGGTTGGCGGTGATGGTGAACTTTCGACAGGTCTGCATTGACATTTATTCGGCGTCCAGCGCCGTACTCGTGGCCCTGCATAACCATCTTGCCGTCGAACTTTTTCTTCATCTCTTCCGAGAGACGCTCGTATGCAGCTACAAGACTGGTGAACTTTGTGTGCCCCCCCTGCTTCGGGATCACAAGTCCATAAAGGAATGAGAAGCGGTGCGGCCTCTCCACATAGCACTTATCGGTATGAAACCACATTTCACCTTGGCCAAGCGCTCCGAGAGCTTCCCCGTCGGGGCCCGTTTCATTGCTGATGATCATGAGCTCCTTCCACTTAGGAGCATTGATATCTTTTCCAGGATCAGGCGGCGTGAGCCTTTCGGCCACCGGGCCAAAGCGAGATGCAAAATTCCGCTGGTCATCCGACGTCAGATTTTGATTGCGGAATACAAGTACAATGTGATCCGCCCATGCCTGCTTTATGAAGGCGACGGTTGATCCGTCAAGCGGGCGGCTCAAGTCGACGCCCTCGATCTCTGCACCAATCATTGCATGCAATTTACGAACGCGAGGACCGGTTGATGTGACAGACGCTTTTGGTATTTCCATTGCCTCTGGATGCGCCAAGGTCATCGTTTCCTCCTGTTCTTCCGAAACGCCGCCTATGCCAACTCGACGCCTGAGCGTAGATTCAACTTGAAAAGACCAAGATTGTCAATTAATGTTTGATCAACGGTTGCATAGGATATGAGCAGGCCAAAGCTGCAGTTAAGCAGACAATCTGCCCAAGGGGAGGAGCATGATACTCTATACTCTTCGCAGGCTGCTCGCTGTCATACCCGTTGTTTTTCTCATCACGCTGATACTTTTCCTTTTGATTCACTTGGCGCCCGGAGATCCGATCACCCTGCTCATGCCTGAGGACGCAACCCCCGAGATGATCGAGGAGGTTCGAATCAGGTGGGGGCTCGATCAGCCTATCTGGGTTCAATACTTCAACTATCTCTCGCTCGTCGTAACCGGTGACTTGGGGATGTCGTTCAAATATGGCGATCCGGTCGTTGACGTCATTTTCTCGCGGCTCCCTGCTACTGCAGAACTCGCTATAATCGCAATGATCATCGCCACGATCATCGCAATACCGCTTGGTATGTGGGCTGGGGCTCACCCTAATACTGCCGTGGACTACGCAGGGGGACTTTTTGGTTTCCTCGGAATCAGCATGCCGAGCTTTTGGCTAGGTATAATGTTGATATTGCTGCTTTCAGGTACACTAAATCTGCTACCATCATCTGGGCGAGATAATTTTGGGATCACCGACGCCCCTATAACAGGTTTCAATGTGCTCGATGGCGTCTTGCGCCTCAATGGAGGCCAAGTGTTGGACGCTCTAAAATATCTTGCCATGCCGGCCCTCGCACTGGGGGTAAACATGGCGGGTATGTTGATGAGAGTCACTCGCTCTTCGATCATCGATGTAATGCATGAGGATTACATCAGGACTGCACGAGCTAAGGGCGCTCCGGAGCGTCGAGTTTTGTGGTTTCACGGATTGAAGAACGCGCTCATACCAATCCTGACGATCGTTGGCCTCGAGCTCGGAGCACTACTTTCCGGTTCAGTAATCATCGAAACAATCTTCGCGTGGCCAGGTATCGGCAGTCTGTTGATCTCTTCCATCAACGCGCGCGACTATCCACTCGTAATTGGAACTATTCTCGTCTATACATTGATCTTTGTTGTGATCAATTTCGTCATCGATTTGTTGTATCCTTTTCTCGATCCCCGCGTCAGGTTGGGGTGAGCAAGATGACAGGCGTCACTTATTCCAGTTTCGGAAAGCAGCTTCAGCTTTTCAAACAGCCCAAGATATTCGTGGGAACGCTGATCATCGCCGTTCTGCTTGTCGGAGGTTTGTTCGCCCCGCTGATAGCGCCGTTTGATCCTAACAAGCAGAATCTTGACCTGGCAATGCTTGCGCCGCAATGGCTGTCTGGACCCCATGTGCTCGGCACCGATCCGCTTGGCCGGGATGTTCTTAGCAGACTCATATACGGAGCGCGGGTTTCGCTTATCATTGGGATCGCAGTTGCGCTTCTGTCGGGCTTCATAGGAGTCACGCTCGGCTCCGTGTCGGGCTACTTCTCTGGCCGAACCGATTTGATTATTCAGAAAATCGTGGAAGTGATGTGGGCGTTCCCGCCATTGCTTTTCGCAATCGCCGTAATTGCCTTTCTCGGACAGAGCCTTGTTGTCCTGATCGCTGCCCTGGTGCTTCAACGCTGGATTCCTTATTGTCGGGTCGCGCGTGCGCAAGCCCTGTCATTGCGCGCGCGCGATTTTGTCGAGGCCGCTCGTGCGCTTGGCGCCACTGATGGGCGCATCCTCGTGCACCACATCGTGCCCAATCTCATCCCGACATCGCTCGTGATCGGCACCTTCGCCATGGCCGCGGCTATCATTTCCGAAGCCAGTCTGAGCTTTCTTGGCCTTGGCGTGCCACGCAGCATTCCGACATGGGGTTCCATGCTGTCTGACGCTCGCGCCCATATCAGTACGTCATGGTGGCTTCCGGTATTCCCAGGGCTCTTTATTCTTGTAACGGTGCTCGGGATCAATCTACTCGGAGACGGTCTGCGCGATCATCTCGACCCAAAACTCAGCCGTGCGGGGAACCACTAGTTTGGCGCACCACATAGAATTTCCCGCGACACCTCTTCTAAAGGTCAGCGACCTGCGCATGTCCTTCTTCACGAAGGATGGCGAGGTGCGCGCGCTCGACGGCGTCGACTTTTCCATAGAAAGCGGACGTACCCTTGGGCTGGTCGGCGAGTCTGGATGTGGAAAGAGCGTCACCGCGCTCTCAATATTGAGGCTCTTGCCGAAGCATTCGGGTCGTATCAAGAGCGGTGAAATCTGGTTCGAAGGGACAAATCTCGCGCATGTCAGCGAAGCTGAAATGCGCAATGTCCGCGGCAAGCGCATTTCGATGATCTTCCAGGATCCGATGACCTCCCTGAACCCCGTGGTCAACGTGGGGTCACAGATAACGGAGGCGATGCATCTTCACGAGGAGATTAGCAAGGCGGACGCGAACGCCCGCGCTGTCGAAATGCTGACGCTCGCAGGTATTCCAAACCCCGGAATGCGCTTGCGCCAATTTCCGCACGAGCTTTCTGGGGGCATGCGCCAGAGGGTCATGATTGCAATGGCGCTGGCATGCAGCCCCAGTCTCCTTCTGGCCGACGAACCTACCACCGCGCTTGATGTCACCGTTCAGGCGCAAATTCTCGAACTCTTGCTCGACATCCAGAATCGCTTCGCAATGGGCGTTCTGCTCATCACGCATGACCTCGGCGTCGTCGCCCACCATACTCAGGAGGTTGCGGTCATGTATGGCGGACGCATCGTCGAGCATGCGTCCACTGCGGATTTGTTCCGTTCGCCGAGGCATCCCTACACGAAAGGGTTGATGAACTCGATTCCAGTGCAGCAAAAGCATAAGTCCCGGATATCCGCAATTCCCGGAACAGTCCCTAGCGCGCTTAACTGGCCCAGCGGTTGCCGCTTCCGGACGCGCTGCCCGCTGGCAGACGCGCAATGCGCGCATGAAAGCCCTGCCCTACTGCCCGTCGGCCCCGGCCATGCCGCAGCCTGTTTCAAGATGTGAAGGGCAATACCATGACGCTGCTCCATATTGAGGACATGACGAAAAACTTTGCGACCGGCGGCGGCTTTCTTTCAAAGACCGGTCCCATTGTTCAGGCCGTCCGCGGCGTAAGCCTGCAGATAGCTGCCGGGGAGACCCTCGGTCTTGTGGGAGAATCTGGTTGCGGGAAATCGACGCTTGGGCGCTGCGTCATAAGGCTCATCCAACCGACAAGCGGTAGTATCCGGTTTGACGGACAGGACGTGACTACGGCTTCCCCATACGAACTTCGCCAATTGCGGCGCAAGATGCAGATCATTTTCCAGGATCCTTATTCAAGTCTCAACCCGCGACAGACAATTGGCGCCAGCATCATGGAGGGCATGGATATCCACGGCATTCATGCTCCTGGAACACGGCGCGACTCCGTCGTCGAACTGCTTGAGAAAGTAGGGCTCAAGGCTGACCATTTTCGAAATTATCCGCATGAGTTCTCGGGCGGCCAGCGACAGCGCATCGTCATCGCGCGCGCGCTCGCTGTAGGGCCCCAGTTCATTGTCGCTGACGAGGCTGTCTCAGCACTCGACGTGTCAATTCAGGCGCAAATCCTGAACCTCCTGCTAGACCTGCAGGTGATGATGAACCTGACCTACCTTTTCATATCCCATAACCTACACGTCGTACGGCACATCAGTGACCGCGTCGCTGTCATGTACCTTGGCAGGATCGTTGAAACAGCGTCGGCCGATGACATTTACTTGAGCCCGCGCCATCCTTATACGAAGGCTCTTTTATCGTCAGCACTTGTTCCCGACCCGCAGAAGCCACCCCAAAAGGTTTCTGTCACAGGCGATGTTCCAAGCCCCGTGAACCCGCCTTCGGGATGCGCTTTCCGGACACGCTGTTCGCTTGCTGACGAAATCTGCGCGCGCGTCGATCCGCATTTGATATTCCAGGGTTCTCATGGCGTGGCCTGTCATCACGCCGAAAAGTGAAGCAACTTCTCTTACTTAACTGTTATGCTCGTTCCGCTCACGCGATTGTGTGGCGTTGGTGTAAATTGCACTTTATTTGAATCAATTCCGTAGATGTTGTTTGCCTTCCACAGCCACACTCCCGGCACATCCTCCTCAAGAATAGCCAAAGCCTTGCGCAGCAGGGGAAGCCGCTTTTCGGGATCGACGGCGGTGCGAGAGATGGACAGCGCCTTGTCGAAGTCGGGGTTGGCATAGCGGATGCGGTGCGATGCGCCTGTCTCGAACATCTGCGTAATAGCCGCTGTCGGATCCATCATGTTTCCGCGACTGTGCATGTAGAACGGCCGCTCGCCGCGTTGTATTGCTGCGAACTGGGTCGCGTATTCAGGAGTCGTCAAAGTAACTTTGAAGCCGACGGCCTCCAGCATGGGTGCGATCGCCTCCGCAGCCTTGATATCGTAGAGAAAGCGGTTAGTTGTTGTAGTGAAACTGATCTCTGTCCCTACCAAACCGGCGCTCTTCAAAATTTCACGGGCGCGCACGGGATCATACGGATACCTCGGCGCCAGTTTCGGATCGTACCCGAACTGTGCCTCGCCAACCGGCCCATGCAGAATTTTTGCCTGACCGAGATAGATCTTGTCGATAATCTGTTCCTTGTTAATCGCATGAGCAACAGCCTGCCGCGCGGCCTTCTGTGTCCATGGGGCAAACTTCTGGTTCATGCCGAGAAAGAAGCCTTCCGCCGAAGGCACGATGCTTGCGCCAAAACCGGGCTTGCTCCTGAGCCTTTCCAACATATGGGGCGGGATGACCGAAGCTATTTGCACTTCGCCATTATGCAGGGCCGTGAGCTGCGCCTCTGCTTCCGGAATACGGACAAAGATCAAGCGATCGGGATTTGCCGTCTTGATTCCAGGCCAATTCTTATTCTTCTCAAGCACCATACGTTGGCCAATCAAGTTCTGGCGCAGCTCGTAAGGTCCCCAGCCCAAGCCGAATTCCCGGTCTGCTTTTTCCGGTCCATGCTTTTCATGAAGATCTTTAGCCGTGATGATGAGCTGGTCGAAGGTTTCCGTCGGAAGAATCGCGGATACGTCCCGGGTATTGATGCGTAGACGATAGTCATCAATGACGTCGGCGCCTGCAATGTCTGAGAATGTGGGACCTTGGCGCGAGGTTCGATCGTTTTTGACTCGCCATATAGAGTGTACGACATCTTCCGCCTTAAGCTCCCGCCCGTCCTTATGGCGCTTTAAGCCCTTACGCAGTGTGATGATCCAGCTCTTCTGGTCATTGGGATCTATCTCCCATTTCTCCGCAAGGAGACCTCGGAGCGCACCGATCTCTACATCGTAAATTCCTAGACAGCCGTATATTTGACACCAGATCCCGTACATCTGTGCAGTCGAGTCACCGTAGGGGTTCCGAGACACGAAATCGCTGGTTATAGCAACCGTAATCGTGCCTGCAGCATTTGCGGGTTTTGCGGCCCACGGCGAACTCAGGAGCAAAACCACCGCGGCGGAAATAAACGCGGCCTTTCGCGTGCTTATCTTAGGTCCGCGTTGAGAGCGCATTACAATCCTCCCGGGCGGTTCTTGTTGAACGCGTGTTCGCACCTTGCCGAAGTTTAGTTCAAGAACGCTCCAAGGACAAGCGAGCTAGGACCGGATAGGCAAGGTTGATCCAATCGATCACCTCGTCCTGAGCTAACCGCCGTGTATCGAAGGCGGATTTAACCGGTCGGCGCAACACTTGTTTTATACTTGTTAGCGCACAATGAGAATATCCCCTTTGTGCAAAGTGAGAATGTCCCCTTCTTGCGTTTGATTCGACGGGGCATTGATGGACAGGGGATTACTGCCGATGAGCGCGTCGGAGCGCGAACGGGCGGGCGTCGTGCGTTCGATAGTCGCGGGCCAGCTGCTTCAGCGCGAGGGCGCGGAACGTCTGGGGATTTGCGTGCGGCAGATGAAGCGGCTGGTGCGGGCGTTTCGGGCGGATGGCGACCGGGGCCTTGTCTCGCGCCAGCGCGGGCGGACATCGCCGCTGCGCGCATGGAGCCGCGCTTTGCCCACATCCATGCGCTCGGCAACACAACTCACCAAGGCTTTACGGCCCTTTTCTCTCCGCCCGACTGGTACACTCTTAAGCCGCCATCTGGCACAATTTGTCGCCGCCGATGACAGGGCAGCCGTTGCCGCAACTGGCCCTAACCCAAGAAATAAATTCCAGACCTTTACACCAACCCTTTATGCGCAGAGCTCAGAGTCTCACCAGACTAGTACCCGCTTTCGCTGATTGATGAGTCGTGATTCAATGATGCATGAAGAGCATTCCCAACGCGACACCGATTGTCTTGACCGCCGGTGAGCGGGCTGAACTGGCTGTTCTGTCGCGTTCGCAAAGGGCGCAGCATCGCAAACGGC
>CANMLK010000186.1 GCA_947498445.1 Beijerinckiaceae bacterium
AAAACCGTTCAGGCACACATTGGCGCCCTGACTGGCGAGCCCCCGGGCGCAGGCCAGACCAATGCCACTGGTTGAACCGGTGACGACGGCGGAGCGGGATTTCAGTGACATGGGCTGACCTCAAGCGTTAACTTCACGATTTTTATGCCCCGTTCGGCGGGGTGGCGGGCTTAATGTTTTCGAAGCCCTCTACGGTTTCGTCGTAGCGGGGATGAAGCGTACCCATCAGGCGGTCCCACACAGAGAACGTGTGGCCGTAATTATATCGGAAGTACCCATGATGTTGGTCGTGGAACACGGTGCTGGCCAGCAGCCAGGGAAAGCGCGCCACAGGCGAGGCGAAATGTTCGTAACCGGCATGGCCAAGCATGCCGCTGATCTGGTCATAGATTTTTTGCGCAACCAATAGCGGCCATGCAATCGGCAAGATGAAGACAATCAGCGTGTAGAAACTCTGGTTGAGAAAAGCTTCGACGACCGTCTCATGATGATTGGTCCAGATTGTTGGGCAAACGCTGGTGTGATGCTGCGCATGAAACCGGTACATCGGAGACACATGCAGCAGCCGGTGGACCCAGTAAAACCAGGCGTCGTACAAGACCACTGAGGCGCCAAGCATGAGCGGAACGGACCACCAGGTCATCGGCAACGGAGTCAGCGCCCAGCCCTGCCATTGAGAGAAAAGCCCCCCGAAAATGAGAGCGCGACAACGCCCATGGAGCCAGGCGCATAGGCTTGCTCTTTCCATTTCCGATGATTTACTCGATTTTTTTGAATCTTCCGCTCGGGGCGCCGCGCATTCATGTATTCGAAGAATACTGCGGTCACGATCGATATTACGAGGATCGAACCCGCCACAATGACAAACAGATCGAGGAAATCCCCAACCCCGGCCCCAGGTCGCATTGCCCCGATAGCGTTTTCAAAGAGCATTGTTCAACCTGTCAGCGCCGAATGAAGCATTTAAATCCATTCCACAGATGATCGCCATTTCGCACGCAATCTGCGACGGCGTCGTCGAACTCGCGACAGGCTGCAGGCGTCGAATTTGTGAAGAAATACCAACCATACGCGTGAGGCAGCGTATGTGTGTTTATACCGCAACGCACAAAAGATTGGAACGCTTCTCTCGTCGCATTAGCGCCCGCCCGCGACAACGCCTATATTGGCTCCATGAGTTCGACTAATCCTCCTCCCAGCCGCGGGCGCTCCAGCAGAGCGCATGATCACTCGCATTGCGAGGGCCACGGCGACCATGTCGCCGGGCTCAATCTGACTCCCGGGCGTCAGTCTGTCCTCGATATGCTCTGCGCGGCAGGCAAGCCGCTGGGCGCCTATGAAATGATCGACCGGCTGGTCGGCGCGAACGGACGTCGCCCCGCTCCAATTTCCGTCTATCGCGCCCTCGACTATCTGGTCGAGAACGGGCTCGTCCACCGGCTGGCGACGCGCAATGCGTTTCTGGCCTGCGCCCACGACCACAAGGGCGCGGACCCGACCGTATTTCTGATTTGCGAAGCCTGCGGGCAGGTCGAGGAATCTCACTCCACCTCCATCGGCGAGGGGCTGCTGGCCCTCTCGCAGCGCCTCGGCTTCAAGGCGAACGCGCAGATGATCGAGGTGTCAGGCGTTTGCGCGCAATGCTTGTCGGCCAAACAGACGTGATCAAGCCGCCTCACGAAAGATGCTGCGCATGAATTCCATCGACCCCATGACCCTCAACAACGCATTGATTCCCGACGCCTCGCCACAACCGCGCCATCGCACAATCGGCGTGCGCGTGGGTGAAGGGCCAGGCTCCGTGATCGTTGGCGGCGACGCGCCCATCGTCGTGCAGTCGATGACGAACACCGACACGGCGGACATTGAGGGGACCGTTAATCAGGTGGCCGCTCTGGCGCTGGCGGGATCGGAGATTGTCCGCATCACCGTGGACCGCGCCGAAGCCGCTGCCGCGGTGCCGCGCATCAAGGAAAAGCTGCTGGCGCGGGGAATCCTGGCTCCGCTGGTCGGAGATTTTCACTACATCGGCCACAAGCTGCTGACGGACTATCCCGATTGCGCGCAGGCGCTGGACAAGTACCGCATCAACCCCGGCAACGTCGGCTTTCGCGAGAAGAAGGACCGCCAGTTCGGCGCCATTGTTGAACTCGCCATCAAGCACGGAAAGGCCGTGCGCATCGGCGCCAATTGGGGATCGCTCGATCAGGAATTGCTGACGGCGATGATGAACGAGAACGCCAAATCTGCGCGCCCGTTCGATGCGCGCGCCGTGACGCGCGAGGCGCTGGTGCGCTCGGCGCTGTGGTCAGCGGAACGCGCCGAGGAAATGGGTCTGGGACGCGACCGGATCATCATTTCGGCGAAAGTCTCGGCCGTGCAGGATCTCATCGCGGCGTATCGCATGCTCGCCAGCCGCAGCGATTATGCGCTGCATCTGGGCCTCACCGAAGCGGGCATGGGCTCAAAGGGCATCGTGGCCTCGTCGGCGGCCATGGGCATTTTGCTGCAGGAAGGCATCGGCGATACGATTCGCGTGTCCCTGACGCCGGAGCCGGGCGGCGACCGCACGGTTGAAGTGAAGGTCGCGCAGGAATTGCTGCAAACCATGGGCTTTCGCACCTTCGTGCCGCTGGTGGCCGCCTGCCCCGGCTGCGGACGCACGACGTCCACCGTCTTCCAGGAACTGGCCCGCGATATCCAGACCTGGATTTCGACCTCGATGCCAAAATGGCGCGAGACCTACCCCGGCGTGGAAAGCCTCAACGTGGCCGTCATGGGCTGTATCGTGAACGGGCCCGGCGAATCGAAGCACGCAGACATCGGCATTTCCCTACCAGGCGCCGGCGAAACGCCGGCCGCCCCTGTGTTCATCGACGGCCAGAAAGCCATGACGTTGCGTGGGGCCGGCATCGCCGCCGAATTCAAGACAATCGTCGGGGAGTACATTGAGCGCAGGTTTGGCGAGGGGCCGCGCGTCGGCTGACGCGAACCTGGTTTCCCGCTTCGCCTTGACTCCACGCCCGTGAAACGCCAGTTTCCCCGGCCTTCTCCGCCGAGGGCATTCGACGAGAGGCATCCGACCAAATTCATGCGCGCATATCTGGATTTTGAGAAACCTGTCGCCGAGCTTGAGGCTAAGGTCGAAGAACTTCGCACTCTCGGTCAGCGCGATGGCGGCATAGCTATCGGCGATGATTTGACGCGCCTAGAGGTCAAGGCCGCCAAAGCGCTGGCGGACCTTTACGCCGCGCTGACTCCCTGGCAAAAAACGCTCGTGGCGCGACATCAGGACCGCCCGCATTTTCACGATTATATCCGCGAGCTGATCGAAGATTTCACGCCGCTGGCCGGTGACCGGAAGTTCGCCGAGGACGAGGCCATCGTCGCCGGATTCGGCCGTTTGGGCGGCCGTCCCATCTGCCTTATCGGACAGGAAAAGGGCTCCGACACCGACGGTCGCCTGCGCCACAATTTCGGCATGGCCCGTCCGGAAGGCTATCGCAAAGCCACCCGGTTGATGGAGCTGGCGGATCGTTTCAATCTTCCCGTCGTCTCGCTGGTTGACACCGCGGGCGCCTTTCCCGGCATCGACGCCGAGGAGCGTGGACAGGCGGAGGCCATCGCCCGCTCAACCGACGCCTGCCTTGGGCTCGGGACGGCCAACGTCGCCGTCATCGTCGGCGAGGGCGGCTCGGGCGGCGCAGTCGCGATCGCGACGTGCAACCGCGTGCTAATGCTTGAGCATTCGATCTATACCGTCGCCTCGCCCGAAGCGTCCGCTTCCATTCTCTGGCGCGACAGCAAGCGCCGTGAAGACGCGGCCGTCGCCATGAAGATCACGGCGCAGGATCTTTTGAGGTTCGGCATTATCGACCAGATTATTTCCGAACCGGTTGGCGGCGCACACCGCGCGCCGCTGGACGCCATCCGCGCGACCGGCCGGGCTATCTCAGCCGCCATTGCAGAGTTCGACGGCCGCTCGCCAGACGAAGTTCGCGCCGCGCGGGCCGACAAGTTTCTCGCCATCGGCCGCAAAATCTGACGTAAAAATCTGACGTGGCTGTGCGGTGACATCCCCCACATCTTAATGTACCGTTTACCACGTACTGGAATCGGTGTGACTGACGGTAATCCTTATGAAAGGATAACACCGTTAACAGGTTGGAATACTTCCGTGGACGGTGTCATGACGCGTTTCGGCCAGGCTGCTTCGACATTTGGCGCCTTCAGGGGCGCCAGCGTGCTCCGCGCCATTCTCGTGGCCTCGGTCGCGAGCCTTGCCTTGTCCGCATGCCAGGATTCCGATGGCCTCAGAAGTGGCCGCGCCTGGAAGCCCATTCCTCACGACACCCTCTCGCTGATGGAAGCGAAGGGCACGACCAAGCACTCCCCCATTCTCGTCCGGGCCTTCAAGAAGGAAGGCGAACTCGAAATCTGGAAAATGAAGGGCGACGGCACGTATGCCCTTCTCAAGACCTATCCGGTCTGCCGTTGGTCCGGCCAGCTCGGTCCCAAGACGCGCGAAGGCGACCGCCAGGTGCCCGAAGGTTTTTATTCGGTCTCGCCGGGCCTGATGAACCCGAATTCGAATTTTTACCTGTCCTTCAATCTTGGATATCCGAACGCCTATGACCGCTCCCATGGCTATACCGGCGGTCTGATCATGGTGCACGGCGCCTGCTCGTCCTCCGGCTGTTTTTCCATGACGGACGAACAGATGGCCGAGATTTACGCTATTGCGCGAGAGGCGTTCTCCGGCGGTCAGCGCAACATCCAGGTGCAGTCCATGCCGTTCCGGATGACGCCGCAAAACCTCGCCCGCTACCGGCTCGATCCGAACATGAAATTCTGGAGCCAGATCAAGGAAGGCTACGACCATTTCGAGGTGACGAAGCGCGAACCTAAGGTCGACTTCTGCGGTCGGCGCTATGTGTTTAACGCGACGGCCGGCAGTGGCGAGCAGCTTGACGCGAACGCGGCCTGCCCCCCGCTCCAGCAGGACGAACAGATCGCCAGTCTGGTGTCTGAAAAACGCAAGACGGAGCAGACAAAGGTCGCCGAACTTATCGCCAATGGCGTGCGCCCCGTCCGTCTCCGGTTCGCCGACGGCGGACAACATCCGTCGTTCGCGCACGTCAGCCATGTCAGCCGCCCCGAAGCCCTGGCGCAGGGTCCGGTCGAAATCGCGCTGGACGAACCAAAGACGCCTGTTTCCCCGACCGTGCAAGTAGCGTCGGCCCGCGCGTCCCAGCAGGCGGCGCGCTCGGAGACTGCCGCAGCCAAAGCCAGCCCTGCCCCGCAGCAGGCTTCCACGACATCGCCCAAAACATCGACGCAGCCAGCCGCCGCCGCATTCGCGCCCGAGCAAGCTACTGCATCATCCGCCCCCTTCTACAAGAGGTGGCTCGGCGGCGGCTCGGCTGAGCAGCCCGCCCCCGCAGCACAACCTGCGCCTACCGCGGCGTCGGCTCCGACGGCCCCCGCCCAGCGCGGCGCGACGGCGCCGACAGCGGGTTCGCGCAAGGTCGAGGGCTCTGCCAAGCCCGCGACCCCGCCACAGCGCACATCAGAACTGCCGGCCATCATCCGTGGCGCGCAGCCTGTGTTGCCGCAGGGCCTGACCGCGTTCACCACCATCAATCGCTGAATCGTGACCGCTGAATCGAAAAGCCCCGCAGCTCGAGCGGCGGGGCTTCGTCGAATTCCATCAGAGACCAAGGATTACTGGCAGACGCGCACCTTGCGGCTACCCGCGTAATTGCCCCAGTTGTCGTAGACCGCCTGCTTCTGGATGAAGCACTGCGAACCGTAATCGTCGCTGTAGCCATAGCCCGACTGCGCATAGCCACCGCCATAAACAGGCGCCGGGGCGTAGCCGTATCCTGAATCATAGGCGTGTGAGCGCCGCGAGGCTGATGCGGCCAGTGCGCCCAGCGCAAGCCCGCCGATGACGCCAGCAATGACCGGTCCGGCAGCAGCTCCGCGATGATAACCGTGGTGACGACCATACCGCTGACCTGCCTCGGCGCCGCCGACAGTCGCCAGAGCGCCCGACGAGACAGCGAGCGCTGCGACAGCTGCGGTCAAGGTCTTGCGAAGGGTGTTCATGCTTACCTCCATCTGTGGAGCAACGCTGCTCCCGATGCGAGTGACATTAGGCCCAGATGGCTGAATGCGGTCTGTGCAGTCCGTTCATCTGCAATTCATCGCGCAAGGCTCCATCGTCAAGGTTCGTTAAACCGTGTGGCTTACCGTATTTTCGCTATCCCGCCCGGATTCCAGCCGCAGGAAACCTCCTTGAAGATCAGCGCCTTTGCCGCAGCCACCGGCTTTGTCCTTTGCGTCGGCCCCGCTCTCTCCGCCGATTTGTTTGCCCCAACGCGCGTATTTATGTCCGCGCAAGTCTGGAACGGCGCCTACGTCGGCCTGCAAGGCGGACACGTTTGGGCGTCGACGCCGCTGGGACTTTACGGCGTGGCCCCCCCAAACATCGCCTATGATGATATCGATCCAAAGGGCCTCACATACGGCGTTCATGCCGGCTACGACTGGCAGTTCAGCGGCCTCGTTCTGGGCGTCTTGGCGGACGCCGAATTGTCGTCTGCCAGCAGGAAGAACAGCGGCGTGACAGTTGGCGGCATTTTCATTCCCGCGCGCAGCGAGGTGAACCTTGCCTGGCAGGGCTCCCTGCGCGCGCGCGTCGGTTACGTCGTCGTATCTGACCTGCTGGTCTACGCGACGGGCGGCATGGCGTTTTCCAATCTTGAAGTCGTGACCACCTTCCCGGCGCCAGGCTCGAATTCGGAAACCATGAACGGCTGGACTGTTGGAGCGGGCGTTGCATACTCGCTCACGCGGAGCTTCTTTGCTTCGGCTGAATATCGCTACACTGGCTTTGGCAAATTCGAGCGGCCCGTCGCCGCTCCCTTCATCGCGCGAACGGACCTGGAATCCCAGAGCGTGCGTGTTGGTTTAAGCTATCGCTTTGGCGGCTGATGCGGGACGCTAGTTAAAAAAGGCGGCGGCTGATCCTGCCGTCTTTGGCGTGCGTACTCTGGTGTTTGCATCAATCAGATTAGACCCGGAGAAACGCATGACGATTGTACCGGTCTACGCCGCGCTTTTAGCCTTCGTGTATATTTATCTTTCCACCCGCGTCATCGCGTTGCGCAGGGAGCGCAAGATTTCGCTTGGCGCCAACGGCGATCCGGCCATGGAACGCGCCATGCGCGTTCACGCCAACTTCGCTGAATACACGCCCTTCGCGCTCCTGCTTCTCTACATGCTGGAGACAAACGGTGGAAATGAAATCTGGCTCAATATTCTATGCGCCGCGCTCCTGGCGGGGCGCGTTCTGCATGCCCTGGGACTCGCCAAAGCCAACGAAAATTTTCGTTACCGCGTCATCGGTATGGTGATGACGTTCACTGTCATTGGCGCAGCGGCGGCGTCGCTCTTGGGTCTGACGCTTCTCGCGCGGGTCTAAACTCAGACCAGCGCCCCGTGGCAGTGCTTGAACTGCCAATGTGTCTATATTTAGGCTGTAAAATCAATGAGTTACAGTGTGTAAATTCAACGGTACAGGTTTTGTGTAGGTTTCGCTTTGAAAGCTCTGTCCTGCGTGCGCCAAAGCA
>CANMLK010000187.1 GCA_947498445.1 Beijerinckiaceae bacterium
GCTCCCTAGGGGAATCGAACCCCTGTTTTCGCCGTGAGAGGGCGACGTCCTGGACCGCTAGACGAAGGGAGCGGGTCGCCGTTCGGCGGCGAGGACGCCTCTATAGCCTTGTCGGACCGGCGCGCGCAAGCGCTACCATCCTGATCGCACTTCCATCCTGATCGGAGGCGCGGCTTCAGCATTATGTGCGCGATGGGTTTTGGGGGCCGTGATCGACCTTAGGCAAGGGAACTTGCCCTGCCTGCGGTATTTTGCAGACGCTGGATGCGTTCTGCCGGGCTCGCGTCTTCGTCCTGGCTCTGTCTTTCCAGCGCGGTCGTAAGGCGCAGAACCTCTGCGCCGATGTCGGAGATCGTCTGCCGCAGGATCGCATCTTCCTGGTCTTCGGCTAGGGGGCGCGCGTGTCGGGCGGCGACTTCGTCTTTCAGGAGCGCTGCATCGCGGCGAACGGCCTCCAGCGCGCCCTGGAGAGCATCGCGTTCGCCGCGCAAGTCCTGCGCTCGTTCGGCGCTTTTTCGGGCTTCGTCGCGGTGCGCGTCCAGAGCAGCGTGTGATTGCGCGCGCTGCTCGCTCTCGCGGGTCTGCGCGGCTTCAAGAGCGCGCGCCTGATCGGCCATTTCGTTCGACAATCGCGTGCGTGTTCGTTGGGCCGCGCGCAATGCGTCTTCACGGTCGCTGAGTTTTGCAGTCAGGGCGTCGACCTCTTTCTGCAACGCTTCGCGCCGCGTGTTTGCCGCGGCGAGATCGGAACGCGTGAAATCGCGCTCCTTGGCGTACAGGTCTGCGGCCGAGGTCTTTTCAGCCAATTGCAATTGCGTTTGCGCCAGATCGCGTTGCGCAGCGTCCAGCTCCGCGCGCAGCGCCTCCAGCTGCGTTTCAAGGCCGGCGATCTGCATCCGCCGCGTGTCTGCAAGGTCGGAGGCGGCAAGGATGCCGCGCTGCAGAGCGACGCTGTCTTCCATGCGCCAGTGCGCAAGGGCTGATGAGTCCATCACTTCCTTTTCAAGCGCGCTCCACACGCCTTCCGCGTGCGCAGCCCGGCGCTCGGCCTCAACGAGCGAGGCTTCCAGCGCTTGCGCGCGTGCGCCCATCGTCTCGACCTGCGCTTGCAATGCGGTGACCCGCTCGCTGCGGCGGCTGAGTTCTGCGAGATCCTTCGCACGCGTTTCCACGAGCGCCTCGCTGGCCTGCTCGATGCGGCGGCGTTCAATGGCGAATTGCGCGCGCAACTGGTCGCGCTCTGCAGCCACCTCAGTCATCGAAATGGGCAAAAGCTGTTCGACGCGGCGTTGCGTCAAGCGCAGCGCGCGACGCCAGATCGCCGGGAGGAACATCAGCGTCAGGAGCCCTGCAAACAGGAACCCCAGCGCAAAAATCATGAGCTGTTCGATCACGCGCGCAGCAATGGTTTGGAGCGCTTCCAGAGGCGCGCGCCAACGCTCGCATCAGAAAAACGCTGTTACACAAAAACCGGGCGCCCCCGGGTCAAGGGACGCCTTCAAGGTCGAAGGACCATGCCACGCGCCCGCATGGAAATCAAAAAGATGCGGACGAATAGCGCCCGCCACAGCGCGCCTCGCGCAGGTCGTCAGAATGGATTCCAGGTCGATTCGGGAGTGAACTTCAGATAGCCGAGGTTCACGCCAAGTCGCGCCCCGACGCCGGCGCGGATCGGCACCAGCACCACATCGTCGGCCGTCAGCGCGGTAAACCCGAACCCGCCAATAAGGTAGGCGGAGCCATCAACCCCGCCAAAGCGCCGGTAGATCGCGTTGGTGGCGGGCAGATTGTAAACGAGAATCATGGTGCGCGCGCCATCGGCACCCGCGTCGAAGCCGAGCGACGGCCCCTGCCAGTAAACGCGAAGATCGCCCGCGTTGCGGGTGTACATCGTACCCTCGCCATAACGCGCGCCGGCGACGAAGGCGCCTCCGGCCTCCTGGCCGAGAATGTAGGCGTTGGGCTGACCCCAGCGCTTTGTTGCTTCCTCGACCACCGACGCCAGCCCGCGCGAAATGGAGCCAAAGAACTGATGGCCGCTATCCATGAGTTCATTGCTCGAAAAGCGTTGCGGGCGAGCGGCCTGTGCAAGCGCGACGCCCGGCGCCCCGGCGGCGGCAGCCGCAGCAGCGAGCATTGTCATGATGTCTCTGCGCGAATGTGAGCGCATATTCTTCACTCCCAAGTGCCCCGTTGACATGTGCATCGTTGACTTGCGTCCCGTTGACATGTTTCGCCCCAACATCTGGCGAAACAGGGGACGAAACGTGGCTGCGGCGTGGCGACAGCGCCTGTGCGCCGTCTTCGCATCGAACATGCAGAGTCAGGGTTAACAGAGTGTTGCGATCTGCCCGATTGCGCGGCCCAACGCCCTTGCGCTCAATGAACCACCAGCGCCGGGCAATTTTGCGCCAGCGTCACGCCTCCGGCGCGCCCCATGAGATGAAATTGGGGTTGCGGAAATTATCGTCCGACTTGCCATAGCGAAGATCGCCGCCGGCCTCGTCAAACGTCGCGCCGCCAGCTGCGCGCAGCACCGCATCGCCTGCCGCCGTGTCCCATTCCATTGTGGGGCTCAGCCGTGGGTAAACATCCGCGACGCCCTCCGCCAGAAGGCAAAACTTCAGCGAGGACCCCATGTCGCGCCGCTCCGCAATGGCAAGGCCGGAGAGAAAGGCCTCCACTTGCGGGCTGGAATGCGAACGGCTGACCAGCGCGATGAGCCCGCCCGCCGGACGGGGCCGTGCATGTATATCCTGCATCGACTCGAACAAGGGCGCGGGCGCGCCGGGGTCCGTTTCAGCTTTTGCCGCCCGCGTAACGCCGGCCATGCGCGATCCAACCCAAAGCTCCCGCAAGGCTGGCGCATAAACGGCCCCCGCCAGAGGCGCCCCCTTGCAGACCAGCGCAATGTTGACGGTGAAATCGGGCTTGCCGCCAATAAACTCTTTTGTGCCGTCGAGCGGGTCCACCAGAAAGAAAAGATCGCCGCACGCGGGCACGAAGCCCGCAGCGGCGGCCTCTTCCGCAACAACGGGAATATTCGGAAAAAGCGCCTCAAGGCCGGCGAGAATCACTTTTTCCGCGCTCTCGTCGCAGATCGTGACCGGCGAGGAATCTGATTTCGTCCGCGTCTCGAAACCAAGCTTCGTCAGGCGCGCAATTTCCGAACCTGCGGCGACCGCCAGATTCGCCATCGCCTGCACGACGCCCGCGTCCGCAAGTTGCGCAACTGCTGCTGCGGCCTCATCTGCCCGTAGGTACATGCCGCTGTCACCGGATGGCCGCTTTTGACTCGATGTATGTCTTCTAAAGCAACATCGGGCGTCTGGCCAACGGCGCGCGGGGGGGCTATGACCGAATCAGCTTGCGTGGAGAATGATTCGTTTCGTTCGATTCGCGCCGGGCGGGCCGCGTAAAGGCCCAGGCCCTTTCACTGACGCTAGCGCCAGTTGCGCCACCTTCGGACGGAACCATGCCGGCTATCAGCCTCGACCCCCTCGACCTCGCCGCCCTTCTCTGCTCACGCGTTTGTCATGACGTGATCAGCCCTGTCGGCGCAATCGTGAACGGCCTCGAAGTGCTGGAGGAGGAGAAGGACGCTGAAATGCGCGCCATCGCCACCGAGCTCATCCAGAAGAGCGCCCGCACCGCCTCCGCCAAACTGCAATTCTGCCGGCTGGCCTTCGGATCAGCTGGATCAGCCGGAGCGTTCATCGACTCGGGCGACGGCGAGAGCGTTGCGCGCAATCTGCTTTCAGATGATCGCACCAAGCTCGAATGGACTGCGCCGCGCGCCCTCATGCCAAAAAACAAAGTGAAGCTCATGCTCAACATGTGCCTCATCGCGGCGGCTGCAATCCCGCGCGGCGGCGTGCTTAAAGTCGAAGTTGTCGGCGAGAGCGATCAAATGACGCTGTCGGTGTCCGCCAGCGGTCCGAATCTCCGGCTGGCCAGCGGCGTGCCGGCGCTTTTGCAAGGCGAGCCGGAAAGCGGGACCGTCGATGCGCACGGTATTCAGGCGTTTTACACCGGCCTCATCGCGCGCGCGTCCGGGCTGGACGTAAAAGCCGAGGCGACGCCGGAGATGGTCACCGTGATCGCGGCGCCCGCCGCACGCCAGGAAGAGGCGGACCTCGCCGCCCCCGCGCCAGAAGCTAGCTGACGCCAACTAACCTTTAACGCTCGTGTCGCATGATGCCCTTCCAGCTTTGGAGGCGAATGATGAAGCGCGTACTGATAGTCGACGATTCCGCTGTAGTGCGTAAGGTCGTTCGCAGAATTGTCGAAGGAATGGAACTGTCCATCGTCGAGGCGGAATGCTGCGTCGATGGCTTGGCCATGTGCGCGAAGGAAATGCCTGACGCAATCGTCGTCGATGGCTCGCTCACGGACATGCGCCCGCTCGACTTCGTCCGCCAGGTGCGGCTGTTGCAGAACGGTAATCACCCGCGCATCATTTTTTGTTCAACCGAAAATGACGTCGTGCATATAGCAGGCGCCATGCGCAGTGGCGCCAACATGTTCATGATGAAGCCGTTCACGCAGGCGGAACTGAGCGGTCGCCTGGAAAATCTCGCCGCCTGATCACAGCCTGATCGAGCGGCCAGCGCTGGGGCCCCATAAACTAAAAAACCCCGCCGCTGGCGGGGTTTTTCGGTATGTCGGCGCCAGATTGTCAGGCGGTGATGCGTTCTTCGGAATCTGTCGGCTCGCGCAATACGTACCCGCGACCCCACACCGTTTCGATGTAATTGCGGCCATTGCTCGCATTGGCGAGCTTCTTGCGCAGCTTGCAAATAAAGACGTCGATAATTTTGAGCTCGGGCTCGTCCATGCCGCCGTAAAGATGATTGAGGAACATCTCCTTGGTGAGCGTCGTGCCCTTTCGCAACGAGAGCAGCTCGAGCATCTGGTATTCTTTGCCCGTGAGATGCACGCGATTGCTGGCGACTTCGACAGTCTTCTGATCGAGGTTGACGACCAGATCGCCAGTCATGATGACCGACTGGGCGTGCCCCTTGGAGCGGCGCACGATCGCATGGATGCGTGCGACGAGTTCGTCTTTGTGGAACGGCTTGGTGAGATAATCGTCGGCGCCGAAGCCGAGACCCTTCACCTTGTCCTCGATCCCGGCAAGGCCGGAAAGGATCAGGATCGGTGTTTTCACCTTCGCGACACGCAGCGTGCGCAGAACTTCGTAACCGGACATGTCCGGGAGGTTCAAATCCAGAAGAATGATGTCGTAATCGTAGAGCTTGCCGAGGTCGATGCCCTCTTCGCCCAGATCGGTTGTATAAACATTGAAATTTTCGGACTTCAGCATCAGCTCGATGCTTTGCGCGGTGGCGCTGTCGTCCTCAATAAGTAATACGCGCATGTCAGGTCCCCACCCTTGCCCCGTGATAAAAACCGTCAGCCATGCCTGCGTCCAATCTTATAAAGCCCAACGAACCGCAGGAGAATCAGCGTCGCCGTCTTTATAGAAATTAACGCATCTTGGTTAACAAACAGTGATTCCCGCTGGCAAGCGCCAATTTTTGGAGGAGCGATCTTTCCGATTTCGCCAGCACCGGTTTCAGCCCCCAGGGCATCCAGCTTAGTGACTCGCGCGATCTTCAGTTCCGCGCCGGACAGACTGACCGACCACCATTAAAAGAGGACGGGCCGCGCCTGACCGACAAACGCATTGTTAATCCTTCAGGTTAACGAGTGGTTAGCGGCCGCCCAGGAAATCAATCAAGCGATAAGGTTGTCAGGAAAAGACGCTACGAGCTTCGTCGGTAACCAAAGAGCAACTTTGGCCCGGCATGATCTGGATGTCTCGCGGGTCACGGCAGCGGCAGCGCTGAAATTTGTATCGTGTTGGAGTACGCGTAATGAAATCGCGGGATAGTCTTGTCCGCCTGAAAAGGTTTCAAGCCGAGGAAAAGCGCCGTCGGGTCGTTCAAATCGAAGCGATGGTGGCCGAATTCTCGCGCATGTCCGGAGAGCTCGACCGGGAAATAGCCGGGGAAGAGCAACGCTCCGGCATTTCTGATCCTCAGCACTTCGCCTACCCGACCTATGCGCGCTCAGCGCGCGCCCGCCGGGACAATCTGCAGCAGTCGGCGGGCGAATTGCGTCAGCAACTCGACGACGCCAAGGCCGCCCATGAAGTGGCGCTGGAAGAAGTCGCCCGCGCTCAAAGCCTCGAAGGCCGAGAAAAGGGCATGGCGTCGGAAGGCTCCCGCGAAGTCGCGCGCAGCGCTGCTGGCTAAATAAGGGCGGACGAGCGGTATTCTTTACACGCTTGTCCCCATTGCCCACTTGAATCGTTGATCCTCGTCGTGCACGGATAGTCCCGCCGGAATGGCCGCCAGCGGGGGCTGGACAGTAACGCGACTATTCACGCCGTTAAATCGGCACGCTGCGCGGAGGGGCGCAGCGGTGGCATGCGAGGGGAACGTGAAGCGTCTCAAGTCACTGTTTTGGCCACTGGTTGGCCTGGTCGCCGTCGTTTGGGCGGTGCGTATGCTGTACTTCAAGCTTCAGGCGGAGGTCGCGAGCGATCCCGCGGTGAAGCTGCTCCTCGCCGACGGGGGAGTGTGGTCCGATCTCAAAGTCATAGCGTCCGTCATCGCGGACCGGTTGGCGGGAATTCCGCCCAGCCATTATCTGCTGGCGGGCCTCTCCACTCTGGTCGCGTACTGGGCGCTTGCCTGGTACGACCGCATCGCGCTCCTTCATCTCAATCGGCAAAAGGGCATCTCGTGGATATATGTCGCGACATGCTCGTTTGTGACTTACGCCTTGAGTCACAACATCGGCGTGTCAGTCCTTTCAGGCGGGATGGTTCGATTGCGCGCCTATACCGCAAAAGGACTGTCGACGCCTGAAGTTGCTGTTCTGGTTGCGCTTTGCTCGTTCACATTCGCTTTTGGCACGATCATGCTGATCGGCGTTGTGCTGGTTGGCGAGCCCGAAATTCTCGCCCCCATGGCCGACGCCTTCGGCTGGCAGGACATCGGGCGTGGCGCAACGATCGGATTCGGCGCCATTCTGCTCGCCCTGTGCGCGCTTTATGTTCTAGGGGCGTGGCTGCATTTCCCACCCCTTAAGATCTGGGGATTCGAACTCGTCTATCCCCGCATGCCTATTGTCGCACGCCAATTGGTTGCAGCGCCGATGGAATTGGTCGGGGCGGCTGGAATTATCTATTTCGCCTTGCCAGCCGACGCGAACGTCTCGTTCATGGTCGTGGCGGGCGCATTCCTGCTGTCGTTTTCCGCCGGGCTTCTATCGCAAGTGCCTGGCGGGGTCGGCGTCATGGAGGCCGTATTTCTCGCCATCCTGCCGGATGTCGCGCCAACAGCGGTGTTTGCGGCGCTTCTGATCTGGCGGATGTTCTACCTCATCATCCCGCTCATCATCTCGTTGCCCATCGTTCTGATGTTCGAGCGTTCGCAACTCGGGAAGTCGACCAAGAACGTCGAACTGCCGCCCGAACTGCGCGGCCACTAGATCGAGAGAGACGAGGCGACGAAGGCAACGCCGCAAGATCTGCTGCTCCAGCAAAC
>CANMLK010000188.1 GCA_947498445.1 Beijerinckiaceae bacterium
TCAAATGGCCCAGCAAGCCCCGCCCGTGGCCGCTTCGTTTCCGGCCATAGCCTATGGGGGAAGCCCAAATAACGCACCGGCGGGCCTCTCTGTGGCACCGCAGAGTCAGCCGCAAGCCCTGCCACAAGAACAGCCGCCAGAAATGGCAATGCAGGCCATGCAAATACTCGGGGGTGCCCCGCGCCGCCCGCCCGACTTCAAGCGCCTGATGGCGAAGTTCAATCAAGCCCGGCCAACGAGCCGGGTTTGATCTTTAAAGGAATAAGAAACGATGGCAACCGCTGGCGTGCCGCTGTGGTCAACCACGGCGGCCTCAAACTCGTCTGCCGATCCGGCCGTGAATTTCGCAGAGGGCATGGCCCCGTCTGCGGTGAACGATAGCGGTCGCGCATTGATGGCCTCCGTCGCAAAGTGGCGGGATGACCTTTACGGCCTGACGACCGGCGGAACCTCGACGGCATTCACGGTCACGACTAACGCGACCTATGCGACCGCCGCCGTGATGAGCGGGGGAGTGTTCACGATTATCCCGCACACGACTAGCGGCGCTTCCGCAACTCTCGCGGTCGATAGCTTGACCGCCCGTGCGCTGAATATCTCGACCGGCGTTGCCGCTCCATCCGGGTTATTGATCTCGGGCACTCCGTACCTGGTCAAATACGTCCATGCCTCGACTGAGTTCATTGTATTAGGCACGGCTGCGGCCCTCTCGACGTTCGACATAATCGGCGGAACTCAACTCACGTCGATTGCGACCGATGACACGCTGCCGATTTATGACCTGAGTGCCACAGCGAACCGGCGCATTCTGATTTCCGATGTTCTCAAGGTCGTTAATTCGCTGACGGCAGACGCTTCCCCGGACACCGCCGCCGACTACGTTATGACCTATGACGCCAGCGCCTCGGCGGCAAAAAAGGTCTTGCTGCAAAACCTGCCCGGCAGGTTGTCGCGCGGCTATATCGACGGCTGCATTCTTGCCAACGGCACGGATGCGACCAACGACATTAACGTGGCGGCTGGTGTTTGTCGGGACAGCACCAACGCGGTTGATATTACCGTTGCGACAATGGCTGGCAAGCAACTCGACGCGAATTGGGCGGCCGGTGCCTCGGCTGGAATGCGTAACTCTGCCGTTGGTATCGCGAACACCACCTATCATATCTATGCGGTAGCGAAGGCGGATGGCACGCAGGACATTTATGCCCATACCAGCACGACCGTCGCGACTGTCATTACGGCGCTTCAGGCCGAGTCCGGCGGATCGGCATATCTCTACGCGCGGCGCATAGGATCGATCGTGCGAGCCGGTGGGGCTGTTAACGGGTTTGTGCAGCGACCGAATGGTCGGTTCGATATGAAAGTATTTGTAACCGACTACACTTCCGGTTCAAATCCAGGCACAGGAGAATTGACCATTGCGCTTCCGAGCATACCAACTGGCATTTCGGTAGAGGCAATCTTTAGCCCAAACATTGTCAATGCGGGCGCCAACGAGTTGCACGCCATATTTTACTCTCCCGACATTCAGCAACCGACTGTAGGGACAGGCAGCGGCGACGTGTTCAACGCCGCCGCGTTCACCGGACAAAACACGTTGCGAGTTTATACAAGTACAAGCGCGGAAATCCGTGGCACTCTTAGCGCGAGCACCAGCAGTGTTTCGATAACTGTTCTCACACGCGGCTGGACCGATCCTCGCGGCAAGGACGCCTGATCATGCTTATGGTCAATCAACTGAACGGCTTCGGCGTGGGAGGCGACGACTGGCATACGGTGTTTTCTGCTACGCTATCGGGCGATGTCAATAACGTCGGGTACACCTCTCGGGAGGTGATCCCTAACGCACAATTGACCGACCCGACCGGAACACTTTGGCGCTTCACATTCCGCAGCGGCGATGCCAACGGCGTGACCATCGACAAGGCTTATGTTGGGTCGCGGGCTGCGGCTGGGGATGCCTACGACGTGGACTCGTTTACCCAAATCCTGTTTGGTGCGGCGGCGTACTTTTCGGTGGCGCCGGCGACCGACAAGTTGAGCGACGAAGTGGCGTTTACGCTCACGGCCGGACGCGATCTTGTAATCTCGTTCTATTCGAGCTCCGGACGCTCGTCGAGCCAAACCATTTCAAGCGTCACCGACTATTACAAATTGGGCGACGATGCGGCAACGGCGAACACCAGCGGGTACACTGGAAACAACAATTATTTTCAAGGGGTCAGATTGATCGAGACGAAGTAATTGTAGCCAACGCTATCGAGGCTGCTTGGCCGTTCGTCGTTCCTGGTCCATCACACGGTAGATTCTCGACACCAGCCGGTGGCCGGCTTTTTCGTCGTCAAAATTCTTGAAGTCATCTCGCAACGAATAAAGCAGGACCCGATAGCCAAGGCGCTGCATTTCGTCAGATATCAACGGGTCAGCCTGAGTACGCTTAGCGCCTTGCGGGACTTCCGTGTCCAGCAAGCCGAGATTAATTTGGTGCGAGTCATGCCCTTTCACTTGCTCATCCTCTCGGTCATCAATTTTCCGGCCCTTTAAAGTTCCTGCGGCGTTCCAAGAGATCAAGTAGCCGCGCGGTCTGGTCTACCAGCAGCTCACCCCATACCACCAGGGCGAAAAACAGCAACGCCAGCGTAACGACCACTGCGCACAGCGTCGCGTAAATCTGCCAAGCCCACCACAACCATTCCATTTCCACCCCTTAACATAACATGGTGATTGGATGCGAGTGCTTCTCGCCGCTCTCTTTCTATGCCTCTCCCTCCCCTCCTATGCCCAAGAGCCTGACTGGTACGTCAGGTCAATGGAAATGCAGGGGCAGGGGGCCGCCTCTGTCGTGAAGGGGAGGAATGTAGCCGCGAAACCGTCGATCTTCGCCGGCTCCCTGGTCGATCGCGCCCGCGTCCATGTAGGCAAGACCGCAGCCGATCTCGGCCTTCCCCGCACGCTCTGGTGCGCCGACTTCATGAACATGATCTCGGGCGGCGGCACTGGAAGCCGCATAGCGTCGTCATGGCTGCACGCCGGCACGCGCATTTCCGGGCCTCAGGTCGGCGCGGTCGCATTGATCTCGCGCGGCCGTCGCATCGGTCATGTTGGCATCGTCTCAGGAATAGATAGCGTAGGCAACCCGATCATCATCTCGGGCAATCATAACCGCCGCGTCGTCGAAGCGGTTTATCCGCGCGGCCGGGTCTATGCCTATGTGGTCCCGTCGTCGTGAGGTCCCGTCACTACCACTGGCCCGCTATCGACTATGCGCTCTATCTCATCATGGCGGCCGTTGTATCTGTGATCCTTTGGGCGTCTCTCGCGCTCACTCTTTCGATCCTCACCGCGCCACGGGCATCCGCGCACCAGGCCGTGAGCGGGTTCGAATACCCGGTGGCCTGCTGCTCAAATCGCGATTGCGCTGAAATCTCCCCAGATCGCGTCAAGCCAGTTTCCTCCGGATACCTGATCGACGGCAAGCACCTCGTTCCACACCAGGACGTGAAGCGGAGCCCTGACGGGGAATACCACGCATGTTTTCCAACCCCTGACATTCTGCGGTGCTTTTGGGCGCCGCCGCCGGGAGTGTGACGATGTCCATCCTGTTCACCCTGTCCGCGCTGGCGACGCTCGGCCTCGGCTTCCTGGTCGGCGTCGAATCATGGAACGCGCTGATCCGCGACTTCGAAGATAGGCGTCTCAAGAACCGCGCCGGCCACATCGCCGCTGATCTGCTCTACATCGCCGTAGGTACATGCGCGGTCGTCACCGCCTGCCACAACCTCACTCAGATATGGATTCCATAAATGGCCAAGGAACCAGCGTCAATCCGATTCAAAAACCCCGGCGCGATGTGGGGCAGCGCGCTTGCTATCAAGTGGGGCGCGGAAAAGGTCGCGGTCAAACTCAACGACGGGACCGGGCAGGGCAACAATATCGCGGCGTTCCCAACCTATGTTCAAGGGATATGCGCTCAACTCGACCTGTGGCGCACGTCGAAGAACTATCGCAACAAGCCGTTCAAGGACGCGATCAATATTTGGTCCGGCGGAAACCACGTCGAGAGCTATATCAAATTCGTCCTCGACCGCGTGCCCGGCATGACTCGAAACACGATCATGGACGATGCGTTTTGGCGTAGTTCAATGGGCATCGCCTTCCTCAAGGCTCAAGCCTGGCACGAAGCCGGCAAGAGATATCCCGCGCCGGATTCTGACTGGATCGAGGCACAGCGACGGGTGTTCGCTGGGGCACCCGCCAAGCCAGCGAAGCCAAAGCCGACCGAACCGGAAACCAGCGTTGTCACCGTGGACGGATCGAATAAGACTACCACGAAGGAAATCGAGACCAGCGCGGAAAACGACACCGAAACGCGCGGCTCCTGGCTCCATCGGAAATGGAAAACGGTTACCGGCTGGTTCTCTGGCGTCGGCGGCGTCGGCGTCCTGGGCTATCTGACTGACCCGTGGGTGATCGTCGCGGTTGCCGGGGTGGTGTTTCTGATGGTGGTGGTGTTCGTCTGGTTCATGGGGCCGGATCGCGTCCGCGCCTGGGTCCGTAGGTAAGTCCAGTGAACACGATTCTAGGCTGGCTCGGCACGTTCGGCGGGGTAGGGGCTGCGTTCGCTATCGCATGGTTCGTCCCGTGGCCGTTCAAGAAATACGCGCTCGCCGCTGCGATTGCGGTTGCTGTGTTCAGCGGTGCTTATCTCAAAATCCGCCACGACGCTCAGGCTGAAATCATCGTCCAAATCGAGAAGGAAAAGACCGATGCTATCGACACCGCGAAAAAGGCTCGTGAGCGCATTCGTGATTTGTGCGCTCGTGATCCCGCTGGCTGCGTGCCAGACGATTGGCTCAGGGACTAAAAGCGTGACCCTGGAAACCATCAAAATGGTGTGCCTGTCCCGTAAGGACACGCCAGGCACGATTCTACAGGTCGCGGAGAATAACGCGGCGCTGGCCAGCCTTGGCGCTCCAAAGCCGAATTGCAAACGATGACCGACCCGCAAACCGCTGGCATCTTGCTGACCTTGTTGGCCATGGCCGCCGGAGGCGTGTGGAAACTCACCCGCGTTGAACAGGCGCTTCGCAAAGACATCACCGACAGTAAAGACGAGATCGAGGCAAAGCATGACCAGCATTCCCGCGAGTTCGGGGAAACGATCTCAGCGCTGCGCCAGCACGTCAACATTATCCAACTTGAAGTTGCGGACAAATATATGCGGCGCGACGGCTTCCACATCGTAAAGCAAGAGATCGAAGAATCAATGGATAAGATGGGCGAGCGGTTGGAAAAGCGTCTTGAGCGGATGGAAACAAAGCTAGACAGCAAGACGTAGCCATGATTTAGGCATCAACGCCGAGCACCGCGCGGGCTTCGTATAGAATGGCCGTGCGCCCACGGCATGGGAGTGGAGTGCAGCGGCCTCGGTATCGGTGCCATCTATTTCTCCTTTTCCGCTGCTCTCTCACCGTTACTCGACGCCGCCTGCCCAACATGGAGCGTTGAACCGAAAGACTGCGCTGCCAGGGCGAGTTTGTGCCAAGTTTTTAGAGACCGGACGATCACGGTCCCGCCGACGTTGATGCCGATTCCGCCGCCGGCAGTGACGTGAATGCTATCCGAGTAGAACGATCCGTTGCCCTTGTCGGGTTCCCGGTAAAGCTCTCGGTCGGTATTGGCTGCTGCCTGTTGTGTCATCGTTAGCGCGGAAGAAAGGCGGCGCTTACGGCAGAGCCGCGAAGCATTTCCGCTAATAAAAGGGCGTTGGTGATCCCGAGACTAACGGTCGTCTTGGCACCGCTGCCATCCTCGACGTGCAGGATGGTCCACTCTCCGTCGCGGCATGTTTCGACCTTGGCGCTGGTCCCGATTGCGATTGTGATTTTGTCGGCCATCAGTCGTGCCCCCATGATTTCGCGATCCGCTTAAACCGCTCGTAGCCGGCATGGCGCGGATCATCGGGATTGCGCGGATCGCCGGGCTGTCCGCTCAATTCGGATATCGGAGTGCCTAGCGGCTGATCGCCACGGAACTCTTTCGCGGTCATGATCGGAACATCGCCTTCCATAGGCTCGTACTCACCTTCGCCAACCCCAAGGTCGCAGGCGTCGCAGTAGTATCCGCCGACAATCCCGCAGGACCAATCGTCTGGCTCGTAGGTGTCACTGATGTAGGCGTCGCATTTCGGGCAGTTCATGACTTCCTCCGTGTTGATGTGATGTCAGCGCCGTCACCCTTGAGGGGCAGCCTCGATCGGCTTCGGCTGCAATTCGCGGATGCGCTTGTCGAGAACCCAAACCATATCTTCGCTCATGCCCTGGCTCGGCTGCGGCAACAGCCGGATCACCGACGCAAGGCTGTCGTAGGCATCTGCCTTCGGCTTTAGGTGCGCGACCGTCGCCCGGAGATCGCGGATTTCGTGCTTGCAGCGCTCCATCATTTGGATCGCCTCAACGTTGCTCATGGTGTCGCCGGCCATTGTCTCGTTTCCCCTTTAGGAGTTGTTGGCTTCGAAATCGCACTCGCCTGCCGGCGAGCTTCAAAAGTCTGCGCTTGTTCATAGTGGTTTCCACTATCTGTCCGCATTGATCTGTCAGGAACGCCGCGCGCTTTGATCGAAGCCGCGGCTTTGCATTTTCCGTTTCGGCCATTTGCTCGGCGCCGGCCGCTCACCGCGATCTCGCGCGAGTAGCCTGTTCACCGCATCGTCATTGGCGCGCTGGTGACGGACAACCTTGGCCGCGCGTGGCGTGTCGATCTTCGCTGTCTTCGTTCGGTGTTCAAGGATCGGGCGCGGTGTCAGGTTCCAGGCTTCGTCTGGCCCTTCGTGCGCGTGCAAAATCCCGTGGTCGAAGTGAAACAGGGAAATGATCTGCTCGTCGCTCATCAGCTTCGCGTCTTCGTATGGGATGATCGGGACTAGCTTGCCGGCGTCGTCCGGCCGCAGCATTTGCAGCAGGGCGCTTGCCAGCTTGGTACGGAGGCTTATTGAGCGGCGCCCGGCCATTACGCGGCTTTCCCGGCTTCGCGATGCAGCGTGTCTGGCGTGACGCCGATCATCGGCGCGACGATATCCAGCACGGCTTGCTTGGATTTCTGGAACGCCTCTTTCCCCATGGCGCGCATGGACTGAGATTGCGCGGTATAGAGTTGAACCGTCGCGCCCCGAACGATCACAACGGCGTAGGCGTCAATCGGCTTAACTAATGCGGCGACGCGCTGCGCTTCCGCTGCCGAGCTGCACACGATAGAATTGAGGTCGGAGAAGCCGGCCTTGATAAGGCACCACTTGCGAAGGTGTTCACTGGTCGGGAAGCGTTCGGCCTGATCTTCCGGTAGGTTCTGCCAGGCCTCATTCAGCGAGGCGAAATAATGCGCGTGCGAGACGTGTGACCGTTCCTCCTGCACCACAAGCGGATAGGTTTCCCCCGCCTCGAATAGGCGCTCGGCAATCTTCGGGTGCTTCGGCACGAAGGACTCGCCGTCG
>CANMLK010000189.1 GCA_947498445.1 Beijerinckiaceae bacterium
GGCGACGAGAGCGGATTATGAAGAGCTTCAAATCCGCGCGGCATCTCCAGCTGTTCGTCTCCATTCACGATCCAATCGCCAACCTGTTTCACTTTCCTCGCAACGCCCACAACGCAACCGACTATCGCACGCTGCGTGCAGCGGCGATGGTTGCATGGCACAAAATTTCTTGTGTTATGCTCGCCACATGACCAGCTGGTTTCGACAAGACACTTTTATGCCTCAGTCCCGTTAATGTGACAGTGCCGTGCCAAGTCATGACGATATCGACGACGTTCGTTGCCCGACCGATCCAATTGAACTCGGACGAACGGTACTTGACGCCGGGATTGCCCAACACTTCCTCGAGGGGCAGCGTCTGCGTGACTATAGCGAGAGCTGTGCCGTCTTTTGGAGCGACTGCGAAAAGATGGTTGGCCGCTCGGAGGCTGCCCGCGCCAGGCATGGAGTTGGCGACCACTGCAGGATTCCCAGGCAAGTTCCTACCGAGATGACGCGCCAGAAGGTGGCCATAGTAATCATAACTACCGCCCGCGGCGAAACCGATAAAGATATTTACCGTCTTGCCGCGATAAAACTCCTGCGCGACGGCTGGCGCGGCGCAGACGAAGCATGCGCCGAACACTAGAGCCACCGCGCGAGTATGCGCCACCGGCGCAGACAGGAACGCCCTCATTCTCCGCATTTCACCCTCCATTAAACGTTGGCCTGCCAGTCGCCTCTTAAGGGCGAATCCGGTAACAAATATCAATCGTACGCCTGCTATTTTTTACCATTAGCCTGCCTGATCAAGCCCTGTGAACTATAACTATCGGACCTCATCCCTGATGTGCATTTTCTCGCCAATCATCTCGGCGAACTTCCTATCGTTGGGCGCAAGGAATCGGGCAGAACGTATTCGGTACGACGACCCCGGCGGTGGGCTTGGCGAGACGCCGGCAATTTCATCCTTGACCATTTTTAAAAGGATACGACGGATGCGAATGATCGCTGAATCGCTCACGCCCAGATGCTCAAGCGTTCGGTCCGCGATGGGGCCCATCGATTCCTGGATCGCGCAATCTTGGATTCCAAGCCCCTTCATGCCCGTGAAGGATGTGCCGCTGCTTTGCAGTGCGCGGTCGATCATGTACTCGTTATCCTTGTTTTGGATCGCGCGGTCAGTGCCAGGGATATTTTCCGTGTGGATGCCACGGAAAGCCTTCGTGCGTTGGAGATCTTCATCGGTTAGCGGGCGTGTCGGGTTGAAGTCTACGCTGTAGAGCATCGTATTCTCATCGTCGATTGGGGCCCACACATGTGCCGCCATGGGCTCCGATGGTATGATCTTGTGGAACGGCATCAACATGGCCGCGGCAGTCCAGAAGGTGTTGCCGTCTTCAAGATCGCGTCCCGTGCCCGCCACGAATCCGAAGTCGCCGGGCACAATTTCATAGCGGCCGGGCACGACGCCCATGCGGCTTTCAACGGCGCCGCCATGGAGAAAGGAAAGATGGCTTGTGTCGAAGCCTCCCTCCAGACCCTGCAGCCAGTTGCATTCCTGTATGTGCCGCGTCACGTGGCGGTGGTCGGCTGGGATAAGCGTCCATTCCAGTTCAGGGAACTCGGGCTTTGAGTCAGTTGCACCCATGTAAGCCCAGACGAGACCGCCAGCCTCATGGCACGCGTAAGCCTTGATTTTGATCTTGTCGCGGAAGCCGCTGCTTGACGGCTCACTCGGCAAATCGACGCAATTGCCGTGCACGTCGAACTTCCAGCCATGATAGACGCAGCGGATGCCGCACTGCTCGTTGCGCCCGTAGTAGAGCGAAGCCGTGCGATGTGGGCAGCGTTCGTCGACGAGGCCGATCCGCCCCTCCGTGTCCCGGAACAGGACCAGGTTCTCGCCCATGATGCGCACGCGTACCGGCGGCCCATCCGGTTTCTCGATCTTGTCAGCAAAGGACACCGGAATCCAGAACCGGCGGATGAGTGAACCCATTGGGGTTCCGGGGCCAATGCGCGTCAACAGTTCGTTGTCTTCGCTAGAAAGCATCGCGTGTCTCCGCAGTCAGAGTTCCAGAATACGCTTGAGGCGCGCCACTGCTGCCTCCGGCGTGTCGAGAATTTTTTGCTGCGCGATCGCCTGATCCTGCCAAGTGACCGGATTGACCGTCATGTTACGCTTCGAGGTTTCTTCACGAAAGGCTGGGTCGCCCATTGTGTCAGCGAACGCTTTGCGCAACGCAGCGAGCCTGTCAGCAGGTATATCGCCCATGGCGATCCATGCGCGACCATGTAGGGCGGACGCGGATAGGAGCTCCACAAGATCCTGGTCCTGCGGCGACTTGGCCAGTTCTGTAATGGCGGGCACGCTCGGCAACTCAGGATCCCTGTCCATTCCTATGGTCACAAGATTAAGCACCAGGTCGTTTTTAACCCAGTCTCCTTTGGTGTTCGCGATCGTCGGCCACGAGGCCGCGGTGCCCTGCACCTCGCCTCGCTCCATCGCTAAATGAATCTCGCTAATGTCTTTATAGCCCATGATTGGCTTGAATTTTGTGTTCAAGAGGCTGTTGAGCACGACCGGGATCAGATACGACTGCCCCGAGCGTCCGCTGGTTCCGATGAGGACTTCGCGGGCTATGGCATCCTTAAGTGTCGCTATTTTTGCCGCACGCATGACGGATACGACTGTGCGCGTTGTGTCGGCGCCGCCCAGATAATGAACTTTTTTTGCATCGTACTTGACTTCCTGGATGCCAATACGCGCGTTGAAAACTAGGTCCTGAAGGGGCAAGCCGATGTACGTGCCGTCCTTGGCGGCGACGTTGTAAAGATAATTCATCGAGATGTTTCCGCCCGCGCCGAGCATGTACTGGATCACGACATTCGGATTACCCGGAATGTGCCTCTTGATGTGGCTCGCGATGACCTGACCGTAGAGCCCGTGGGCTCCGCCCGCCCCGCCAGCGCTGATCACATATACCGTTCGTCCGCGATAGAAATCGGCGACCGGATCGGCCGCGGCAGGAACACTCGCCAACGCGGCTGCCATTGCAGCGCCAACCGTAATTTCTCTCAGCAAATGCATGTACGACGCTCCCTGCGCGCTAATTGGTTCTTATTTGAACGTGATGTTCTTTTCCCTGATGAGAGTGGCCCAGCGGTCCACTTCAAGGCGGAGACTTCGCAACGTCTCTTCTGTCGCCGAACCTTTGGCTATCTGTCCGATGGTTCTGAATCGCGCGATAACTTCCGGCGAACGCAGCACATTCATGAAGATCGCGTTGAGTTGCGTCAGGACTTCCGGGCTGATCCGCGCGGGCGCGAACAGGACCGTTCCGCCATCGACCGAGAACCCCGGCAACGCGGCTTCGGAAAGCGTCGGGATGTCCGGGTTGAGTTCGTATCGCTCGGCCGACGTAACGGCGAGCGCGATCAGCGACCGGTCCTGCAGAACGTTCGTGGCGCTTCCAAAATCGACGAAGCAGAAGTCGGTCACTCCTATCATCGTATCGCTGATGGCGAGAGAGGCGCCCCTGTAGCTCACATCCGCATACTCGACGCCCGCCTGCGACTTAAAGAACTCGGAAAGCAATTTCGTCGTGGCGCTGTTGGACGCGTGGTTGTATTTGCCCGGGCTTGCCTTGAGCAGCTTGATGAAATCGGGAACGCTCTCCACGCCTAGTTTCGGATTGACCAGAACTACGAACGCGCCTTTGGTGGCCGTCGTGATCGGCACGAACTCCTCCATGGGAGGCACGTTCTTGAAAAGGTGCGGGTTGATGCTGAATCCGGACGTCGACACGAGGAGCAGCGTATGTCCATCCGGCTGCGACTTCGCGACCGCGTCCATGCCGATGATCCAGTTGGCGCCGGGCCTGTTCTCGACATAGATGCCGTGTTTGAACTGGTCGGCAACTCTCTCGGCCAAAACGCGCGATATGAGGTCAAGCGCGCCGCCGGCCGCAGCCGGAACAACGATCTTGACTGGACGCGACTGGAACGCCTGCGCGTGCGCGTAACGCGACAGGGCCTGTGCAGCAGCGATCACTCCAACCGCGGCGACGAACTTGCGCCGGGACATGCGTGACATCATCGAGCCCCCCCCTGCTGCGACGTATTTTAGTACCGCGAATAGCGGAAGTTCTGCTTCGCCATGACCTCAATTAGCGCCGGCTGCCCTGCCGAGTTTGCGGCGAGCGCCTTTGCGAGCGCTGGCTGAAAATCATTGGCGCTTTCGACCCGCGTTGACCAAGCGCCGAGACCCTTCGCCACCTGGCTGTAATTTCCGCCGAGATCAGCCGCGTTGTAAACCTGCGCGTCAACGAGCCCGTTTTTCTCGCCGGCCATCACACCGTTGTTGAACACGATGGTCAAAATACCGAGCCTGTTTCTCACGGCCGTCTCGACATCCATGCCGACCATACCGATGGACGCGTCGCCCATCAGGTTGATGCAGGTCTTCTCTGGGTTGGCGATCTTCGCGCCCATGATCAAGCCGAGACCATGCCCAAGTTGCGTACTTTTTCCCCAGCCGAGATAGCCACCGGGTGTCACGGTCTTCCAGAACGGGATGAGCTGCTCGCGCGGGCTTCCTGCATCATGTGTGATGATCGTCTGGGCCGGATCGAGCGTGGTTTTGAGCTCATTAATGATGCGGTACTGGTTGATCGGCGTTTCGTTGGACGCGAGTTCGTCCTTCCAGTCGTCCTCCCACTCGCGACGCAGCCGCGCGACCTCCGCCACAGCGCCAGTTTGCTTTCGACGCCGTTCACCAATCTCTGCGATCAGCGTCTCCATGACGAGGCGCGCGTCGCCCAGTATCGCGGCCTCCGTCGAAAACTCCTTGCATACGTCTGCCGGGTCCAGCGTGCAGTGGATGATACGCTTGCCGGCGGGAATTTGCGGCGCCCACGGATTTTTCGTGAAGCTCGTTCCCATGCCGAGGATGACGTCGGCTTTCTTCAGGAAGTGGAAAGCGCCCTTCTGGGCCGAAATGACGGACGCCCCAAGCGACAGCGGATGATCCTCGGGAAAAGCGCCCTTGCCTGTATTCGTCGTCAGCACCGGCGCGTCGAGGACTTCCGCGAGCCTGATGAGTTGTGCAGTGGCGCCGGAATAAAGTACGCCCTGCCCTGCATGAATCACGGGACATTCTGATTTCAGCAGAAGGTCTGCGACCCGCTTGACGTCCGCCGGGTCCGGTCCCGCCTTGAGCGAGCGCGCGGGCGTATAAGCGTACTCGCCCGGCAGGTCCATCGCGCCGACATCCGTGGGCACCTCGATCACGACTGGCCCCAGCTTGCCGGACCTCAGCGCGTGGAACGCGCGCCGCATAAGTTCGATCGTGCGGGCGGGATCGGCAATCTCCGCGCCCCACTTCGTCACCGGACGGTAGGCCTGCACCGGATCAAACGAGGGATGCGTGAAGCTGCGACCAATACGGTGCGCCGGCATGATCAGAACTGGCACGTTGTCGCCGTAGACCTGCGCAACACCGGGAAACGTATTTTCAGCGCCGGGCCCGCCCTGCATTGCGAAGACGCCGATCTTCTTGCCATAAGTCGACCGGCTGATCCCGTCGGCAATGCCGACGCCAACGCGCTCCTGCCGACAGATCACCGGGCGAATGCCAATCTTCGCGCAGGAGTCAATCAGCGCCTGACGGGGGTAGCAGATCAGATACTCAACGCCCTCGTCCCTCAGCACATGTGCAATCGCATCGGTCACTTTCACGCGTCAATCCTCCGTTGAAACTATCACTCAAGCAGCGCGCGTCGGTGGTGGCGGCAGGTCGATGTTTTCCTTCAGGCTCGCCCACATCTTCGGTTCCGCGCCGGTCGCTATCGCTTCCAGCTCGCGCAGGAACACGCGCCGCAGGAAGATGACGCCGGCGTCGGACGACGAGAGGTTCTCTTCCTCGCGATCACAGATCTCACCCTGTCCGCGAACCGCGACATAATCCTGCGCGCTGATGATCGACTGCTCGCTCAGACCGGACAGGTCGCCGTTGAATAGGGCATCCGCGCAAAATGTGGGCTCGAAGGCGAGATCGGCGCGAATACGGGCGGCCGTCTCTTCGTCGACCTTGTCGGTGGAATAGATGCGGAAGCGCATGGTTCGCCGGTCGTCAACTGGCACCGCCCACACGCTCACGTGCCCCCATGACGCCTTTTGGTCAGGGCCTGGAACAACGATGTGATTGTTGTTGGGGAAGGTCCAGTCGCTGATACGGACATTGCCATTGGACCGCGCGGCGATCTGGCGAATGCCGCTGCTGGTTTCGACGTATTCGAGCGCGGGAATTTCCCCGCCCGCGGAGATCGATGCGCCAAACTGGCCCGGCACGCCCCACAGGTGAGCAAAGCTCAGATGAACGGCGTCCATCGAGTTCTCGACTTGCTGAAACCAGTTGCAGTCCCAGAACTCGCGCTTGGGAAAAAATGAGCGGCTTCCTGTCTCGAATGCGGCCTTGCGTGGCAGATCGAACTCCGGCGCGGCGCCCTCGCCCATGTAGGCGAAAATCAGTCCGGCGTATTCGCGTACCGGATAGCCCGCGATCCGAATCGGATTGGCGCGCGGCTTGGACTCTGCCGGAATGTCGGTGCAAAGGCCGGAGCCATCATAGCGCCAGCCATGATACATGCAGCTGATCTGATCTTCGCGGATGATGCCCGTATGCAGGAGCGTGCATCGATGTGCACATCGTGCACCGACCAAATAAGGTTTGCCGCTCTCCCCGCGATAGAGCGTCAGGTCTTCGCCAAGGATGCGAATCGGGCGGGCCTGACGAACAGCCATGTCGCTTGCAAGCGCAACAGGCTGCCAAAACTTCCTGAGCAATCTGCCCATGAGCGTCGTGGCGGCTGTCTCGTGCAGATGCTGCTTGGTGACAGCCGCGCTGTGGCCCATCACCATCTCAGCCTCCCCGTCGGCGGAATATTTGTGCCGCGCAACTCCACAAAAAGTCTGAACTTAGGCGCTCATTAACAAGCGAAGCCATCAGTTCACAACCTCCCTAAAATATTGTCTGTGTTTCTATTTGGAACTCTACAGACATCCTCCGAAACGTCAACGCTGGCATTGCCAACAAGCCCCGCGCTCGTCAGCGCGCGAACCATGCTCGCACCGCAAATTCACCGAGGAGCGCCACCGGCCCGAGGACATCAACTGTTGCCTCGGGCTGGCTATTTGGAAGTGAACGACGACGCCGAAGCCGAAATGAGCGTATGTCCATCCGGGCTTGCGGCAGCCACTCGCTGTAAAGCAGACAGCCTCCATGCCGAACGCATGTTCTCGATGATAATCTGCTTCTTCCCCGCCTGCACCAACTCCTCAGCCAAAATCCCCATCACATGTCTGGGGGGCACCGTCACGTTAACGGAATGTGGTAGCGGCGCGGGTATGGAACGGGGATGAAAACTCATGACCCCTTGTACCGTCGTCATCGTTTCCCCGCCGAGGTGATCGCCAACGCGGTTTGGCTCTATTT
>CANMLK010000190.1 GCA_947498445.1 Beijerinckiaceae bacterium
AACGCCGGCCGCCGCTGCGACGGCCATGATGCAAGAAGCTTTTCAAGAGGTCGAGGAGAGCTTCGAGCGGTTCTGCCTGAGGGCGGGCTTGGCGACGCTGACGGAGATGCTGGAAGCGGACGCCTCGGCTCTTTGCGGCCCCCGCCATAGTCTATAAACAGCGGTGACAAAGTGTACCACTGAACGGGCTTTGACCGCCTTTTGATGGCTGAGCCAAAGCGCCTCCTGCGTAACGCCCGGAGGCCCGCAGACAGGCGCGACGGGGTCGTCTAGGATTACCTCCCCAGCGGCTTCAGGGCCCTCCGGCACCGTATCGCGACGAGACCAAAACGGTCCTTAAATCACAACCGTAAATCTGGGACATTGGTGCTGACGGGGAACAGATCCTGATGCGGTTCATGGGACAGTTCGCGAGCTTCGTTTATCTCTCCAGGATGGCGCGCAGGAACTGGCGCGTTCGCGGCTCTTGCGGTGCCTTGAGGACCTGCGATGGCGGCCCTTCCTCGATGATCTTGCCCGTGTCGAACATCAGGACGCGGTCGGCGATGTCTATCGCAAAACTGATTTCGTGAGTGACAATCAACATTGACATATCGGTTTCGTGCGCCAAATCCCGGACAACCTTGAGGACCTCACCCACAAGTTCTGGGTCGAGCGCTGAGGTGACCTCGTCAAACAGCATGACGCGCGGTTGCAGCGCCATGGAGCGCGCAATGGCCACGCGCTGCTGCTGGCCGCCGGACAATTGCGCCGGACGCTTCGTCAGGTGGTCTGCGAGACCTACCTTGGCCAGCAGTCCCGCCGCTCGCTTCTCGGCTTCCGGCCTCGGCAGGCCAATCGTGTGCACCAGCGGTTCGCGGACGTTTTCCAGCGCGCTCATGTGTGGGAACAGATTGAACTGCTGGAAGACGATGCCCACCGAGCGACGAACCTGGCGCGTGTGCTTGTTGCTCGCGCGCCGCAGGCGTCCTCCGTCTTCCTCGTGCCAGAGATAGCGTCCGTCGATGCGGATCGTGCCCTCTTCCGGTTCCACAAGCCCAATGGCGAGGCGCAGGATCGTGGTCTTGCCTGAACCACTCGGCCCAATGAGGGCGACCTTTTCGCCCGGAGCCACGTCGAGGTCGATGCCGTCGAGGATCTTCCGGTCTCCGTATGACTTCGATACATTGCGCATCGACAGTAGGGCAGGGCCCATGCCGGTCGCGGGCGATAACGTTTGCGATCCGGACGGATCAATTCTGGATTGCATGCCGTCCCTCCAGTCGGCGGATCATCCGCGCAGCAGTGTAGCTCACGATAAAGTACAATACGCCAACCATCGTGAGCGGTTCTACATATCTGAAATGGATCGACCCGACGCTCTTGCCTTGCGCCAGAAGCTCCATGATCGTGATCGAGGACAGCAGCGCAGTCTCCTTGAACATGGCGATCACCATGTTCGCAAGAACGGGAATGACGGCGACGATGGCCTGGGGCAGAATAACGCCGGTCCACACGCGCGGAATGGGCATGCCGAGGGTGAGTGAGGCCTCCCATTGCCCCGGCGCGATTTCTTCGATTCCCGCCCGGAAAATTTCGGCTGCGTAGGCGGCGTAATACATGCCGAGCGCCAAAACCCCCGTTGCGAAGGCCGCAAGTGACAGGCCCCAGCCGGGCAGCACATAGAAGATAAAGTAGAGTTGGATGAGCAACGGTGTGCCGCGGATCAACTGGATCCAGAACGAGGCGAGGCCCGAGAGGACGGGAATTTGCGCCATTCGCACGAGGCACAGGACGAGCCCGATCAAGACGGCTAGGATCGAGCCGAAGAAGGTCGCGATGATGGTGAGCTTCAGGCCGGAAAACAGATCCGGCAACGTGGATATCGCATAGCTCCAGTCCCAGCCGAAGCTGTTCATCCTGATCTCCCCAGCGCCCATGGCGGAATCCGTGACGGATTCGCCGAGCCAAAGAGGGATATGGAGCGACCGGCGCGCTTATTCACGATCGCTTCTAGGAAGCGCCCCAGCAGCGCCAGCAGGAGCGAGAGGCCGAAGTACACGAGGATGACGAGGATGTAGATGCTGCTGCTGTCGCCCATGGAGGAGGCCACCATGTTGGCGCGAAACGTCAGGTCCTGAATCGTCACCAGCGACACCAGCGAGGTGAACTTCAGCATCGTGATCATCGAATTACTAAACGGCGGGATCATCAGTGGCAGGGCCTGGGGTAGGATGATCCGGAAGAAGCGGTATTGCGGCGAAAAACCGAGCGCCAGCGCCGCTTCGCGTTGTCCCGCGGGCACAGCGTTGAGGCCGGCGCGGATGATCTCCGACATGTAGCTGCCGGAGTTCACGCCGAGCACGAAGACGCCAGCGGCAAGCGGCGGGAGTTCCAGCCCGAAGAACGGCAGCACGTAGAACACCCAGAATAACTGGACGAGCGACGAACTGCCGCGAAACAGTTCGATCACGAAGCCTGCCGGCATGTTGAGCGAGCGGGAGGGCGACATGCGGCCGAGCGCTAGGATGAACGCCACGGGTATCGCCACGCACATCGCCAGGAACGCCACGAGCAGCGTGACCGGGATGCCCTTCAAGATGAACGGAAGGTAGGCCTGAAAGGCGGCGAAGTCATCCATGGATGGCCGCCTTCAACCGCGTCGGCCCCAAAATACGAAATCCGCTGGACAGCACGCCGTCAGGTTCCTTTCGAAACCAGCGCGCATTGCTGTTCGGCGGTCGCGTGCAGGAGGTCGGGCGGGATGTCGAAGCCATACTCGTTGGCGATCTTCAGGAACTCGCCCGATTGTTTCAGCGTCCGCAATTCGTGTTGGAAGGCGGCATGAAGGTCGGTGTCCTGCGTGCGAAAGGCGTTTCCCGCGCCGGGCGCGGTAGCGTCGGCCACCGGAAAGATCATATCGACCTTGGCGCGTCGCTTCGCGACGATGTCCTTCGTGGGCAAGTGCGATGCCCATAGGAATTGAGCCCGTCCCGCTATCAGCCCGTCGAATAGGAGAGCTTCGTGCGCGAACTGCACGATCCGGTCTGGCGGCATGCCGGACGCCAGCAACTCTCGATATTGCGCCCCCCCCTGATGCACGCCGACCGTGACATTCATTCGGATAAGATCGGCCTTCGTCGTTGGCTTGAGTGTGTTGCGCCCGGGGACGGAAACGATGCAGGGACCCTCGAACGACATCGGGTCGGAGAACAGCACCTGACCACAGCGTTCCTTCGTGATTGTCAGCGAGGCCGCCACGAAGTCCCAGCGTCCGGCGAACATGCCTGGCACAAGCTCCCCATAGGTGGCAACGGCGCCTTCCATGCGCGGAACGCCGATCTTTTCAAGTATGCGCTTCGCTAGGGTTGGTGAAAGGCCAGACATGGTGCCGTCCGGGTTTAGGGAGCTGAACGGCGGCTGGTTCGCGATGCCGACCTTGGCGACACCCGCCTTGCGCAGTTTAAAAAGCAAGCCGTTGCCCGCCGGCTCCTGCGCGCGCGCCGGCGCTGCAATTGTGGACACGGCGACGCACGCAGCGCTGGCGACCAGGTTTCGACGTGTAAGGATCAGCATTCTTGCCCCGTTCGATAAAGTAAACGTGCTACTCGCCGTAGTACCAGCGCCTCAGATCCTTGTAGGTGATCGGTTCATAAAGCCGGGGCCGATCCGGTCCCGTGCATGTAGGCACGCATTCGATCAACGCGTCGCCGCTGGGCCCGAAGAACAGCGGGATGGAATAGCGGTCCACCGTATTGGTGTTGATCACTCGATGCTTGGTGGAAAGATACGTGCCGTTCGTCCAGCGCACGAGCAGATTGCCGGTGTTGATGAGCAGCGTGCCGGGAACCGCCTCCACTAGGCGCCAATGCCCGGATGGCATGCGCACCGCAAGGCCCGGCACGTTCGACTGGGCCAGGAACGTCATGAGGCTATTGTCGGTGTGCGGGGCGATGCCGTACTGCCGGTTGCCGATCTCTTTCTGCGGCGGATAATGCAGAAGCGAAAGCGTGAGGTGCGGCGTCGCGAAGTAGGGTTCAAAGTAGTCGAGCGGAAGCGACAGGCACTTGGCCCACAGCGGCAGGAAACTGCGGGCCAAGGTTTCTATCCGGTAGTGATAGTCCAACACCACGTCCTTGAATCCGGGCAGGTTCTCCGGCCAGACGTTGCGCTCGATCCGGCGCTCTTCCTCGCTCATGCTGAGGCCGCCTGAACCGCCTTCCCGGTTCACGCTAAACTTGGCGAGCATGTTCGGCTTGGCGTCAGTGATGATGTTCACCTTCGCCTCCGGCCGTTTTTCGAAGAGCCCATGGTAACCGGATTTGAAGCCGTCGTAATTGACACGGGGGACAAGCTCTTTCACCGAATCCGGGAGTTCATGATACCGTTGCGTTTCGCGAAAAATGTCATCAATGACGCTCTGCGGAACTCCATGTCCACACAGATAGAAGAAGCCGACTGTGGTCGAGATGTCATGCAGGTCGCGCGCCGCCTGTTCCAATCCACCAGGCTGGCCGTCAAGGTATGCAGATATGTCGAGGGTAGGGATTTCTTCTGTGGAGTCTGGGTGATCCATGAGCCGCAAGGCAGTTTCGTCGTCGAGAAGCTCGCCGCGGACGTCCGGAGATGTCAACTTGTTCATGTCTCCCCGCCTTCGTTTAGGACAATCGAGTTGAATCCGGGTAGCTCAGCCTCTTATTGTCTCCGCCAGTGGCTGTTTGGCAAGTACTTTCGTGACTTGGGGATCAACAACATCGCTTTCTGCTCGGTTCGGCGGTGAACTTGCCCCTGTTTGGCGTCTCCCAAGGCCGGGCGATTATGCTGCGTTTCTTTCTTCTTCGCCAGACCCCTTTCTTTCGACCTCGTGGCGGGCCTCGAACGTCATCGGGCTGACGTAGCCCAGCGTCGGATGAAGCTGCCTCCCGGCGGCTCAGCCCCTCCACCATCACCACACGTCGTATCCCGGCATAGAGTTCCACTGTGAACATCCTTCCAGCCCCTCCATGCCACTCAATGGCATCGAGGGTGCCTAACAGGACCGGTACACATTTGCCCCGCCTTCAAAAGGCGGTCAAAGCCCGTTCAGTGGTACACTTTGTTACCGCTGTTTATACATCAGACGCCAATTTTCTCGGATTTCTCGGATGCGTTATCTCTTGGATGTCATTTTTCTAAAAGAAGGGCCCCGACACTTTTGGCAAGTTCCGGCGTGGTCTCGGAGAACACCTTATTTATGATGTTTTCAACTTGCTCCCCTGATATAGGCACGAGCTCAATTTGCCTTCGGTCTCCCTCATTGCGCAGATCGTTTTCCGCCAGGGTCTTCATGAAAGCTGAACGAAGGATAGCCGCTCGTTCCTTGGGGATGCCTGGTGGGCCCAGGAATGGTCGTCCAAGGGACTGCCTTGCAAAAACCAGCGCGAGAGAACGACGATCGTGATCTGTCTTCGCCAATTCCGTAATCAGCGGTACGTCGGATAAATCGGAATGCTTATTCAGGCCAAGCTGGACAAGGACGTGAATCTTTTTTTCGGAAAGCCAAGATGGATGACCTGCCTTTATGCTGGACCATGACCATCCACACCGACCTTCGATCTCCCCCCGCTCCATTGCCAATACGACTTCGTTGCCACCCGGGTAGGCAGTGATAATCTGCATTTTGGTACCAAGGATGGTATTTATAACGCGAGCAAACACATCGGCGTCATTCCCAGCTCCAGCAGCGCCAACAATCAGCGGCTTATGTTTGAGTTCATCAAACGACTTAACACCGCTTGACGCCATGCTCACGCAAACCGAGACCTCATCATTCATGCTTCCGATCCAGGTAAATCGTTGCGATTCGAATTGAATACCTGGCCGACCAAGAAGCTGGTCAAAAGGAATTCCGCGCCCGATTGTGCCGAACGCTGTCCCGTCTGCTGGCGCAGCCGAATAAATCCAGTTAGCCAGACGAAGGCTACCAGCTCCGGGCATGTTATTGACCGTAACCGTAGGCTGTCCTGGTATGTGTTTCCCGATATAGCGGGCCAAGAGGCGAGCGTACACATCATAGCCTCCACCCACCGTGTAACCGACGTGAAGGTTGACTACCTTCCCACTGTAAAAATCTGGGGTCGGTTGAGCCGAAACGATGGTGGGGAAAAACGGCGCAACCGCGAGGGCGAAAACGAAGCGGCTAAACATCAACATCTTAGCCTCCCTGGTCGATGTATGATTACATATCAATTATATTGACTTGGGCTCATGGTAGTCAACACATTACGCCACGTCCAGATCTTTCGTACTTTCTGTTCAATCATCGGCGACTGTTGAGCACCGTCTCATAGCCCCATGGAGCGCCTACATGTTCGAGTCATTTTCTGTGTGACCGCTCGGCGTTTAGTTTGTGGCAGCAGCGCAGCAACCTAATATAGCAGCATGAGGGTCCAGCGTATGAAATCTTTAGAATCATTCGAAAAGGCCAGAATATGGCAAGCGTCCGAGCTTGTGTCCAATCTGATTAGGGTAATGCCGACGGTTGGTCACCAAGGCGGTAGAACAACTTTAGGTTTGACTCTGGCGCTAAGTCAAGAAAGTGTTAATATTCATATCCGCGAACTCGACGAGTTTTTTGGCTTGAAATTGAGGCAGCATTTAATAACTGCGGGAATGCCTTCAAAAAAGTAACCAGGGAGAATGACAGTGCAGACTGAGTATCAGACAATTCTAGTTGAGAAGGCAAATGGCGTCACCACGGTGAAGTTCAATCGGCCCGAAAAGCGCAACGCAATGAGTCCTCAGCTTCATCGTGACATGTTCGATGTTCTCTCGGACCTGGAATTCGACGATGAGACGGAGGTGCTAATCATTACAGGAGTCGGGGATGCATTCTGCGCCGGTCAGGATCTCAAAGAATATTTCTACAACCAGAAAGACAGTGAGCGGGCCCGTGAAGAGAGCCGGCGTCTGTCTCACGCTTGGCGACATCAGAAATTGTATTATTTTCCTAAGCCAACTATCGCGATGATTAATGGATACTGCTTTGGTGGCGCCTTCACAACCGTCGCGTCAGCCGATATAGCAATTACAGCGGACGAGGCGGTTTTTGGTTTGTCCGAGATCAACTTCGGGAATCTGGCGGGGGGCATAGTAAGCAAGGTCGTTGCCGATCTTATGCTCCCGCGGCAGGCGCTGTACTACCTAATGACCGGTGAGACTTTCAACGGCAAGAGGTCCGTCGACATTGGCTTTACGACGCTTTCAGTTCCCAAGGAGGAGCTCGTGGAACGCACTTTGGCCATCGCAGAAACGTTGAAGGCGAAAGACAAACATGGATTGCGAGCGTGCAAGGAGGCTTTCAAGGCTGTCGACATAAAAACGATGAGCTTTGAGGACTCTTGGTACTGGCTGACTGCACGATCAGATCAGCTTCAGCTAGCGCAGAAGGACAAGAGTTGGCTTCAACATAATGTCGGCAAGTTTGTCG
>CANMLK010000191.1 GCA_947498445.1 Beijerinckiaceae bacterium
CACAGCTCAAGCCTTCAAAGATGCTGCGAGCATGCAGGACCTGTACGATCTGCTGGCCCGCTGCGGCATCGAGAATGGATGGAACAAGCCCGAGCCCTCTCTTTACGCGTTGCCGAAGAAGGAACTCGGGCCCGCGCATTTCTCTTGGGTTCTGGGCCGCGCCGCGCTAGACGCAGCAGGCCGCTTCGTGAACACCGAGCACGCCGAACGCCGCAATCTCATTCTTGCGAACCCGGCCCCCGGCAACAAATATCCGACCGTCAAGACGCTCGTCGCCGCCTATCAAATGGTGAAGGGCGGCGAGGTCGCGCGCTCCCATCGCCATACCGCGAACGCGCTGCGTCTCGTGCTCGACACCGGCGAGCGCGCCTACACAATCGTGGAAGGCAAGAAAATCCCCATGGAGCCGGGCGATGTTCTGCTCACGCCGAACTGGCACTGGCACGGCCATTCCAACGAAGGCCCGTCAAACGCCTACTGGATGGATTTTCTCGACGTGCCGACGGTGCACATGCTGGGGCCGATGTTTTTTGAACATCACCCCGATGACGTGGAATCCGCCGATGAAGTGGCGGCGCAATCGCCTTGCCGTTTCCCATGGGCGCAAACCATCGCGCGCCTTGCCGCGGCGCCGGAAATCAACCCGGGGCAACGCGAAATCGAGCTTGGCTCTCCCGCGCTGGCGACCATGGCGTTGCATGTGACCCGGCTGGACGCAGGCGCGTCCTTCTGCGTTGAACCGAGCACACTCAATTGCATTTACGCCCCCATGCAGGGCGCAGGCGAGGCGACAATCGACGGCGCGACGTTCGCGTGGTCGCGCGGCGATGCGCTCGCGGTTCCCTCCTCCTCGCCCCATACATGGACCGCGCATGAGCAGAGTTATCTTCTGCGCGTGAGTGACAAGCCACTGCTGGAGCGGCTCGACTGGCTACGCCCCGTGCCACCAAGCCGATAGAGATTGAGATCATGACAGACAAGATTATCAAGACGCCGGTCCTCATTGTCGGCGGCGGCCCGGTCGGTCTGGCGCTGGCGGGCGATCTGGGTTGGCGCGGCGTGCCTTGCCTCCTCATCGAACGCGGCGACGGACACGTGGAAAACCCGAAGATGGACATGGTGCACATACGCACCATGGAGTTCTGCCGCCGCTGGGGCATCGTGCCTTGGGTTGAGAGCGCGGGCTACAATCGCGAGCATTCGCAAGATTACGCCTGGGTCACTGGCATGCACGCCGGCCACGAACTTGGCCGCGAGCCATTCCCAAATTGCGTTGAGGAAGAAGCCCCTCCGCAAAGCCCCCAAAAGCGCGAACGCTGTCCGCAAAACTTTTTCGATCCCGTGCTCGCGCGCCATGCGCGCAGCTATCGCTGCGTCGACATACGCTATGGCGTCGAACTCGGTTCGTTCACGCAAACTGACCACGGCGTCTCGGCCGAAATCATCGACCGCGAGAGCGGCGGAAAAACCCGCGTTGAAGCGCAATATCTTGCAGCCTGCGACGGCGCGGGCAGTCCCGTCCGCGAGCAGCTCGGCATCGCGCTGTCCGGCAATGCGGTGCTCACGTACACGACGAACGCGATCTTCGAATGCAAGGACTTCAATCGCATTCACAATTTCGCGCCCGCCTATCGCTACATCTTCATCGGGCAGGAAGGCACGTGGTGCACCATCGTCGCTATCGACGGTCACGACCGTTATCGCTTCTCGTTTGTGGGCAGCCGCAATCGTGAACAGATGAGCGAGGCGGACATCCGCGCCGCCATCGCGCGTGCGCTTGGATGCGACGTTGAATTCACGATCTTGTCCACCATGCCATGGCGCAGGGCGGAGCTGATTGCGGAAAGCTATGGCGTCCAGCGCGTCTTCCTCGTTGGCGATTCCGCCCATCAACTCTCGCCCACAGGCGGATTTGGTATGAATACCGGCATTCAGGAAGCCGTGGACATCGCCTGGAAACTACAAGGCGCAGTCGAAGGCTGGGGCGGCCCGCGCCTTCTCGAGTCATACGAGATCGAGCGCAAGCCCGTCGCCACATTCAATGTGTCGGAAGCTGCGCGCAACCTCGCGCGCATGTTGAAGCCGCGCGAGGAACGCCCGCCGGAAGTCATCTTCACGCAAGGCGCGCAAGGCGATCAGGCGCGCAAGGCCTACGGCGACTGGTACACGCGCATGATGGCGCCCGAATGGTTCACCATTGGCGTGCAACTTGGATTCAGATACGAGCATTCGCCCATCGTGGTGCGCGAAGACGGCGAAGGCCCGGCACAGGAGGTGCATCGCTATGTGCAATCGGCGCGACCCGGCCACCGTGCTCCGCACATATGGCTCAAGGGCCAGACGTCGACACTCGATCTCTTTGGCAAAGGCTATGTATTGTTGCGCTTCCTCGGCGCGCCCCCAGATGTCTCCGGGCTTGTGGCGGCCGCAGCGCTCCGCGGCGTGCCGCTGAAGGTCGTGGACTTGTCCCACGCGGCTGCAGCGGAAGCGTACGAAAAGCGTCTCGTGCTGGTGCGGCCAGACGGCCACGTTGCGTGGCGCGCAGATGCGCAGCCTGACGATCCGCTGCATGTCATAGACATCGTGCGTGGCGCGGTTTGAGCCTTCATTGACAGGCGCGGAGGCGTTCTGCACTCTCAAGAAAGCAAAAGGGAAACGCTGGTGTCAGATCTCGACAAGGTCATTGGAGAACTCGTCGCCGCCAATCGCATCCTTGCGGATCAGGGCGTCGTCGATGCGTTCGGACACATCAGCGTGCGCCATCCCAACGACCCCAACCTCTTCCTGCTTTCGCGCTCGCGCAGCCCGGAAATGGTTGAGCCAGAGGACATCATGACGTTCCGCTTCGACGGCGAACCGGCTGACGGGCGCACCGACGGCGCATACGTTGAACGCTTCATCCATTGCGGCGCCTATGAAGCAAACCCGCAAGTCATGTCTGTCGTGCACAGCCACGCGCTGGCCGTGTTGCCCTTCAGTATTTCAGACGTGCCGATGCAGACAGTCATTCACACCGCAAGCCACATGGGCGCGTGCATCCCCGTGTGGGACAGTCAGGACCGTTTCGGCGACACGGGATTGCTCGTTTCAAACGTCGAACAGGGCCGCGACCTTGCGCGCACGCTGGGCGAAAGCCGCGTCGCGCTGATGCGCGGCCATGGCTTCACCGCAGTCGGTCGCTCGCTCGGCGAGGTGCTGAAAATCTCGATCTACCTGCCGCAAAACGCGCAGGTGTATCTCGACGCGTTGCGCCTCGGCGGCAAGATAAAGCCGCTGACCCGAGGCGAAATGGAGATACGCGACTCCTTCGGCCCCGGCGGGCGCGAACTGCAACGCGCGCTCGACTATTGGGCCCGCAAGGCCAATTGCTCCCACTATCTTGAATATAAAAAATCCTGAGGAAACGCGACGATGGCGAGACTGCAACTGAGCTTCGCATGTGGTCTTTATGATCGCATGCTCCCAATCTACACCGGTGATGTACGCCCAAACGGCGTTGATCTCAACTTCATCCCCATCGATGCGCCTCGCGAAATTTTTGACAGGCTCGCGGCGCGTCAGGAGTTCGACGTCGCGGAAATGTCCTGCTCCGAATATGTCGCGCGCACCGCTGCGGGACAGTGCGATTACGTCGCCATCCCCATCTTTCCTTCGCGCCAGTTCAGGCATGGACTTGTCGCCATCAACACGAAGTCGGGCATCGACAAGCCAAAGGATCTTGAAGGCAAGCGGATCGGCGTGCCGCTCTACACGATGACAGCGGCCATCTACATCAAGGGTTTTCTCAAGCACGACTACGGGATCGACCTGGCGAAACTGCAATGGGTGCAAGGCTCGATCAACCTCACCGGCGGCCACGGCGCACCCACGATCCTGCCCCTTGTAAAGCCTGTGCCTATTGAGCAAAACACGAGCGGCAAGACGCTTGGCGATTTGCTCGAGGCCGGTGAAATCGATGCCGTAATCGGCACGACATTGCCAGCATCGCTGCGCACCGTGCCGCACGTACGCCGATTATTTACAAACTTTCACGAAGTCGAGGCGGACTATTACCGCCGCACGCAAATCTTCCCCGTCATGCACCTCGTGGCGATCAAGAAGAGCATTCACGAACGCTATCCCTTCGTCGCCACCAGCCTCTACAAGGCGTTCGACGAAGCCAAGAATGTCTCGCTGGCCAAGATGAAAAACCTTGCGGCGCTGCGCTACATGCTGCCGTGGATGGCCGAGCAACTCGACGAAATCGAGGAGGTGTTCGGCGGCGATCCGTGGCCGTCCGGCATCGAGGCGAACCGCCCCACGCTGGAAGCGCTCGTCACCTATTTGCACGAACAATATGTGACGGACCGCCGCATGAACGTGGATGACCTGTTCGTGCAAGTTGAAGGCGGCGGCCACTAGGGCGCGCCCGAGTCGTTGCATGGAGACCGCATGAGCGAGGACGCGCAACGCGAGACAATCGCTTTCCTGACCCAGATGTGTGCGCGCGCGGGCGACGCAAGTCCGCCCATATCCACGCACATCTCACGCGTCTACTTCGCGCGCGACACGGTCTACAAGCTCAAGCGCGCGGTACGCACGGCCTATCTTGATTTCTCAACGCCAGAAAAGCGCCTTGCCGCGTGTCAAAGCGAGCTGGCGCTGAACCGCCGGACTGCGCCCTCGCTGTATCGGGGCGTTCGTCGCATCACGCGTGAGCCCTCAGGGATAGCTTTTGATGGCGATGGCGAGACCATCGACGCTGTTGTCGAAATGCGCCGTTTCGCCCAGACAGATCTTTTCGACGTTATGGCGCAGGACGGCGCGCTCACAACGCAGCATGTGGAAACGCTCGCCACAAGCCTCGCGGCGTTTCATGCTGATGCACAGATCAGTCGAGCCTTTGGCGGAGCGCAAGCGATTGGCGCCATCCTCGCGACAAACGAATCCGAGCTTCGTTCGTCTTTTCTCGCCGGTGAGCAAGACCTGACGCCCGTCTGCGCCGCCATGCGTGAAGCCTTCGCCGCGCAATCGGCGCTGCTCGACGCGCGCAAGGCCGCTGGCAAGGTGCGCCGCTGTCATGGCGACCTCACGCTGCGCAACATTGCCCTGATCGAGGGCCAGCCGACGCCCTTCGATTGCCTCGAATTCGATGAGGCCCTCGCAACCATCGACGTCCTGTACGATCTCGCCTTCACGCTGATGGACCTGCGCCACAGGGCGCGAGCGGACCTCGCCAACGTCCTCTTCAACAGATACCTCGACGCTGCAGACGAAACCGATGGGCTTGCGTTGTTGCCTTTGTTCATCGCAATGCGCGCCATCATCCGCGCGCATGTCACCGCAAAGATGGCGCAAGACGCAGAGAGCGATGCGCAGGAGGATATGAAGGCAGAGGCCCGCGCTTACGTTGCGCTTGCCAGCGATGCGATTCGCCGCGGCAGCGCTGTGCTGATTGGCGTTGGCGGCCTGAGCGGTTCAGGGAAATCCACCTTTGCATCAGCCCTCGCGCCACACCTGCCGGCGATTCCCGGCGCACGCGTTCTGTCGAGTGATCGCATTCGAAAAGCGATGTTTGGCGCGCCGCCAACGCAAGCCCTGCCCGCTGAAGCCTATGCGCCGCAGGTCTCTCAGCGCGTCTACGCCAGCGTGCGCGAACAGGCGGGCCGCTGTCTCAAGGCTGGATGGCCAGTTATCTGCGACGCCGTTTTTGATCGACGCACAGACCGCGATGCGTTGAAGGAAATCGCCGCGCTCCATGGCGCGCCGTTTCATGGTTACTGGCTCGAAGCGCCCGCGCAAATGCTTGATGCGCGCATAAGGGCACGCACGGGCGATCCCTCGGACGCGACGCCAGACGTTATGCGCGCGCAGGAAGAAAAGCTTCGCGCGTCGGGCGAAATCATGGATTGGACACGCCTCGACGCATCCGCAAAAACGCAGGAAACAGTCAAGCGCGTTTGCGCTCAACAGGATTGGTAAATTACTCCGCAGGCTCGCGCGCCAGCGGCTGCCCTTGCAGATCGACGCCCATCGCCTCGCAGAATGCAGCGCGAATATGCGCGGGCTGGCCAGCGTGCCAGGGAAAGTCGGCAAGCCTGCGTCGATAGTAAGGATGCTTATAATAATCCATCAACGGCTTGCCCGCGAGAAACGACTTGCGCTCGGCGATAGGCAAAGCCAGGCTCTTGGCTGCCTCCTTGTCGCGGATAACGCCCTTGGCCTCACCGCCCGCAGCCACCTTTTCCATTTCATCGAAGAAACGATTGCGGATCATCGCAATCCCGCGATCGCTCGCGCCGAGGTTTTCCTTCGTGCGATCAGCAATCACGCCCTGCCCCACCCATGCGATGATGTCCTGATTCATCACATGGCTTGAAATCCAGCGTCCATCCGCAGTCTTCGTCGGCGCCGCCCAATGGGGAATATGGCTCTGCTTATAGCTCCCGCGTTCACTTGGCGCACGCGCATAAAACCACCCGATGCTCAGCGTATTTTCGTCATCGACAGGCACGCGCCATTCGAAATGTTCACCAAGATAGAAAGCCATCGGCCACAGGAAAACGCGGCCGACTGTCCACATCTCGCTTGTCTCATCAGAATCCGAGCGCACGCGGCGATACGTGAAGCCATGATCAAATTCTTCAAAAGCAACCTTCAGATGTTGCGAGGCGTACGGGCCTGTTTCACCCTTTTGCCGAATGCTCCAATTGTCGTGCATCCATTCAAAATGCACTGGATCAATGGAGTTTTCCTGACACTGAAACCAGTTGCAGGGGATGTCGGCCGTCACGATTTCGACAAAGCCGTTTTCCCACGTGAATGCCTCGTAGACTGGCAGTTCCGGCGCGGGCTGCGGCCCCATATAGGTCCACAGGAGTCCGCGCAACTCGCGCACGGGATAGGCCTTGATGGAGCAGCGCTCTTTCAGCTTGTTGTTGGGATTGACGGTGTCTTCATAGGGCTGCTCGATGCAGGCGCCGTGCTCGTTCATCAGCCAGCCGTGATAATTGCAGCGCAGGCCTGTCTGCTCAACATAACCATAGGACAAGTCCGCGCGCCGATGCGAGCAGTGGCGATCCACCAGGCCAAACGTGCCGCTCAAATCCTTGTAGAGAGTCAAGTCCTCGCCCATGAGGCGGATGGGCTTGACGTCCTTGCTGTCAAACTCAGCAGCTGCCGCGATGGGAAACCAGTAGCGGCGCAGGTAATCGCCCATGGTCGTTCCCGGGCCAACTTGCGTGAGCAGTTTGTTCTTGGCTTCGCTGAGCATGTCTAGCCCTCATACTTAAGCGTTCGAATCCGCATCGCTGGAACCACGATAGCGACTCCACAAATCTGCTGGCAATTCCTGTTCATCCCACACGCCAACAAGAATGCCACGGCGCATGCTGCGTCCCCGCATGTCGAGCGCGCGCGCTTCTGGCACCGTGGTCCTCTGGGCGTTGC
>CANMLK010000192.1 GCA_947498445.1 Beijerinckiaceae bacterium
AAGGCGGCAGTAAAAAGCCTGTCTGGCGGTCAATCTCGCGGAAATTGTCCATCGGAGCGGCCGCCATCATCGCGAGGAATCAATACGCTGTTTCTACGCTTGCCCTTGCCCCGCCGCCAGGACAAGTTAAGTCCGACAGGCTGCTAGGACCGAAAGTTGCGCGACGATTTCACCGGGAGCCAGCGATTCCGCAATTCCCGCCTCGGCGTTGTTGAGGAGGAGCCTCTGGATACGCGTGAGCGTGAACCCAAGTTTTTTGGCGCGCAGCACCCGGTCCAGCGTGCGACGGCATTCCGCGCCGTAAAAGCGGGTGGCGCCGTGACGCAATGGGGATATGAGGCCTCGATCTTCATAAAAGCGAAGGGTACGCAAACTGACGTCGAAGTGTCCGGCCATCTGACCGATGGTCCAGTATTCCTTGGAGAAGCGGTCGGTCTCGGCAATCGGCGCAGTGTCTGCGACGTCTTTGAAATCAGAGCGTTGGATCATCAATCTGCCCTTGGCCCGATCTTGTCGCCGGCCCCCTCGGAGCCCTGCCCGCGACGCATCGGCACAACGCAACGTTACTACAACCTGAAGTTGAATGCAACTTTAAGTTGTATAATTTCGTCTGCGGCGATCAGGCGCGTTCGGCCAAAAAGTTAACCTAACGTTTACCACGTTAAGAAACACTGGACTGAAGGTTCGGTACAGGGGCGCATGCGTCGCATTGCCGATTCACGTATCCAAATGGCCGGCGATGCCCCCCAGAGAGCGCATGATGAACAGAGCGAGTTCCTGGAGCAATAAGGAAACGGACTTCAACGTGCGGGGCGCGGCAGAGACCGCCGCCCGGCGCGCTGGACTTTCGCTGCAGGACTGGCTCGATGAAACGTGGCGGATTCACGCTGCAGAGAGCCATACCTCGGTCGGCGAACTTAACGACGATGAACGCGCTTACGCCATCGCGCGCCGCTTGACGCGGCTTCGCACCGCCAATGACGGATCGCGCCGGACCGATGCCTACGCCGAGCGCATCGCCAGCCGCAAAAGCGAGGCGCGCGAACCTGACGACCGGATCTGGCGCCGCGTAACGAGCGTTGTTTCAGAAATGGAAGACGGCGATCCTGTTGATCCGCGCGCTGAAGAGTCTCGTGAAGTCGTGTCCAGGCGCACACCCCGCGAGCGCCTCTCGGCCCGCCCCTCTATTGCGCGCGCGCGATTCTCCATCGACGAGGCGATTGACGATATAGCTGAGCGGCAGAGTGAACTTGAAAGCCCCCAGCGTCCGCTGGCGTCCAGTTCGCGCCATGAAAATCCGGCCTATCCACCGCTGAAAATTGAACTTGCGAAGGTCACGAAGGCGCTCGCCGAGTTGCAGCGTGAAACCGTTGAGAGCGCCAGCGCGCAGGACGTCGAGACTCTTCGGCGCGAAGTCGCGCAGATCTCACGCGGCCTGACGACGCTCGCGCCTCGCGAATCGATCGAGCACATCGAATCAGCGCTTGGCGATCTCTCGCGGCGCCTCTCGGAGGCTCGCACCTCGGGCCTTGTCGAAGAGTTTCTTGCCCCGGTTGAATTGCTGATTGGCGATCTCAAGCGCTCTATGCTCAGCTCGGCGCCGACAGCGGCGCTCGAGGCGATTGAGAAACGCATTGGCGCTCTCGTACGCAATGTCGACGCGCTGGCTGAATCGCGCATCGATCCGGAATCGGTTGAAGCCCTGCTGGAGCACAGTCGCGATATCCGCGAGATGCTCACAGCCGCTAACGCCAAGCGACCCGAATTTCAGGTGATGGAAAAACGGATTGGCGATCTTGGCGCGCGCCTTGATCGCATCGCTGAACGCGGCGCGACAAGCGCCGGGCTCGACGCTATCGTCAAATCTGTCACGCAGATCCGCGCTGACATGGAAACGCAAAATCCCATCAAGGCCGTCAAAGCGCTGGATGGGCGGATTGACGCGCTCACCCGCAAGATGGACCAGGCCGCGTCGCGCACGGACGTCGACACGCACTTCGACCGGCTGGGCAAGCGTCTTGACGCCATGCACAGCGACCTTGCTGAACGCGCGCCAGACAACCGCAAGCTTGAAGGAATGATCGCTGCGCTGCAGGAGCGCACCGAGCAGGAGCGCACCGAGCAGGCCCGCATGACCGTGGGATCGGCTGAAATGCGCGAGATCGTCGGCCAGTTGATGGCGAAGATTGATCAGGCCGTGGGAGCGGGCGCTGAACCGGCGCAACTGTCTGCGCTTGAAGACCAGATTTCCCGCGTCGCCGCGCGCCTCGAAATCAAGGCGCCCACGCCAAATGTCCAGCAGATTGATCTTGCGCGCATTGAATCGTCCCTAGCGTCAATTTCGGAGCGCCTGAACAATCCGCTGCCCATCACGGCAGCCGACCAGGTTCAGGAAACAGTCCGGCTGCTTATCGAACGATTTGACTCGACGCTTCGTAGCGGCGTGACCGGCGAGACGCTCGTCGCCATCGAACGGCGGCTCGCCGACGTAGCGCAGAAGCTCGAAGCCCCGGTGACCGCCGAAATCGACACGGCGCGTCTTGAATCCCTTGTGCATGATCTTGCCTCCCGGATGGAGGATCCGTCCGCCGCAACTTCGGACGTGCGCGACATCAAGATGGCGCTGGCGCAAATCGCCGACCGGATGGACGCTGCGCTGAAAGGCGAAAGCGACCAGACCGCCATGCGCGGTCTGGAAGACCAGATTGCAGCCCTTTCCCAGCGAATGGAAAAGGCCAGCGACGCGAACCTGGCGAAACTCGAACGCACGCTCGAGGACATTCAGGAACAGATGGAGCAGCTACGCTCCGAGTCCAACAGCCCCGTTCCCCAGTCGCTCGAGCGGGAGATCGCCGATCTGCGTTCGCTCCACAGCGTGTCTGACAAGCGCACGCACGCGACGCTGAACGCCGTTCACGAAACTCTTGAAAAGGTCGTCGACCGCCTCGCCATGCTCGAGGAAGAGATCGACCAGGCGCCCAGGGCGAGTGGGCCCGTAGCCGTCTCGAACGCGAGCCTGCCGTCAGCGGCCATGCCGGCGTATCGCGAGACGGAAAACTACAAGCCGTCCGTCGAACTCAATTTCGGACCGCCTCAACCGGACGATCAGTCGGCGCCGGAGCCCGCAGCGTCACCGATTCAGCCGGCTGCGCCTAAAGCAAACAAACCGCCCGTCTTCGCCGAACGCACCGCGTCGGACGTCGTGCGGCGCCCCCCGCAAGCGCCGACAGCGCCAAAGATCAACAGCCCGGCATTTGAGGATTTCCTGCTTGAGCCCGGCTCTGGCAAACCCTCGCTGCGCGACACGGCCGCCTCCGCCGCCGCCCAGCAGCCGAGCGTCCTCGCGTCAAGTTCGCTACCGCAAGCAGGCGCCAGCGCAATGGATGCGCCGCTTCAGCCGGAGGTCGTCGAACCCGCGCCGGAAACAGCAGATGCGCAAGCCAATTTCATCGCGGCCGTTCGGCGCGCGCAGCAAACAGTTGGGGGAGGCCGCGAAGTCGGCACCACCGGCAACCAATTGCTTGATGAAGCCCGCGCCCGGGCACGCGCAGCCGCTGCAGAAGCCGAAACGAATCAGACGAAGAAGCCTGGCGGCGGGTTCAGCCTCAAGAAGCTCTTTAGCGGGCGCAAGCGCTCCACGACTGCAGCTGGGTTGACTGGCCTTGTCGTCATTCTAGGCGCGCTACAGGCCACCAGCATGTTCTATCAAACGGACAAGGCGCGGACGGCGCGGACCGCCGAAAATACCGCCACAGCTCCAGCATCTGCCCAACAGCCGGAGAAAAGAGCCGCGCGTGCGGAAACCGCCCAACTTGGCGCCGTGTCGCCGCCGCCAGATCGCTTTGCGCAAACAGCGCCGCTTGCAGACATGACGCCGGTAGCAAGCGTGCCGGTGAACAATTCAGCGCGGGGCATTTCGCCCGCGGGCCCTCGCGATCCTTTCAAACTTGCCGCTGCCGGAGACACTCACGCGCAGTATGAGCTTGGCGTGCGCTTCGCGGAGGGCCGCAATGGTCCTCGCGATCAGGCCAAGGCGATCGAATGGTTGACCAAGGCGGCTGACCAAAACTTCCCGCCAGCACAATATCGGCTGGGCGTCATTCACGAGAAAGGCATTGGGGCGCCGCGCGATTCCGGGCGTGCGCGCGCGCTCTATGTCGCGGCCGCCGAGAGCGGCAACGTGAAGGCCATGCACAACCTTGGCGCTTTGCTGGCTGACGGCGGCGCTGACGGCAAGCCTGATTACGCTGGCGCAGCGCGCTGGTTCAAAACAGCTGCCGAGCACGGCGTACGTGACAGCCAGTACAATCTCGCAATTCTCACCGCGCGCGGACTTGGCGTTCCGCAAGATCTCGTCGAAAGCTATGTCTGGTTCCAGGCGGCGTCGACGCAAGGCGACGCGGACGCTGGCGCCAAGCTCAAGGAAGTCTCGGGACGTCTGGACGCTGCGCAACTCGCGCGCGCGCAAGCTACAGCGAAGGCCCAGCGCGCAAAGCCTTTCATCCCGGCGGCTAACGAGCCTCTCGACCCGGAAGGCGGCTGGGCGACCGCGCCGGAGCAGGCCCCGCCAAAGCCGACTGCGTCACGCGCGCCGAAAATTTCTTCGCTTCAGACACGTTGACGCATTGACGCGCGTGCGCCCCGACTGTTTCTAGACCTCAAGCCGGTCAAAAAAACCGGTCGGGAGGCAAGAAAGCGCTTGTTTGGGCGCCAGAAAGATCTCCTGGAATAATCTCCTGGAAAGATCGTCTGGAAAGATCGTCTGGAAAGATCGCGTGGAAATCTACCTGCCCATCGCAGAAATGCCGGTCGACATGTTCCTCATTCTGGGGATGGGCATGGCTGTCGGGTTCATCTCTGGCATGTTCGGCATCGGCGGTGGATTTCTACTGACGCCGCTATTGATCTTCGTGGGTATTCCGGCAGCCGTCGCTGTTGCAACACAAGGGCCGCAGATCGCCGCCTCGTCCATGACCGGATCGCTTGCCTACTGGCGGCGCCGCGCAATCGATTTCAAACTTGCCTTTGTGCTGCTTGCTGGCGGTCTTGTCGGCACGCTTCTGGGTGTCCTGTTCTTCAACAAGATGCAGCGCCTCGGCCAACTCGATACAGTGATCACGCTCTCCTATGTCGTGCTGATGGGCACGGTTGGCGCTTTGATCACGTGGGAAAGCGCAAAGGCCGCGCTGCGCAAGAATGACAAGAACGCGCCCAAGCGAATTGCGGGCCGTCATCGCTGGTTTGAAGGCCTGCCGCTCAAAATGCGGTTCCATCGCGCAGGCATGTACGTCAGCGCGATCCCGCTTGTGGGCGTTGCAATGCTTATCGGCTTTGCGGGCGCCGTGCTTGGCATTGGCGGCGGGTTCATTCTCGTGCCCGCGCTTATTTATATTTTTCGTGTGCCCGCCAATATCGTCGTCGGGACGAGCCTGTTCCAGATTCTCTTCACGATGATCGCCGCGACCATTTTCCATTCGGCGACGAACCAGTCGGTCGATCTTTTTCTCGCGCTTCTGCTGATGGTGGGCGGCGTTTTCGGCGCGCAGTTTGGCGCGCGCGCAGGCGCTAATTTGCGCGGCGAATACTTCCGCCTGATGCTTGGCCTGCTCATTCTCATCGTCGCCGTGCGCTTCGCCACCGATGTTTTCACGCCGCCACGCGAGGCGTTTTCGGCCACACAGACGGAGACGGGGCGATGATCGCGCGCCTGGCCGCTTTTGCTTTCGCCTGCCTGCTGACGATGTTCGCTAGTGCGCCCGCGCAGGCTCAATCGATCGTGGCGACGCTCTCCACTGATAACGTGCCGATCCTGTCGAACTTCACGGGCGAACGTATCGCCCTGTTCGGCGTCATTGAGCCTGGCAATAATCTGCGTCCGAAAGATGGCTACGACATCGTCATAACGGTGCGCGGACCGCGCGGCGCCGTGACTGTACGTCGCAAGGAGCAATGGGGCCTCATGTGGCTCAACCTCGACGCGCGCCGTTACATCGCCATTCCGGCGTTTATTTCGATTGTGTCGAACCGGCCGCTGAACCGCATTGCGCAGGCGGAAGTTCGCGACGATCTGCGTATTGGCGTCGATGCGCTCATTCCCCCGCAAGCCGTATCACGGGGCGCGAACGATCCTGTGTTCCGCGACGCGATGCAGCGTATTCGCCGGCAGCAGGGATTGTTTACGGAAGGCGACAACAAAGTCCGCTTCATTACGCCCACGGTGTTCCGGGCGAATATTGATCTGCCGGGCGCAGTGCCGCTCGGCGCTTACGACGTGGAAATTGCGCTGTTCTCGGACGGGGCGCTGGCTACGCGCACGAACCTCAAGTTCAACGTGTCGAAGGACGCCGTCGAGCAATGGGTTGCCGAAGCGGCGCATCGCTCGCCCATCCTCTATGGCGCGGCGACCTCGCTCATCGCCCTGCTGATCGGCTGGCTCGCCAGCGTGATCTTCCGGCGAGACTAGCGCACTTCACCCGGCAGCAACTTGCTTACGTCTCCGTCAAGATAAGACACGTTGTGCCACGGCCGCGTGCTCAGCATGTCGGCAACGGCGCGCGCTTGCCCGGCAGACCCCGCCACCAAGAGAACGCGGGTGTTAAAATCATCTTCGGGGAGAGGCAGTTTCTGCGCTCCGCTGATGATCAGATCCGCAGGAACATTGATGGCGCCGCGCAAGGCGCCTTTTTGAAAGTCTGACTTCTGCCGCAGATCGAAAATGACTGCCGTCATGTCCTTTCCCACTACGCGCCGAACGCCGTTGGGTGTCAGGGCGACCGGCCCCCCAAGCGCGCGCCACACAGGTATGCCAAGCTGATATCGGCGAACGTTTGAAAAACCGGCGGCCCAAAGCGCATCCGCAGCGCGGCGGCTCGCCTGACAGAAGGGCCCATTGCAGTAAAGTATGATCTCGGCTTTCAGATCGCCTTTTGCAAGTTCGCGAACCCTTTCTGGTGTAACGGTTTCAACATTGACTGCGCCCGGAATATGCCCGGCGTCAAACTCAGCTTACGTGCGCGTATCAAGCAAGATAGCGCTTTGGGAGCTTGCCGCTTTTCGCGCATACGCAGTGCTGACTTCAGGCGTCTTGCCACCATCGGACAACGTCGCTTCGAATACATTTTGTGTGTCTGCGGCTCTTACAGGCGCGGCAGCGATACTTAGAGCAAAGAACGAAAGCGCGAGCGGGGCGATCATTTTTCTCATGGGAACCTCCTTTTGCGATCCTGAAGATCACAGCTGGAGGCAAAGAAATCCAAGATTCAATCCAGCGGTCTGCTAGAGCGGTTTCCTGCCTGATTGAATCGGAGGGGATTCCCGAATCGGTTTTGTTCTGATTCAAAATGCGTGCTGGCAAAGGAGGCTGGCGCGCATGGTGAAGCCGCTGTCCCTCGATCTTCGCGAACGCATTGTTGCCGCAGTTGCA
>CANMLK010000193.1 GCA_947498445.1 Beijerinckiaceae bacterium
GAAATCTCATCGAGCGCTTCTTCCTGAAGCTCAAACACTTCAGGCGCATCGCAACGCGCTACGAACAAACACCGAGAGCATTCATGTCCATGCTATCAATCGTCAGCGCGCATATTTGGACACGATGAATGTCAACGCGCGCTAGCGCGACCTGCATCAAAAAATAGCGGCTGAGTCGTATAGCTGCGTCATCCATCGCGATGGTGGTGCGATGCAGATCGCGTGATCCAAAAAGCCGGATGACGCGATCGCGCAAATCCCCTCGTTGCAACAGGATGAAGATGAGCACGACGAACGTGATGGCGAACGTCGCGAGCGGATGAAGCGCAGGCAGGATGAAGCGTTGCGCCAGTTGAAGCGGGGACTGTTCAGGAACGTGCAATTCAACAGGCAGCGGCCGCACGTGTTGGGCGCGCGCTTTTTCAGCCGGAATAGATTGGGTTTCCGTGGCGCGCTCGAATCGTCGGCCGAGATTTTCAGCAAGTGTGGAACCCCGGCCCAGGACGCCCTGCTGGATGCCTGACACTTTCTGCTGGATCGTCGCCTCATAGCGCGGGAGATCGCCTGCGAGCTGGGCGACCTGCGAGGTCATGAGGAACGCAAGTGTGGTGAGCACAGTAAGCGCGAAAACTACCGAAAGGATGACCGCTGGCGCGCGCGGGATGCGGAACCTGCGCAGAAAGTTGACGATGGGCGTGAGCACGAACGCCAAAATCGCCGCGAGAACAAGAGGCAGAATGATGTCGCGCCCAACATAAAGCGCTGTGACGACCACGACACCGACAGCGAGCGTGGTCAGCATATCGCGCTGTGGAGTGTGAGCGGCGACAACAGTCCCGCTCGTCTGGGGTTTATGCGATTGGGCAGCAGGGGGCGGAACTGGCGTGAGCGGAGAAGTCATCTGCGTACTCGAGGCGGAGGCATGGCCTTTCGAGAACGCCCGGAGGCGGCTTTCGATACTTACAGAAGTTACGATGCAAACAGATCGGGACGTCTGCCGCGCAAGAACAACAGAAGCGTCAAAGTTTTCAGATCGTCGAGCTCGCCAGATTCCAGCATGGCCCAGGCTGCGCTAGCTTTCAGCTCAACGGTCGTGACGTTCTCGTTCTCAGTTGCAACGCCGCCGCCCGGGCCTTCGCGCCCCTCCGCTGTGTAAGGGGCGAGAAACAGATCGAGTTTCTCGGTCGATAAGCCAGGCGAGGTCCACGCGGCGCCCACACGCTCAAGCCGACCAATCTGAAAACAGGTTTCCTCCAGAAGCTCCTGTCGCGCAGCATCTTCCGCATCTTCCTCTTCGATGATGCCGGCGGGGGCCTCCAGTACGTCTGCGACGTTTTCCGCGAAGAGCGCGGGGGCGCGCAGGAGCCGTACGAGAAGGATCGTTCGCCGCTTTTCGTCGTAGGGGAGGACTGCGAAAGCGCGACCGTGATCTTCAATTTCACGCACCGCAATCTTGCCATCGGGCAAACGAATACGCGCCGACAAAAGCCGGGTCCAGCCGCTGAAGAGCGTTTTCGTTTCAATGATCTCGGGCTTCATCTTTTGGACAGAGCCAGAGAGGCGTGGCGATTTTGAGACGTTTGGGCTCGAAAAATGTGGTCAGTGGCTGCCGCCAAGTCTGATTGCGGACAGGATGTTGTTGAAGTTGTCGGTCCACGCGCGTCCGCGCATGGCCTCTCGCAGCGGTTCTGATTCTTCCTCAAGCTTGGGGCTTTTGAACCATGACGGGTCTTCCGCCATGAGCACCCAGTCGGAATCCATCAAAGGCGAGTCGTCGTTCTTTGATCCTTCCGGGGTATCGATGACCATGCGCGCGTGCAGGTTTTCTTCAAGCGCAAGGCGCGCCAGCGCGGGTTGCAAGTCGACGAAGCGATTACTTATGTGGAACAGAAGCGCTCCACCCGGGCGCAGGTGCTTTCGATAGATCGCGACGGCTTCGCGCGTCAGCAGATGCAACGGGATGGCGTCGCCCGAGAAAGCGTCCACAACAATGAGGCCAAAGGCCTGTGGCTTTTCGGTCTCGAGCACGAGCCGCGCGTCTCCCAGCGCAAGAGAGATATTAGCCTTGCTGTCGGAGAGATAAGTGAATTCCCGTTTTGCGAGGTCGATCACTTGCGGGTTTATTTCGTAAAAGCGGAAGGCGTCTCCGCTTTCGCCATAGGCCGCGAGCGCCCCGGCGCCCAGGCCGACGAAACCCGCCGCCAGAGGTTTGCCGGCGGCAAGTTCACGCTGGCGCGCAATAGCCAAGGCGACTCCCGAAGAAGGGCTGTAATAGGCGAGCGCTTCACCGCGCCGTGCGGGGTCGAGATATTGAGAGCCGTGGTTGACGCCTGCGTGCTCCATCGTGCGGCGCCTTTCCGCGCCTTCGCCTGTGTCCAGTATGCGCAGCGCGGAATAGAAGTTGCGCACTAGAACGCGCGCCGTGGCGTATTGATCGGCGATCTGCCAGGTCGCAACGCCTGCCACCATCACAGCGATCAGAGCCACGCCAGTGCGGTATGTGGTGGCAGCTGCGCGCGCGCGCCAGGTGATAAGCGCGGCGAAGAGCGCCAACGTGATCGGCATTTCGAAGTCGCCACTGAGGAGAAGTGGCGCCAGCATGCTGCCGGCCAGAGAGCCAAGCGCGCCGCCCAGCGAAACCAGAATGTAAAATTCTGTGAGGCGCGAAGGATGTGGTTTCGTCGCCGCAAGCTGAGCATGGCAAAACAGGCAGATGAAGAATAGCCCGGCCATGAAGACCGGCAGGGAGAATTGAAACTCCTGAATGAAGTCGATGGACCGGTAAGACGCGACCATGGCGAGGCTGAGCGCAAGCGCCGGAAGCATCGTCCCCCATCCGCTGTAATCGCGACCGCTGAAAGCCAGAATGAAGGTGATCAGGTAGATTGCCAGCGGGGCGACCCAGATCAGCGGCATCGACGCGATGTTCTGGGCGATGAAGGCGGTGATGGAAATCAGCGCGAGCGAGCCCAGCGCCGAAAGCGTGATCCAGAGCAGGCGCAGCCGCATGTTGGGCGCCTCGCCCAGGGGCATGTGGCGCCCGCTCGCGCGATCGCCCGTCGTTCCGCGCGCGGCCAACGCGCTAACCACGGCGACATAAGCGCAAGCGCAAGCAAAAAGGACAAAGCCTGCGGACCATAGCCAGGCCTGTTCCGCAATGTTCAAAAAAGGTTCGATGAGAAATGGATAGGCGAGGAGGCCGCCCAGCGACGCCGCGTTGGAAATGGCGAACAGCGTGTAGGGCGCTGCCGTGGTGCGCGCGTACCAGGCCTGCAGGAGGGGGCTCGTGGATGAGAGTAGGAAATAGGGAAGGCCCACTGTCGTGGCCAGCATCATCAGGATGCGCATTGCCGGGTCGACTTCACCGCTCTTCCAGTAGCCCGATGCGATGACGGGCAGGCTCACAACGCAAATCGCAAGCATGCCAATGTGGATATAAGCTTGCGTTCTGGGCGGGGCAAAGCGCACCAGCGCATGAGCGTAGAGGTAGCCCAGCAGCAGCAACAACTGGAAGAAAAAGACGCACGTGTTCCAGACGCTGGCCGATCCGCCAAACCAGGGCAGGATCTGCTTGGCCATGATCGGCTGGAGGAGGAAGAGCAGAAAGGCGGACAGGACGATCGGAAGTTGAAAATAAACAACTTTGACTGACATTTGCGAGGTTTCCGGCCCAGACACGGGACTATAACGCTGCGTAAAGGGTTGTCGATTGCGGCGTCTCGGGTTTTTGCGATCGATGTTGCGGCCCGTTAGGCGATCAGCCACGATTTGAGCGTATCCAGAGAACGCAAGAGCGATTTCTGACGTCCCGAGGCGAGACATGATCCGTATAATTGCCACCAATCCCTATTCAGACCAGCGCCCCGGCACCTCCGGTCTTCGCAAGAAAGTGCCCGTTTTTCAGCAGCCGCATTATCTGGCGAACTTCGTTCAATCGGTGTTCGATTGCGTGGAAGGGCGGCAAGGCGCAATTCTGGTGGTAGGCGGCGACGGGCGTTACTTTAATCGCGAGGCGATCCAGATCACGCTCAAGATCGCCGCCGCCAACGGGTTTGCCCGGATCATCTTCGGGCGCAGCGGTTTTCTTTCGACGCCCGCGGCCAGCAACGTGATCCGTCAGCGCAAGGCGATTGGCGGGCTTGTTCTCTCGGCCAGCCATAATCCGGGCGGGCCGGATGGCGATTTTGGCGTCAAGTTCAACATCGCGAACGGCGGTCCGGCGCCCGAAGGGTTCACCGAAGCGGCCTACGCGCGCAGCAAGGTGATCGACGCTTATCGCATCCTCGAGGCGCCAGACGTCGATATCGACAGCCTTGGCGAAACGCAGCTGCAGGATTCTGTCGTCGAGGTTATCGACCCGGTCGCCGATTATCAGGCGTTGATGGAAAAGCTGTTCGACTTTGACCGTATCCGCGAGCTTTTTCGCGGCGGCTTCCGGTTCAGCTTTGACGCCATGGGCGCGATCACCGGGCCGTATGGCGTCGCCATCTTCGAGAAGGCGTTGGGCGCGCCAGCGGGCTGCGTTTTGAACGCCGTGCCGCTGCCTGATTTTGGCGGCCATCACCCTGACCCCAATCTTGTGCACGCGGCCCACCTCTATAACGCGGCGATGCGCGCTGATGGGCCCGATCTGAGCGCTGCGTCGGATGGCGACGGCGACCGCAATCTGATCATCGGCAAGTCCTGCTTCGTCAGCCCGTCGGACAGTCTCGCCGTCATTGCCGCCAACGCGCATCTCGCGCCAGGTTATGCGGGCGGCATCGCGGGTGTCGCGCGCTCCATGCCCACCAGCGGGGCGGCCGACCGCGTGGCGCGCAAGCTGGGCGTCAACATGTGCGAGACGCCGACGGGTTGGAAATTCTTCGGCAATCTGCTCGATGCCGGCATGGTCACGATATGCGGCGAAGAAAGCGCGGGCACCGGCTCCAGCCATGTGCGTGAAAAAGACGGCGTGTGGGCCATTTTGATGTGGCTCAACATCCTCGCGGTCCGGCGCATGAGCGTTCTGGATCTCATGCGCGCGCACTGGGCCGAGTACGGCCGCAATTTCTATGTCCGCCACGATTACGAAGAGATCGACGCTGATCGCGCAGCCGATCTCATGAAGTCATTGCGGGCGCGGCTTCCTGCCCTGACGGGACAAAGCATCCAGGGCAGCCGCATCGCAAAGGCCGACGAGTTTGAATATCTCGATCCGGTGGATGGCTCGCTCTCGTCCAATCAGGGCGTGCGCATCTTGTTCGAGGACGAGTCGCGCATTGTTTTCCGCCTGTCAGGCACAGGCACAGTGGGGGCGACGCTGCGCGTCTATCTCGAAATGTTCGAGGCAGATCAATCGCGTCATGGCCTCGACGTGTCGGATGTGATGGCGCCGCTTGCGGCCAAAGCGTCGTTGCTTGCCGACATTCCGGGCTACACCGGGCGCAGTGCGCCTGATGTGGTGACCTGAAGCAACGTGGCCGCCCGTCTGGCTGACGGTTTTCCGTCGCCTGACCAATCGGGCGTTCGAGTGAGAAACTTTAGTGGCCAATCAAGCGAGGGCGTCATGTCCGTGGGTGTTTACAATGTTCTCACCTGGCTTCTCGTGGGGCTCGCAGGCGGCAGTCTGGCTGCGCTGGCGCTGACTGCGCGCACGCGCGGCTTCGGCGTGCTTCGCAATCTGATGCTGGGCGTCACGGGGGCGCTGGTCGGGGGCGGCGCGTTTGCGATGTTCAATCTCTTTCCCAATCTCGACAAGATCGCTATCTCCGCCCGCGACCTGCTGGCCGCGGTGCTCGGCTCGCTTGTCGTTTATTTCCTGCATTGGGTGTGGCTGAAGTTTCGCCCCGCGTCGCCTGCGGCGGCAGTGCAGGCCCCGCCGCCGCCTGCGTGACGATGGTCCAAAACCCTTGATTCCTGCGCCTCTCGGTGGGCAAACTGCTCCAGCGCGGCTGGACGCCGCAATCAGGGAGGCTGGCGCGGCATGGCAGAGATAGTTCTTGGTTTCGCCACGTCGCATGGGCCCCTGCTTGCAACGCCTCCGCATGAATGGGACCTGCGGGGCGCCGTCGATCGTCGCAACAGCGAACTCGCCTGGCGCGACAAGACCTATGACTTTGCATCGCTGCTTCAGGCGCGGGGCCCCGAATTTGTGGCCTTGAACGCGGCCGATGTGCGCGCTGACCGTTTTGCGCGCTGTCAGCGCAGCCTCGACGAACTTGGCCGTGTTTGTGAGGAGGCCAATCCTGACGCGTTGCTGATCATCGGGGACGATCATCACGAATGGTTCATGCCCGATATTCAGCCGGCCTTTTCCATCTTTCATGGCGATCAGCTGTTGAATCGGGCGCTATCCGAAGCAGAAACTGAGCATCAGAACAGTTTTGGCCTGAGTTACGCGGCGCAGATTTATTATCCCGAGCGGGACGAGACATATGCCTGTCCTTCGGCGCTGGCGTCCCACCTTGTGTCGAGCGCCATTGGCAGTGGATTTGATGTGACGTCCTGCGCCGCGCAGCCGTCAGATGCGGGCGTTCCTCGACGGCTTGGCCATTCCTTCGGATTTATCTACCGGCGCATTCTGTCCAAGCGCCCGCCGCTGATCCCCGTCATGGTGAATACGTATTATCCACCTAATCAGCCATCGACACGCCGGTGCTTCGAGTTTGGTCGGGCGCTTGGTCGTGCGCTTAAGGCATGGCCGGGCGGCGAGCGGATCGCCGTGGCGGCATCAGGCGGCATGACGCATTTTGTCGTCGACGAAGAGATGGACGCGCGGTTGCTCGATGCGATGAGGACACGCGACTACGAGCGCCTGGTGAGCGAACCCGAGATCTATTTCCGTTCGGGAACGTCCGAGATCAAGAACTGGATTGTCGTTGCCGGCATACTGGCTGAAACGAATCTCGCGATGAAAATTATTGATTACGCCGCCTGCTATCGCACGGAAGCAGGCACCGGCAGCGGCATGGGATTTGCGGTCTGGCGGTGAGCCATTTGTTGCGGTCCCGCTGACGTATGCAATGTCTGCGCGAAAGGGGTGCGGATGGCGAGGAAGTCGACGCCTGTTGCTGAAGACCAAGAGCCGGGGCCGACCTCGACCGCTCACGAAGTCGCCGAATTGCGCGCCATGAGCCGTGACGATCGCCTGTGAATATTGACCATGGGACTGGATTTGGCTTGCGGTCCGCTTCCCGTACGTCGCAGGGGTGCGCCGAGTCCAAAGATTTCGCCAGCCAGGCTGCGACGCAAAGATTAACTACGCCCTCAGGCGCGCAGGCGTTTTCTGTCCTCCTGATCCGATGGCGGGGCGGGCGGCGCCTGGCGCAGTTGCGCGACGTTGCGCAAGAACTGAAGCAGCAACGCGTTGAATGACGCCGGCGCGTCGAGGAAGGGCGCGTGTCCAGCGTCGGCGATGGTCTGGAC
>CANMLK010000194.1 GCA_947498445.1 Beijerinckiaceae bacterium
AAGCCCGTGACCAACTGCCCACCCTGCGCGACGCACTGCAACGTCATCACGCCAACCACTTCGGACTTGATGAGACATCAAAGGCCGCGTAATCATCAAACGAGGCAAGGCCCGAACCGCAATTTTCAACATTGAGCGGGACATCCCCCTCGGCATTACTCTGATGGATCGCAGCGTCCGCCCGCCGCGCCTGACGCCGGGCGGCGAATATCTGCGAAAGCGCGGCCGTGGGCTGATGCACCAGATCGATGACCTGCAACAGGGTATCGCCAGCTACAAAGCCTACGACATTCCTCAATTGCGACTCGGCATCGTCGAGTCTGTCGCCAACGCTCTTCTGCCTTTTCTGGTTCGCAAACTCTCCAGCAGCGTCGGCGCGCTGTCGATCACTAGCGGCACCACCCATCCTTTGGGCCCGGAGTTGCGCGCTGGCGATCTCGACATGACGATCACCAGCGAGCAGATGGCCGATCAGGACGAAGCCATGGTGCAAAAGCCGCTGTTCGCCGAACCCGTCGTCATGGTTTTACCCAAGGGCACGACGCCGCCGCGCGACTGGGCGGAGATGGAGGATCTCGCAGCAAAACTCGACTTCATTCGCTACGGCCATCGCAGGCGGCTCAGCCAAATCATCAAACATCAATTCGACCGCTTTGGCGTCGAGACGCGCGGAAATCTGGAGTTCGACTCCTCGGTGGCGCTTCTTGATCTTGTGAAGAGCGGCCAAGGATGGGCGGCCAGCACTCCGCTTTGCATTCTGTGCGGCGGCCTCACCGAAAAAGATGTCGAGATCGCGACATTTCCCGAAATCACGCCAATCCGCAGCATCAACGCGATCTGGATGCGCGAACGCGAGGACACCAGCGTCCACATGGTCACCGACATGTGCCGCTCGATTTTCGGTGAACTGACCCCGCGCCTCGCACGACGCGCCGGAGCCGCCGCCGATCGCGTGCAGGTATTGACGGATTGACGTGTCGACGGATTGACGTGTTGACTGATTGACGTGTTGACGGATTGACGCGTTGACTGATTGAAGCGCTGACGCTGACTTAGCCGCCGCAAAGAGCCTTCGCCTGCGCAAGCAATTCTCCGTCGCGCAGCCCTTCCGGCAACGTGAAATGATTGGCGCCCGGCGCGATAAGCGGCGCAGGCGCGGCCCATGCACGCGCGAGGTCGATGCTCTGGCGTTTGAACTCGTCGCTCTCGGCTCCGCCCACCGCAAATGCGAGCCGCACGCCCGCGCGGGGGCGCATGCCATGCGGCGATAGCTGCGCAACGTCATCCAGCGTGGTGACGCCGAGTATTTTGCCCATTGGCAGGTGCATCAGCGATTCAAGAAAAAGCACGCCCGACAACGGATGCGCGGAAGCCAGCGGCGGGCACAACGGATCGCACGCCATGAACGCGGCCAGATGTCCGCCTGCGGAATGGCCGCTCACATGCAGCTGCGATGCGTCCACCCCCAGCGCGCCCGCTTCGCGCACAAGAAACCACAGCGCCGCGCGCACCTGTTCAACAATGCGCGCCAGCGGCGTCTCCGGCGCAAGGCCATAGTCGATGTTCGCCACCGCGTAACCAGCCTCCACCATGCCGGTGCAAAACTGCGCGTGCTGATCCTTGGTGGACGCCTGCCAATAACCCCCGTGGATAAAAACCCACACGGGCGGGCGCTCCACGCCAACCGGGCGATAAAGATCGAGGACCTGGTCGCGATGCGGGCCGTACGCAATCTCGAGCCCGCCCGGCAAACGCGCGCGGGCGGCGGCGCCCTCGGCGGTCCATTTCGCAAACACCGCGCTCATGTCCGGCACTTGCGCGCGCGGGCTCATCTGCGCCGCCAGCTGCGCGCGCGTATAGCCCTGAAACACAGGCTGATCATCAGCGCGTGGCGCAGCAATTAATGCGCGCAGGACAACCTGAATCTCGTCGCCCGCGCACTGTTCAAGCCGCAAGGCGGGCCGAAAACCCGCGAACGCTTCGCGCCGCGCAAGATCAACTTCGCGGCGCGCGGGATGAATGGCGGCGAGATCGGGCGCACGCCAGATCATCTCAATCATCTGCGGCGGCGCTGCCCCGGCTGCAGCGAGCTTGCCGCCAGCCAGCACGAGCGCCCGCGCAAGCGCGGCCACGTCGCCACCCTGGCACGCAGTCTCAACCTCGATGAGGCGAGGCTCAGAGTCCGACCCAGCCATTCACCTTCTCCCTGTCGCGGTCGAGCGCCGCGCCGTCGCCTGTCCAGACGATGTGCCCCTTCTCGATCACGTTATGCGTGTTGGCCATGCGCCGCAGCACGTCGATGCTTTTATCGACCACGAGGATCGACAGATTTTGCGCCTTCAGGGCGCTGAGCACGGACCAGATTTCCGCACGGATCACTGGAGCCAGTCCTTCCGTCGCCTCATCAAGAATGAGCAGGCGCGGGTTGGTCATCAACGCCCGCCCGATAGCCAGCATCTGCTGCTCGCCGCCCGACAACGTACGCGCCCATTGCCCGTGGCGCTCACCCAGGCGGGGAAACAAATCGTACACGCGCTCAAGATTCCACGGATTGTCCCGCCCAAACCTGTCGGCGGCTGTCGCCACGAGATTTTCACGCACAGTCAGCGTGGGGAAAATCTGGCGCCCCTCAGGCACAAGCCCAACGCCGAGGCGCGCAATGGCTTCCGGCGTCTTGCCGGTCACGTCAACGCCATCAAACACGACGCGCCCGCCGCGCGCGGGCACGAGGCCCATAATCGTTTTGATCGTTGTGGTTTTGCCCATTCCGTTGCGGCCGAGCAGCGTAGCGAACTCGCCCTCGCCCACTTCAAACGTAACGTCGAAAAGGACGCGGCTGGAGCCATAAGCGGCGGCAAGATTTTCGACGCGCAGCATCAGGCGTCTCCCTCACCCAGATACGCCGCGCGCACCTGACTGTCGGCTTGAACCTCGGCCGGCGATCCTGACGCGACGACCCGGCCATACACCAGCACGGAGATGCGATCAGCCAGCGCGAACACAACGTCCATGTCGTGCTCGACAAGCAACATCGCGATGGACCCTTTCAGGCCTGAAAGCGTATCGACCATGCGGCGGCTCTCCGCCGCGCCAAGACCCGCCATCGGCTCATCCAGCAAAAGCAGGCGCGGCTTTGAAGCCAGCGCAATCGCCAGTTCGAGCTGCTTGCGCTCGCCATGCGAAAGCTCGGACACACGCACGTCGGTGCGCTCGGCAAGGCCTGCGGCAGTAAGATATTCGCGCGCAGGACCAAGCAGCGAAGGATCAACGCCCGCATTGCCGAGGAAGCGAAACGAATGGCCCTGCCCGGCCTGCACGGCCAGCGCGACATTGGCGAGCGCGGTGTCTTCGCTCAGTAATTCCGTGATCTGGAACGTGCGCGCAATCCCGCGCCGCACGCGTGCAGCCGTCGAGAGCGCGTTGATGGACGCGCCGTCAAAATGAATATCGCCCGCATCCGGGCGTATCTCGCCCATCAACTGGCCGATAAACGTCGTCTTGCCGGCGCCATTAGGTCCAATGAGCGCGTGGATCTCGCCCACGCACACATCAAGCGACAGATCGTCGGTCGCGTTGACGCCGCCAAAACGCTTGAACAGGCGTGACACGCGCAGCAGCGGCTCACTCATTGCGGCCACCCCGCAAGAGCCGCACAAGCCCGCTCAGCCCTCCGCGCGTAAAAATGATCATCAGCACCAGCAAGGGCCCAAGAATGACCTGCCAATGCTCGGTCAAGGCGGCTAGTTGTGTTTCAAGCCCGATCAGCACGACCGCGCCCGCAGCCGCGCCAAACAACGTGCCCGCGCCGCCCAGGATCACCATGATCATGAACTCGCCAGACTGCGTCCAGTGCAGCATGTCGGGCGACACGAAGCGCGCGTGGTTCGCCATAAGCGCACCCGCAAGTCCGGCCCCCATGCCTGATATGACGAAGCAGGCGAGCTTGTAAGGATAGGTAGAGACGCCGATGGCGGCCATGCGCCGCTCGCTCTGGCGGATGCCTTCCAGCACGCGGCCAAAGCGTGACGTGACGATGCGCGACATCAGCGCAAACCACGCAACCGCAAAGAACAGACACACCCAATAGAACGTCGGCCCATCGCGCGTGTCGATAAATGGCAAAACGTTGCGCCGGCGCACGATGAGCCCGTCATCGCCGCCGTATGCTTTCAACGCGACGAAGAAGAAGAACAGCATCTGCGCGAACGCCAGCGTGATCATGATGAACTGCACGCCCGACGTACGCAGCGACAACGCGCCCAGCACAAGCGCGAACAGGCCGCTGATCAGGATTGCGAGGGGCAGCGTCACCAGCAATTGATCGCTGCCAATGGAAAACCCAAGGAACGGATCGCCGCTCACGGAATGTCGATACATGATGCCGACGACGTACGCGCCGACGCCATACCACGCGGCGTGGCCAAAACTTACAAGGCCGCAATATCCAAGCGCCAGATTGAGGCTGGCGGCGCCAATCGCAAGAATGGAGATGCGCGTCGCAAGCGACGTCAGCGCAGGTTGGCCAATCGCGTCTGCGATGAACGGCAAGGCCGCGAGCAATGCCAGAACAATTGCAATGATGGCGTATGTGCGCCCCGCGCTTGCTGGAGCGACAGTCGTCTTCAGGTCAGCCATGGGCGGGCAAGAGTCCCTTCGGCTTCACCAGGAGAACGAACGCCATCAGCATGTATACGCCCATGGCGGAAAAGCCTGCAGCCAACGCGTCCGCATCCGGCCCTGCCATCAGCTGGCGAAACGCCTGCGGCAAGAAAGCGCGCAGCATCGTGTCGACCACACCCACGATCATCGCGCCCACAAAAGCGCCGCGCACGGAGCCCACTCCGCCAATCACCACAACGACGAACGTGAGGATCAGCACCTGCTCGCCCATACCTACCTGCACCGACAGGATGGGACCCGCCATCACCCCTGCAAGGCCCGCAAGCATGGCGCCCAGCCCAAACAGAACCGTGTAGAGCAGCCGGATATCCACGCCCAGCGCACGCACCATGTCGCGGTTTGCCGCGCCCGCGCGGATCAACATGCCAAGGCGCGTGCGCGCGATCAGCAGGTAAAGACCAATCGCTGTGAGCAGGCCAGCGGCGATAATCGCTATCCGGTAAACCGGATAGCGCACGTCTCCGAAAAGCAGAATGGAGCCTTCAAGAAAACCCGGAATTTGCACGAACAGCGGTTGACGCCCGAACAACAGAACGGTGAGCTGGTTGAAGAACAGGATCAGCCCGAATGTCGCCAACACCTGATCCAGATGATCGCGCGTGTAGAGTTTCCGAATGATGAAATACTCCATCAGCATGCCAATGGCGCCTGCCGTCAGAAGCCCCGCAAGCGCAGCAATCAGAAACGAGCCGGTGACGTTAGCCACCCACGCCATCGCGAAAGCGCCGATCATGTAAAGCGAACCGTGAGCGAGATTGATCACGCCCATGATGCCAAAGATCAGCGTGAGGCCTGCCGCGAGCAAAAACAGCATGAAGCCAAGCTGCACGCCATTGAGCGCCTGTTCGATCAGCAGCGACATTGACGCTTCCGGACGCTTGGCAAAATCATTCCCCCGACAACATCATGGCCGGGGTACGCCCGGCCATGACAAATCGATCAGATCACACGCAAAGCTGCAATCTCACATCTTGCAGTCTTTGGCGTAGAAGTCGCTGTGGTTTTCAAGAATTTTGGCCTTGGTCACAATGGCCAGGTTGCCGTCAGAGGCGCGCTCGACCCGCAGCGAATACCAGTCGTTGATCGGGTGATTGTTGGGGCCAAACTTGAAGTCGCCGCGCACGGACTGGAAATCGGCTTTGCGCATGGCGTCGCTGAAAGCCTTCGTATCGTCAACCTTGCCGCCGGTTCCTTTCAGCGCCGCCCCAATCGCGCGGGCCGTGTCATAGCCCTGGCTCGCGTAATAGCTCGGGATGCGGCCGTACTTCTTCTGGAACGCGGCGACGAATTCCTTGTTCGCCGCATTCGGTAAATCCGAATTCCAGTGGCTGGAAATGTGAATGCCCAGTGCAGCGTCGCCAATCGCCTTGAGGATGACGGAGTCGAGCGAAGGCGAGGCGACAACCATGGGGATGGTTTCAAGCAAGCCCGCCTGCTGATACTGGCGCGCGAACGTAATGCCGAGCCCACCCGGATGAAACTGGAACACGACATCTGGCTTGGCGGCGCGCACTTGCGCCATTTCCGGCGCAAAGTCCGTCTGGTCAAGGCGCGTATAAATTTCGCCGAGGACCTCGCCCTTGAAGAAGCGCTTGAAACCGGAGATGGCGTCACGCCCAGCCTGATAGTTTGGCGCCAGCACAACGGCGCGCTTGAAGCCGAGGTTTGTGGCGTTCTGGCCCGCGCTCTCGTGCAGCGTATCGTTCTGCCATGATACGACGAAATAATTCGCGTGGCATTCCTTGCCCGCGAAGTTTGACGGACCCGCATTGGGGCTCACATAGACGCCGCCGTTGTCCAGCACGTCCGGCACAACGGCGCCAGCGACGTTTGAGAAGATGATGCCCGTGAGAAGCTTCACGCGCTCGGTCTTCATGAAGCGCTCGGCAATTTCCTTGCCCTGCCCCGGCTTCAGCGCATCGTCCTCAACAAGCACTTGCACGGGCACGCCGCCGAGCTTGCCACCTTCCATTTCAATGGCGAGATTGAATGCGTCGCGCATATCCGCCCCGAGATAGCCGCCGGGTCCCGACAACGTCGTCACCATGCCGATCTTGACCGGCTGCTGCGCCATGGCGGGCGCATATGAGAGCAGCGCAAACGCCGCGCCAGAGACAAACCCCTTCAAAGTCATCAAACCCTCCAGAAATTGCAAATAAGCCAAACGATCGACGCCGCCGTTTATAGTTTTACCCACCCCTCAGGGGGCTTCTTGCCGGGATGCAACGCACCGCAATTCGTGCACGTGCGCTTTTTCTCATCTGCAAAAAATGCCTCGTACAGAGGCGGCAAATCGCGCACGATGTTCTCGACCGTTACTTCGATGCGATGCAGTTTCGTGCCGCATTCAAAGCAGAACCACTCGAACCCGTCCACAGTCCCCGGCGGGCGTGACGGCTCGACGACGAGGCCGATGGAGCCTTCTTGCGGGCGCTGCGGCGAGTGGCGCACATGCGCGGGCAGCATGAAGACTTCGCCCTCGCGGATCGGCACGTCGTAGAACTTGCCCTCGTCGTGCACCTTGAGCACCATGTCGCCCTTGAGCTGGTAGAAGAACTCTTCCACCGGATCATCATGATAATCGGCGCGCGCATTTGGACCGCCCACGACCTGCACGATCGTGTCCGTGCCTTCAAACACCAGCTTGTTGCCGACGGGCGGCTTCAAG
>CANMLK010000195.1 GCA_947498445.1 Beijerinckiaceae bacterium
ACGTCACCGAGCCCGAAAGCATCAATGTCTTGAACGCTTCCATTTGCCGCAAATTCATGAATGTTGAACCCCTGCGCTGTTCGGAAGTGGCAGGATTGTAATGATCTCACGGAATAACGAAAGATATTCCTCGAAAGACTGAGCCAGACTGCGCCCCTCTCAATTCTGGGTTGCGCAAGTGCACCCCCAGCATAGGATCATGCCATACGAGCATGAATGGATCGAGATTAGTCATAATTTCTTGACAACCGAAAGCATGTTAGAAAATATGTCGTCTGACGACGACTTGTGAGCGCCCCGCCTCGCCTGGAGTGCTGAAGAGAAGGATCGTTCTCTTGTTTAGACTGGCAGTCGCCGATCTTGGTTCACCTTCCTATTTTGTGGCGACAGCCGCCGTCACGCTCGGCTTTTTCAAGGATGAAGGAATCGAAGTGGCCCCAGTCGTGGGAAGCACCGTGGCGGAGCAGAACACGAAGGGATTGAACGACGGCAGCGTGCATTTCTTTGGTGGGCCCGTATACGGTCCCCTCAAGACATTCCCGGGCTTTCGGGGCGTGAAGATTCTCTGTGCGCTCGCGCAGTATTCATACTGGTTCATGGGTATCCGCGCGGATCTCGATGTCAGGCGCGGTGACTTAAACGCCCTGAAGGGCCTGCGGATCTCGTCATCGCAAAGCTCTCCGGGCCTCGGCCTTCGTCATATGCTCGCCCAAGCTGGGCTCCATCTCGATCGCGATAACGTCAGGATCGTGAAAAGCCCGTCGACCGGTAAAGCGAACATGTTCAGGGGAACCGACGGCCTTGTCGCTCTGCGCGACGGCATTTCGGACGCGTTCTGGGGTAATGGCATGCGCCTTGAAATCGCCGTTCGCTCCGGCCTTGCAAAGCTCCACATAGATCTTCGCCGGGGAGATGGGCCACCAGGTGCGCGCTTTTATACTTTCCCTGCCCTATGCGCGTCCGAAGCCTTTGTCGAGTCCCATCCAGATGTAGCCGGAGGCGCAGTCCGCGCCATTGTCAAGACGCAGGCCGCATTGAGGGCGAACCCGCAATTGGCGACCGAAGTCGGCAGCCAAGTGTTTCCCCCAGAAGAGGCTGAAATTATCACATCTCTGGTTGAACGCGATGCTCCGTATTACGATGCTACTGTCACACGGAAGGCGATCGATGGCCTTAATGAATTCTGCGTGAAACAGGGGCTTCTGGCCGAGCCCGTCGCCTTCGAACAACTCGTCGCAACGCAGTACAAGGACCTATGGAGCCCTGAGAAAGCATAACTTTTATATCGACGCGACGAGTGGAAGGACCCAGACGGCGTTTTCGCTCGCTTAAGCCAGGAGAGATTGTGATGTTCAAACTCCGCTCAGCTCTCGCCATTGGCGCCGCCATCGTGTTCGTCTGTTTTTCATTGGCAGAGAGAAGCTCCACGGCAAGCGCAGCGGACTTCCCTCCTCCTGGCAAAAACATCGTGATGCAGATCGGCTTTAATCCGGGCGGCGGAACGGATGCGGCCGGATTTTTGCTATCCAAATTTCTCAAGAAATACCTGCCTGGCCAACCAAGTGTTTCCCTTCAGCACATGCCGGGTGCAGGCGGCATGACCGCGCTCAATCACGTCGTCATGAGGTCACAGGCGGACGGATTGTTGCTCATCATGGGCGGCGCATCTGCGCTGGATCCAATTAACGTGCGGGCACCGACAGCCAGATATGATCCGACCAAGTTCAGGATCGTTGGCGGAATTGGACGCGGCGGGAGCGCACTTGTGATCTCCGCCGAAGGAAGGGAGCGATTGCTCAACAAGTCCGGACTTCCCGCAATCATGGGATCATCAGGGCCTATTCCGCGCCAAGGCATGCAGGTTGTCCTCTGGGGCGTTGAATATCAGGGCTGGAACGTAAAGTGGGTCACCGGCTATCCCGGAACTAACGAACTTATGATCGCGCTCGACCGGGGCGAAATCGATATGACGACGACCGGAAACATTTTCTCTCTCGCTGATCGCCTCAAAGCGGGAAAAATGACGATCATCAATCAATCCGGCATGATCAAGGATGGAAAGTCGATCGGTCGCCCGGACTTTGGCGATGCGCCTTTGCTGACAGATCGGCTTGAAGGCAAGATCACTGATCCCATTGCACAGAAGTCGTTCGACTACTGGCTGGCAATGAATACTGCAGACAAGTGGCTCGGGCTGCATCCGGATACCCCGGACAACATTGTCCAAGTTTATCGCGCGGCCTTCGAGAAGATTGCGGTCGATCCGGAGTTTCTCGAAGAGGGTGAAAGGATCAGCGACGGCTTCTTTCCGGTCAACCACAAGGAAGTTGAAAGCTACATCCGAACACTCGCCGAGACGCCGGACGATGCTATCAAGTTTACGACGCAACTCATGCGAAAGCAGGGAATACAATTGAAGTAGATTTCGTAGTGACAGTGCTAACATGCTGGGCCGCGGCTGAACTTACCTCGCAAGCATACTGGGAGAATGCCCGTTGAAGACGCTCGGATGGACCATTTCGCCTTTCCTCACAGCACTTGCCCTTGGCGCGATCGCCGCGCCTACCACGGCGGACGAGGTCGCGGACTTTTACCGCGGCAAGCGCATGACCATGTACATCGGATCGTCACCCGGCGATGGAACAGACCTTTATGGACGGCTCATCGCCAGCCACATGGGTCGCTATATTCCTGGAAGTCCGCAGATTTCGCCTTCGAATATTCCGGGCGCAAATGGACTTATCGCTGCGAACCAACTTTACAACACGGCATCGAAAGACGGCTTGTCCATTGGAACATTCAGCCGGTACGCAGCTTTTGAAGCGCTCTGGAACAATCCCGCCGCCCGCTTCGCACCAGAGCGATTCAACTGGGTCGGCAACGTCAACATTGATGTCAGCATCTGCATCACTTGGCACGCGACTGGCGTGAAGAACTTGAGCGACTTCATGAGCCGCGACCTCAAAATGGGTGCGACGAACGAAAGTCACGTCAATATTCTCAATAATTTATTCGGCGCAAAGTTGCGTGCGATCAAGGGCTACCCTGGAGGCAACGAAGTTAATCTCGCGCTTGAGCGCGGTGAAGTCGACGGACGCTGCAATATCGCGTGGTCTGCGCTCCTGGCGACGCGCCCCGATTGGGTGCGCGACAAGAAAGTCGACGTACTCATTCAATTCGCTCATAAGAGACTGCCAGAGTTGCAGCACGTCGCACTTGTGACCGAACTAGTGAAGACCGAAGAGCAAAAGCAGATCATCAACCTCATCCTCGCAGCGCAGCTGATGGCGCGCCTCGTCGTCGCTCCGCCCGATGTTCCAGCGGCCCGGGTGAGTGCATTACGCAAGGCTTTTGATGAGACGATGAAGGACCCTGGCTTCCAGAGCGAAGCAACTCGGCTCGGCGCGCCCGTTGAACCTGTTGGGGGAGCGGAAATTCAGCAGCTCGTGGAAGAGATTTCGCGAACACCGCCTGACGTGATCAAGACCTTTCATTCCATCGTTGGCGGTCGCCCTTGAAAGCCTGATGATTACCTGACGAGAGCAAACAGGCCGCCAAACACCAGTTCCCCAATCGTGGATTTCATGACGAGCGTCTTCATCTGTGCAAGCAAGAATGAACACCATCGGGAAAATGACGTCGGCTAACGCCAAAGGAACAAGCCCAGTGCTCAATGCCTTTGATTGTCTAAATGCACCGGTCATGTTCATGATGCAAACCGCACGGAAGCAAAAGCATCCCAGGAAAAGCGGGGCCGCGGCAAATCCGTTACATGAAATCGCGATGAATGCGGCAGCCATGAGTACGATATCTCCCAGGGCGAGATATACATTTGCTGACCGGGAGCCGCGAAGCGGGTTCAGAGGCAGCAAAACCCTGTTCATGGAAACCCTCCCCTTACAAACTCATCGTGCGCGCAACGCTAACACCGTTTCGCCATTGAGCAATATCTATGCCACCAACTCTTCCTCAGATCGGCCCTTTTCGGAGGTGTAGCTGCCACAAACCCTTGTATTGGGGAACTTTGTTCAGCGTCATGTCTGACAGGCTACGTCGGAAATCAACGACATTCAGCTTTGGACTGGACGGAACAGCCAGGAGCAGGAAGCGCTGACAAGGCGGGAACGTCTTCGTAGTCGCCAGCAATCTTGATGCATCCTCGGCATGAATTCATGCATTAGTCGGCAGAAAAAACGTCTTGTGCAAAAAGCTACAGAACCTACACTTGAAAGTGTGACGCGAATTTCAATTATGAAAACTAAACGACTTTGCTAATTTCATGACACGGAGGGATGACATGGCGAAGAGTTATTCAATCTCTGTCGATGAGGTCAACCGAACCTTAGAAGTCGATGATCCAAACATGCCTCTTCTGTACGTGTTACGCGACGAACTCGGCATGAACAACCCACGTTTCGGATGTGGTCTCGGGCAGTGCGGCGCCTGCACCGTTCACATTGATGGGCAGCCGACAAGGTCCTGTGTAACGCCATTGTCGGCGATCTCTTCATCAAAAATAACAACGCTCGCAGGCATCGGCAGCGCGAACGCGCCTCATCCTTTGCAGTCTGCATGGATTGTCGAGGAGGCGTCCCAGTGCGGCTACTGCCTAAATGGGTTTCTAATGACGGGGGTCGCGCTTCTGAAGTCAAGTCCTAGCCCCACCGAGATGGAGATCAAAACCGCCGTCGAGAACATAAAGTGCCGTTGCGGCACACACCTTGCTGTCGTTCGGGCGATCAAGAGGGCCTCACAAATGATGGTGGGAGACGTGAAATGAGCGACGCACTTACCACGCGCCACACCCGCCGAGCGTTCATCAGCGGCGCTGGCGCGCTCGTCATCTCTTTATCGACCCCCGCTTCAAGCAGTGGCCAAGCGCCGTTGACAGATGGCGCAATGAAGCGCCCGTCGTTCACGCCAAGCCAGCTTGATTCCTGGCTTTCCATCGATGAAGCCGGAGACGTGACCTGCTTCTTCGGAAAAATCGATGTGGCGCAAGGGTTGGACGTCGCTGTTCGATTGATCGTCGCCGAGGAACTCGACGTTGCCTTTGAGCGGATCAGGGTGCTGATGGGAAACAGCGCGACGACGATCAATCATGGCGGCGCAACCTCGGACAGCGGCGTGCGGGAAGGAGGCGCCCTCATGCGTATTACCGCTGCGGAAGCGCGAATGCTTCTTCTGGAGATGGCAAGCAGAAAGCTCAATTCGCCGGTCTCCTCTCTTCGCGTTTCTAACGGCGTCGTCACTGTTGCCGCCGACCCATCACGCGCCATCTCCTATGCAGAGCTGATAGGCGGCCGCTACTTCAACGCTCAACTGCACTGGAACAAGAAGTTCGGCCGCGATCTAGAAGTTTCGGGAACCGCCAAACCCAAGCCTCCTTCCGAATACAAAATCGTCGGAACTCCGACTGTCCGAACTGACATTTCACCCAAAGTCATGGGCAAGTTCGAATACGTCTCCGACGTTCGGCTTCCCGGGATGTTGCACGGACGCATGGTGAGGCCCTCGATTGCCGGTGCCGTGCCAGTCAATGTTGACGAGAGCTCGCTGAAAGAGATCGCCGGTGCGCGCGTCGTGTGGATCAAAAACTTTCTTGGCGTCGTGGCGGAGAAGGAATGGGACGCCGTCCGCGCGGCGGAAGCACTCAAGGTAACCTGGTCGGACTCCAATCCGGGATTCCCTCCCCAGGAGAAACTTCACGATCACATACGCTCGTCGAAGGTCGTGAAGCGTGAATACACGTCCAACGTTGGTTCGGTTGAAGCGGCGATAAAAGAAGCGCAGGCCCAAAAACTGCGCGTGGTTGAAGCCGAATATGAATGGCCCTTCCAGTCGCACGCCTCGCTTGGTCCAGCATGCGCTGTCGCTAATGCAACCAAGGATCACGTGACTATTTATACAGCAAGCCAGAAGCCCTACGACGCGCGGATTGGCATTGCCGAGCTGCTCGGCAGGGAAATGCGTGATGTCACCACCATATGGATTGCCGGCAGCGGATCGTACGGCCGCAATGACGCGGGGGACTGTTCTGCAGACGCGGCGGTTCTTTCCAACGCCGTCGGCAAGCCTGTCCGCGTGCAGTACAGCCGCGCTGAGGCGACCGCATGGGACCCCAAGGGGTCCGCGTCCATCCAACGGGTGCGAGCAGCATTCGACGAGAGTGGAAAAGTCGTCGCTTATGATTTCATGACGAAGGGCTTTTCCCTGCGCGATATGCCGCCATGGGAGCGCAAGGCCGCAAACACACTGGCCGGCCATCTGCTCGGCTTCAAACTGGAGCCAATTCAGGCTTTCGGCATTCCAAACGATTCCTACCGCTTTCAGCACAAGCGCATCGGATGGGAAACGATTCCTCCGCTCTTGGATCGCGCATCACCACTTCGCACCGCCCATCTGCGTGCGACGGCGAGCCCGATGTGTCACTTCGCAAGCGAGCAATTCACTGACGAACTGGCGCTTGTCGCCCAGAGCGATCCTGTGCGGTTTCGCCTCCAATATCTCACCGATCCTCGCGACCATGAGCTTCTCAAGCAAACGGCCGAGAAGTTTGGATGGGACGATCGCATCGGCCCCAATCCAGGCCAGGGTGGCCGTGAGTTGATGCGGGGTCGCGGAGTCGCTGTTGCGCAGAAGGAAGGCACGTGCGTCGCGGTCTTCGTCGAGGTCGAAGTGTCGAAGTCAACCGGCCGGGTGCGGCCGGTGCGGTACACGGTCGGACACGATTGCGGCCTGATCATAAATCCGCGCGGTCTCCAGCAAGTGCTTGAATGCCAGACCGTCTGGGCCACGAGCCGCGCGCTTTGCGAAGAGGTCACTTTCGACGCAAACATGGTGACGAGCAGAGACTGGACGACCTACCCGACGATCGACATGAATCTCGTCCCCGAGAAGATCGACTTCGTCCTGATCAATCGACCCGAACTGCCAGCGGCAGGAGCCGGCGAGCACGCCGCACGTGTTGTCGCAGCCGCGTTGGCGAATGCAGTTTTCGATGCGACGGCCGTTCGCATTCGCAGCGCGCCCTTGAGCCCGGAGCGCGTGAAGACGGCGCTTGGTCGCGTCTAAACGGGCGTCACGTAATTTGGGGTGCCGTCGCGAAGGTGGTTGGAATTGGCTGACGCGATCTCCAGCTTCATGAAGTTATCCGATCATGCGGAGAGGTCAATGGGTTGATCGGATGGCTTGTCGGCGAGGGTCTTCCAGCCATCGACTTTGCGCATTGTGATCTGCCCTGAGGCGAGCAGCGCCCAGAACAACATCGCGGCGGTCTCTGCGCTTGGCAGCACGGTCTGGGTCTTGATCCTGCGCTTGAACTCCTCGTGCAACCGCTCGATGG
>CANMLK010000196.1 GCA_947498445.1 Beijerinckiaceae bacterium
TCCCCATTCAACACGATCGAGGATCTCGTCAAGCACCTCAAGACGAAGCAGCAGATCCGCTACGGCACGACGAACCAGACCGCCATCATGTCGACCGAGCTGTTCAAGACAATGACGGGCACGACGGGCGTCAACGTCGGCTATCGCACGGCGCCCGACGCCTTGCCGGACGTTACAAACGGCACGCTCGATTACATGATCATGGACGGCACTTTTGCCGCAGGGCAGGTCCGTGCAGGCCGCCTGAAGCCGCTTGCTGTGACGACGGCGCAGCGCAGCGCCTCGTTTCCCGGCGTTCCCACAATGGCAGAGTCAGGCCTGAAGGGTTACGACTTCGCGCCTTGGTGGGGCGTTTATTTCCCGCGCGGAACGCCGGACGTGATCGTCAAGAAGATGGAAGGCTGGCTGCAGCAGATCACGGCCACGCCGGAAACCGCAAAGTTCCTCGAAAGCGTTGGCGCCATCGTCAATCGCGATACAGGCGCCGAGGCGGACAAGCGGCTGCTGATGGAAATCGAGCGCATGGGGCCGATCATCAAGGCCGCAGGAATCGAGCCGCAGTAATAGAGCCGCAATAATCAACGACCTTTGAACAAGAAACGGCGGCCGGGAGGCCGCCGTTTTGTTTTGGATTACGCTGAGCAAAGTGTCGAACCCGGGCGCCGCCAGGTGTATGTCGGCGGCGCGGCTGATTTTACTCCGCAGCTATCGCCGCGTCGGCGCTCATGCCCGGCAGATCCTTGATCTGCGGATACACTTCCTTGGCGAACAGGTTGATGTTGCTCACCGTGCGCTTGTGGTCGAGGAAGCCCGCCTGCATCATCATGAGCAGGTGATCAAAGCCGCCAACACGCTCGTACTCCAGCTTGATTTGCGCGACGACCTGATCGGGCGTGCCGTACATGACGACGCCCAGATCACGTTGCTCTTCAAGGCTAACCTGACGAAGTGCATCGTTGGTGCGTGAGCGAACGTCTGTGCCGCGCAGGCCGACAATATTCGCCGCCACCGGCACGTAGCCCGGCGGATTGCGGAACTGCGGCTCGACCTTCGCCTTCAAATACCAGGTGAGTTCGCGCGCGCCTGCTTCAGCGTCCGCTTCATTGTCAGCTACATAGAGCAGCGGCATGAAGGCGAGGCCGCCGCCGCCCGGCTGGCCATTGTCCTTGTAAGCGCTGCGATAGGCGTCAAACAGCATGCGGACCTTGTCATAGGTCTGCAGGAACGTCGCAAAGACGTAGCCCTTCGACGCCGCCTTCTTCACTGAATCGACATCGCTCGATCCTGTCACCCACACTGGGGGATGCGGGGTCTGGTAGGGGCGGGGCCACAGGTTGATGGCGCGCTTGTGCGTGAAGCGACCTTCGAAGTTGAAGGGCCCGTCGGTGGTGGTCCACGCCTTCACGCACAGATCGACGCCTTCCCACAGGCGATCAAGCGTCTCGGTCGGGTTGGCGTTGGAGGCGAATGTCTCGTAGGGCACGCCGCGCACAAAGCCGGCGCTCAGGCGGCCGCGCGAGATGCAATCGATCATCGCCATCTCCTCGGCGATTCGGATCGGGTCCTGCCTGTTGGCGATTGGGTTGCCCAGAATGCACAGCTGCGCGTTCTTGGTCTGGCGCGCGAGGATGGCGAGCGAGAGCGGCGCGCAGGTGTCGATGCAGGTCGCCGTCTGGTGATGCTCGTTGACCATCAGGTCAAGCCCGGCCTCATCGGCGAGCATGTGCTCGTCGAGATAGCGGTTGTAGAGATCCGCGCCGATTTTGGGATCGAAGTGCTTGCTGGGCAAGTTCACCCGCATGCTGGAAATCGTGTCCAGCGGGGGCAGGTTGGGGTAGGGCATTTCCGTAAAATACCAGGCGCGCATGGATCTCGAACCTCCCTCGGCTCTTCGTTGTTGAAATTCTATCGTGACGCCGCCGCGAGACAAGATCAAGCCTTGCAGTTGTCGCACGCCGCCCCATGCGCGGCGCAGGCATTCAAAAAATGCGGTTCTGATTGCGCGTCCGCTCTGGTAGCGTTCCAGCAACGGGGGTGAGACCATGAAAACGCTTTTGGGCCTTGTGCTTCTTTCCGGTTTCGCCAGTTTCGCGCAGGCGCAGTCGCAAGATCAGTGTGACAGCCTCTGGTTTGAGCGAAACCAGATTTACAAGGAAGCCGGATATTGCTTCCGCACGGCCGCCGCCATCCGCCAGTTTGGCAACGCGGGTTGCGTTTACGTCGAGCAGAATGACGTTCCGCTCTCAAACAGAAACCGCGCCCGCATCAACGAAATCATCCGGGTCGAGCGCGCCCTGCGCTGTCCGCGCTGATTTGATCAGACCGCGCTGCGTCTAGATCAGCAGCATGACCCTGCAGGAGTCGCCTTTTTTGGCAGGCCCCGCATCAGGCGCGCGGACAATAAGACCTTGCGCTTCCGCCAGCACTCCAAGCATCGACGAGTCCTGTTTGGAGAAGGGCGTGGCCGTGGCGATTCCTTCGTTGAGACCGCTGATCCGCGCCCGCAGATAATCCTGCCGCTGGTCATTTTCCGGCAGATCGGCTCCCAAAACAGCCGGGCGTGTGGCATCGGCGCCCGCGTCCTTGTCGCCTGACAATGCGCGCACGAGCGGCACGAGGAACAGCACGGCGCAGACGATGGCGGAGACCGGATTTCCCGGCAGGCCAAGGATGCGCATGTCGCCGATACGCCCGTGCATGAAGGGCTTTCCGGGCCGCATGGCGATGCGCCAGAAGCCCAGCTCCATGCCTTCGCGCGTGAGGGCGGTTTGCACGAGATCGTGGTCGCCAACAGAGGCGCCGCCCAGCGTCACCAGCACGTCGGCTTTGAAATCCCGCGCACGGCGGATTGCGGCTTCAAGCGCAGGAAAATCATCTCCTGCAATGCCAAGATCGATCACCTCTGCGCCCGCCTGGCGCGCATAGGCGCCCACCGCGAAATTGTTGGAGGCGACAATCTGGTCCGGGCCGGGGTTGGCGCCCGGCGGCACAAGTTCATCGCCCGTGGCGAGAATGGCGACGCGCGGCCGGCGCACAAGAGAGAGGGTGGCGTGGTTCATCGCAGCCGCCAGCGCCAGTTCCGCCGGTCCCATGCGACGGCCTGCGTGGAGCAGCACGTCGCCGACGGCAAAGTCGAGGCCGGCGCGCCGCACGTATCGGCCGAGCGGTTCGCTGGCCAGCGCGGTCACATAGCCGCCTTCGGCCTTTGCATCTTCCTGAATGAGGATTGTGTCTGCGCCCTCGGGCACAGGCGCGCCGGTGAAGATGCGCGTCGCCTCTCCGGGCCCAACCGAACCCGCAAAGCCATGTCCCGCGGCGCTGACGCCCAGCACGCGAAGGCGTGCAGGAATCGTCGCAATGTCCGCCGCGCGCACCGCATAGCCGTCCATCGCCGAGACGGCGCAGGGCGGCTGCGTGCGCCTCGCCGCAAGATCGCACGCGAGGCGCCGCCCCAGTGCGTCGGCAAGCGCCACGTCCTCCGCCTCAAGCGGACGCTCGGCAGTGGCGAGGATGCGCGCCAGAGCGTCAGCAACGGGCAGAAGAGGGGCGCGCGCCATGTCAGGTTCCCTCCGGCTCGGCTGGACGCTTCCAGTCGCCTGATTTGCCGCCAGCCTTCTCGACCATGCCGATGCCCTCGATCGTCATGAAACGATCGACCGCCTTCACCATGTCGTAAATTGTCAGGCAGGCGACGCTGACGGCGGTCAGCGCCTCCATCTCGACGCCGGTCTTGCCGGTCACCTTGGCGCTGGCGCGTACGCGCACGCCGGGCAGCGCGGCGTCCGGCGTCAGGTCGACAATGACCTGCGACAGCGCTAGCGGATGACACAGCGGAATGAGTTCGTGCGTGCGTTTGGCTGCCATAATGCCGGCGATGCGCGCAGTGCCCAGCACGTCGCCCTTTTTTGCGTCGCCAGCGATGATGAGATCGAGCGTTTCGCGCTTCATCACCACGCGGCCTTCCGCCAGCGCGATGCGATGCGTAGCGTCTTTGTCAGACACATCGACCATGTGCGCTTCGCCGCTGTCGCCAATGTGCGTAAGCTTACTCATCGTTTTGCCAGTCCCGGCGCGGCGTGCAGCAGATCATGCGTGGCCTGCGTCACGTTGCTTTGGCGCATCAGGCTCTCGCCCACGAGGAAGGCGCGCACGCCCGCGCGTGACAGGCGCAGGCAGTCGTCATGCGTAGCGATGCCGCTCTCACCCACAACGATGTGGCCTGCGGGCACCATTGGCGCCAGCGTTTCGCTCACTTCCAGTGTCGTCTGGAACGTGCGCAGATCGCGATTGTTGATGCCGATGAGTCTGGTTTCAAGCCGCAGCGCGCGCTTGAGTTCTTCCTCGTTATGGACTTCAGCCAGCACGTCCATGCGCAGGTCGTGCGCCGCCTTGTTGAGGGCTTTAGCGGTCTCGTCGTCGACGGCGGCCATGATGATGAGAATGCAATCGGCGCCCCACGCGCGCGCCTCATAAACTTGATAGGCGTCGTAAAGAAAGTCCTTGCGCAGCGCGGGTATCCGCGTTGCGTTGCGCGCGGCGGTGAGATGTTCCGGCGCGCCCTGAAACGATGGCGCGTCCGTCAGCACGGACAGGCAGGCCGCGCCGCCTTTCTCATAGGCTTTGGCAAGACTTGGCGGATCAAAGTCGGCGCGGATGAGGCCCTTCGAGGGGCTCGCCTTCTTGATCTCGGCGATTAACGCAAACGCGCCTTCCTCAATCTTCATTTTGATGGCGTGCGCAAAGCCGCGCACGGGCGGCTGCTTTTCGATGGCGCGCTCCAGCGCATGAAGCGGCATGCGGACTTTCGCCTCAGCGATCTCGCGCCGCTTGTAGACTTCGATCTTGTGCAGGATGTCGGCCATTGTTGAAAATGCTCCCTTACGTCCTGCTGGAAACGGCGATGAGTTTGGCCAGTGTGGCTTTCGCCTTGCCGGACGCGATGGCCTGCGCCGCCATGTCCGCGCCTTCGCGCAGATTTGTGGCGCGACCGGCCACGATCAGCGCGGCGGCCGCGTTGAGCAGCGAGATGTCGCGATAGGCGCCCGGCTTTCCGTCGAGCACGGCGCGCAATTCGTTCGCGTTGTAATCGGGCTCGCCGCCGCGCAGGTCTTCGGGCCTTGCACGTGGAAGCCCCGCATCCTCGGGCGTGACTTCAAATTCGCTGATCTCGCCGTTCGCGAGCGCCACGACGCGGGTTGCGCCTGTGGTGGTGATTTCGTCGAGGCCGTCCTCGCCATAAACGACCCACACGGTGTCAGACCCAAGGTTACGCAGCGTTTCCGCCATCGGGCGTTGCAGGTGGGCCGAGAAGACGCCGACAACCTGACGTTTGACCGACGCCGGGTTCGACAGCGGCCCCAGAATGTTGAAGATCGTGCGCGTGCCAAGCTCCACCCGCACGGACGCCACATGGCGCGTGGCGGCGTGGTGTGTGGGCGCCATCATGAAGCCGATGCCCGCCTCGCGAAGGCAGGCCTCAACCTGTGGCGGCTGAAGGCCGATCGTCACGCCCAGCGCTGTGAGAATGTCGCTGGCGCCGGACTTGGACGAAGCGGCGCGGTTGCCGTGCTTGGCGACCGGAACGCCGCAGGCGGCTACGAGCAGGCAGGCCAGCGTCGAGACGTTCCACGAGCCCGCGTTGTCGCCGCCCGTGCCGACAATGTCGATGGCGTCCGCCGGGGCGGTGACGCGCAGCATCTTGGCGCGCATGGCCGACACGGCGCCGGTGATTTCGTCCACCGTTTCGCCGCGCACCCGCAGCGCCAGAAGGAAGCCGCCCATTTGCGCTGGCGTCACATCGCCCGACAGCAGCGCCTCGAAAGCGGCTTCCGCTTCCGCGCGGCCAAGGCTGCCGCCGCTGGCCACCTTTGCGATAATGGGTTTGAACGAGTCCATAAACGTCCTCAGCTCTGGGTCGCGAGCGCGGGGGCGCGGTGCGCTGTGTTCCACTCGCGCGCGATGTCGAGAAAATTCGAGATGATGCGATGGCCGTGCTGCGAGAGTATGCTCTCGGGATGAAACTGCACGCCGTGCATCGGGAAGGTGCGGTGCGCGAGGCCCATGATGAGCCCGTCCGTTTCCGCAGTTACTTCAAGGTCGGCGGGGAGCGTGTCGCGGCGGACCACGAGCGAGTGATAGCGCGTCGCCTCGAACGGTCCGTTGATGCCGCGAAACACACTGGCGCCAGAATGGTGGATTGTCGCCAGCTTGCCATGCACGGGAACGGGCGCGCGGATGACGTCGCCGCCAAAAGCTTCGCCCATCGCCTGATGGCCAAGGCAAACGCCAAACATCGGTATGCGCGGCGCGGCGGCGGCGATCAGATCGAGGCAAATTCCCGCCTCGCGCGGCGTGCAGGGGCCGGGCGACAGGACAATCGCGTCCGGGCGCGCGTCCATGATCGCGCCGACGGTTGCTTCGTCATTGCGCAGCACGGTGACATTCGCGCCCTGAGACCCCAGATAATGCACGAGGTTCCAGGTGAACGAGTCGTAATTGTCGATCAGCGTGACCGCGGTCATGCGGGCCCTCCTTGGCCGTTCTTTTCGGCTCCGGAACCCGGCGCGTCAAGCCGCAGGCGCAGGGTTGGCCAAAGCGCCGCATTGCGCAGGTTGGCGCCCCAACGCAAGGATAGAGAGATGGATGGTCTGAACGAACCGATGATCCGGCTGGCCAGCTTTCTGGGCGTGCTGGCGATCATGGCGGCTTTCGAGCTTGCTGCGCCGCGCCGCAAGCTCTCGGCGCCCAAGGGGCTGCGCTGGTTTTCCAACCTTGGAATCGTCGTCGTGAACACAATCGTCCTGCGGCTCTTGTTCCCGCTGGCGGGCGTCGGCTTTGCGCTTTACGCGAGCGAGCGCGGCTGGGGCCTCGGGCCGCTGTTGGGCGCACCGCACTGGCTGTGGGTGATGGTCTGCGTCATCGCACTCGACGCGGCGATCTGGGCGCAGCATGTGGCGTTTCATCGTGTGCCAGTCCTGTGGCGGCTGCACCGCATGCATCACGCCGATCTTGATATCGACGTGACGACTGGCCTGCGGTTTCACCCCGGCGAAATTATCCTGTCGATGCTCATCAAGTTCGCGGTGATCGTGCTGCTTGGCGCGCCCGCGATTGCGGTTTTGATTTTGGAAGTTTTGCTGAACGCGAGTTCGATGTTCAACCACTCGAACGTCAACATCTCTGCGCGCGCCGACGGTTTGATCCGCAAGCTGATCGTGACCCCGGACATGCACCGCGTCCATCACTCGGTCGACCCGAGCGAGACCCACACCAATTTCGGCTTTAACCTGTCGATTTGGGACCGCTTGTT
>CANMLK010000197.1 GCA_947498445.1 Beijerinckiaceae bacterium
GGGGGGGGGGGGCCTCACCGGAACGGCGCTCTCTATCCGCCGTCATACGCGGGCTTGACCCGCGTATCCAGGCGCACCTGAAGACGGGCAGCGCCTACCGCTCCACAACCCGCGCCGCCGCTTCCATCTCCCGCCACCGCCGCTCGCGGCGCACGGTCGCTTCCTCATCCTGCCCCCACGCGCGGATCTGGAAGTCCTCGTCCACATGCGCCGCTTTCCATGCGGCGGGCGCGTCGAGAAAGCCTTCCGCCACGGCCAGCGCCAGCAGGGGGGAGCCGGTGAGCGTCGTCATCACATGCAGGCCCGCAAGACGCAGCGCCGCGGCGTCGTCAGCGTCCGGCCCCACCACGACCTCCACCGCGCGGCGCACGGCGGCGAGCGAGGCTTCGGGCTGCGTCACGAACATGACGCCTTCCGACAGCACGAAGCGCACGCCATAGCGTTCGCGCGCCCAGTCCAGCACCGGGTCCCACGCCGCCGCCTGTTCGGCGACAAGGCTGGCGGGATCGCCCGCGCGATAGACCAGAAAATCCGAACCCGCGTATTTCGCCAGATCGTCCAGCGTCGCCGCCATCTCGCCCGCCACGCCATCCAGCGCCGAGTTGACGATGCGCGTTAGCGGCATGACGCCGGGGTCGATGAATTCGCCCACGCCGTCCCATTCGGCCACCAGCACATCGGCCAGCGCGCGGGTGGGGACGGCAAGCGCGTTCTTTCCCGGCGTGCGGGCGCGGCGCCCGTCGAGCGTCAGCGCGAAACGTCCGTCGGCCTCATCGACGCCTGTCTGTTTCCAGAAGCGGCGGGGCAGGTGCTTTTTCAGGTCGCGGCGGGCCAGCTCGATCGGGTCGATAGCTTCGCCGGGCCGGGGCGCCAGCGCCTTTTGCAGATCGTTCTCGTCATCGCTCATGGGCGCAATCTAGGCCTCTTTGGGCTCAATTTCGAGGTGCCGATACAGCGAGGCAAAATCATCAAGGATCGCATGCGCGCCCGCCGCCAGCAGCGCCGCAGGGGCATGATAACCCCATGACACGCCCAGCGCTCGCACGCCCGCAGCGCACGCCATCTCTACGTCATAGGTCGAGTCGCCGATCATCAGCGCATCGGACGCCTCGACGCCCGTCTCCGCCAGCGCCGCCAGCACCATGTCGGGCGCGGGCTTGGAGGGATGGTCGTCCGCCGTCTGCACGGTGACGAACAGGCGCTCCCATCCGGTCTTGTCGAACAGGTTGGCCACGCCCTTGCGAGACTTGCCGGTAGCTACCCCCAGCATCACATCATCGCGCGCGCTCAGCGCTTCGATGACCTCAAGCGCGCCGGGAAACAACGGATCGTCCCAAGCAGGGTTGTGGCGCATGTCCTGCCACGCGTTCTTGTAAGCTTCCGCCATGCTCTCCGCAGGCGCGTGCGGCGCCAGCGTCTCAAACGCGCGCACCAGCGACAGGCCGACGATGGACAACATCTGCGCGCGCGGCGGCGGCTCCAGCCCGTGCTGCACGAACGCGCGCCGTTGCGCCTCGCATATGTAGTTCTGGCTGTCGACCAGCGTGCCGTCGACATCGAAGATGATGAGTTTCATGCGCGGCCCCGTGCGCTGGGGCCCTGCGTTGCGCGCGCCGGGCGTTTATGGTCAGGATGTGTGGTCCGGAGATCGTTCATGAAGAAGTCCGCTGTTGTCATCCTGCTAGGGCTTTCCGCTGGGGGTATCGCGCCAGGTTTCGCCCCGAGCCTCGCTCTGGCCCAGTCGCCGTCCACGTTCAAATGGCAGGGCGCCGCCAATGCGCCGCCGGAAGCCACGGAAACGAGCTACTACCTTCATCATTCCAAGCCAAGGGATTCGACGGTTCACGACGTCTATTTGCAGTGCAGGAGGGGCGCCGCTGCAATCAGCGCAACGTTTGTGTCGCAGACCATGGGCGCCTATGCGCCGGACGAATTGATGAACGCTGAAGCCGAAGCGGTTTTTGTGGTCGACGGCAAGCGGCTTGCACCCGTCTCGGTGCAACTGGTGCAGGAGGAGGGCTTCGGCAAGCAGCCGCTCACGCTCGCGATCAAGTACGAACTGGAAGTGGACGAGCCGCTGTTCGATGCGCTTTTGAAGGGCAAGTCATTCCGTTTCGAACTGCCCAGGGCGAAATCGCATACGATTTCTCTTGCAGGCTTCACCAAGCACGCGACGGCGATGAAGAAGCAATGTTTCTGAGCTAGCTCTACTCGGGAAAACGTTGCAACGGCGCTTCGCCCTGCGGCGCAGGCGTGCGCGCGACGTTCATGGTGAGCGCGAGCAATTGGTAATAGCCCACGATGCCGCACAGATCGATGACGCCGTTTTCGCCGAAAAGCGTTGCAGCCTGGGCGTAAGTCTCGTCACTCACGCGGCGCGTGTTTAAAAGCTCGGTGACGAAATCGTACACGCATTGCTCGTCAGCGCTCAGTCCTGAGGGCCGCCGCGCCTCGCCAATGGAGTCGATTGTGGCCTGCGTAACGCCCGCAGCAAGCGCGTGCTTGCGGTGCGCGGTCCATTCGTAATCCTGCGTCCAGTGACGCGCCACCAGCAGGATCGTGAGTTCGGACAGCCGTCCAGACACCGAGCAGCGATAGCGCAAATATTCGCCCATGCGCTGGGCGGTGGTGAGCAACTCGGGTGAGCGGATGAACACGTGCCAAGGGCCCGTGAAGTCAGTCTTGCGCAGCGCGACAAAGTCCGCCTGCGCTGCGTGCTGCGCGTCGGTGTAAGACGCCTTTGGAATGGGCCCAAGCCGTTCGCGCGACATCATTCCTCCGGTGCGTTTTCAATCGGGTCGTATTGCGACTCTTCGAACCCGAAGAGGCTGAACGTCTTCTTCATGTGGGGCGGCAGCGGCGCCGTCACATCAAGCGTGCCGCCGGACGGGTTGGGCAGCATGAGGCGACGCGCAAGCAGATGCAGCTTGCGCTCCACCTCGCCCGGCACGGCGCGCATCGGGTCCGTGCGACGCGGGTCGTTGTGCGCGAAATTGCCCTTATACTTAGGGTCGCCGACGATAGGATGACCGATGGCCTCGGCGTGGGCGCGCAATTGATGCGTGCGTCCCGTGATCGGCTTCATGGACAGCCACGAGAGGCGCGGTGAAACCTTGTCGACTGTGGCGTAGAACGTCACCGAATGTTGCGCGTCGATCTCGCCGTGTTTTGCGACGCGCATTTTCTCGGGGTCGATGCGCACAGGCTCGTCGTCGAAATCCTGGTCGAAGTCCCGACCTCTATCCCGGCCGCGTCCGAAATCTCGCCCACGTCCCTGTGAGCGGTCGTCGTCCATCGCAGCGCCCTTGGCGAGAAACAGCGAGATGCGGCCCTGCGGCGGTTTTGGCACGCCTTCCACAATCGCCCAGTAAATCTTGCGCGCCTGACGAGAGCGGAAGATTTCGCCAAGGTCAGCCGCCATCTTGCGCGTCTTGGCGATGAGCAGCACGCCCGATGTGTCGCGGTCGAGCCGATGCACAAGCACAGGTCGTTCGCCCATCTCTTCGGCCATGCCCTGCAAGATACCGTCGATGTGGCGTGTCGTGCCCGAGCCGCCCTGAACCGCAAGGCCCCACGGCTTGTTGAGCACCATCAGCTTGCGGTCTTCAAACAGCGTGATCTCGCGAATGAACTTCGTGTCCTGCGGCGAGGCTTCTGGCGCGCGCTTCACGGCGGGCGCTTCAATCTCGATCTTGATGGGCGGGATGCGCACGACATTGCCCGTCTTGAGACGGTCAGACGCCTCGACGCGCTTGCCGTCCACGCGCACTTCGCCCTTGCGGCAAATCTTGTTCAGATGCGACAGGCCCATGGCCGGAAAGCGGCGACGGAACCAGCGGTCGAGCCGCATGCCGTTTTCATCTTCGCTCACCGCGATCGCTTGAACGCCCGCAGGGGTAGGCGGCGGGGCGTTGCCCTTCGGGGCCGCTGGCTTGGGCTTGACCACAATCGGCTTTTCGACAGCGTCCTCTTCGGCGGCGGGCTTGGGCGCAGCGCGTCTTGCAAAAGCTGGCCGGTCAGACGCGGGTTTGCCAAAGCTGGGCTTCCCGACAGCAGGCTTGCCAAAAGCAGGCTTGCCAAAAGCAGGCTTGCCAAAAGCAGGTTTGCCGAAAGCAGGCTTGCCGCCAGCCCGTTTGAAGGCCGGGCGGGCGCTTCTGAAATTGTCGCCCTCGGGCCGCTCCTGTGCGGCGCGGTCTCCCTCGGGACGTTTGCGTTCGGGCCGGGGCGCCTGCGAGCGCGTTGGCGCTGGGGAGGCCGAACGCGATGGGGCAGCCGAGCGTGATGGCGCCGCCGAGCGGGCAGGCTTTTCGCGCCGCTCCTCGTCGCGATTGTCCCGGCCTTGAGCCGCCACCTTGGCTGGTGGGCGACGCGGCGGCCGCTTGAGGCCCGCGTTTTTGCCGCCGGCGCCTTTGGTTCCGGCATTCTTGGCGCCGGCGTTCTTGGGTCCGGCGTTCTTAGTTCCGGGACGTCCTGTTTGTCTGGTCATGTGAGACTCCGCACTACGGAGAGTGCGCTTGCAAGAGCGATAATGGAAAGCACGACGGACGCGCCGACGTAGGCAGCAGCGGACATCGCCTGTCCGCGCTCCCACAGCAACATCGCGTCGAGCGAGAAAGCCGAGAAGGTCGTGAAGCCGCCCAGAACGCCAGTGGCGAGAAACAGGCGAACGTGCTGGCTCCAGCTTTGATCCGCCCGGAAAGCGAGCCAGCCGACGAGGGCGCCCATGAGAAATGAGCCGACGACGTTCACCGTCAGCGTACCCCATGGAAACTCGCCGCCGCACCAGCGCGCACAGCCAAGATTCACCGCGTGGCGCGCCACGCCGCCAAGGCCAGCGCCCAGAAAGACGAGGAGAAATGCGTTCATGCCGCTGTATAGCCTGCGGAGGTGAGGGCGTCACGCGCGCTGCAGGGTCCCTTACCGGAATAACTTTGAGACCGTTTCCCTCGCGGCGGGATTAGTCGCGAGCGCGCTGCGTACGATAGTCTCGACCTCTCGGCCGGTCATCGGGCTCAGCTCGAGCCGCAGTTTCGCGGCCTCCGCGACAAGCGCCGGATCGGAAACCGCGCCTTCGAATCCGCGCCGAAGCAGATCTACGCGTGCTTGCGGAACCTCGGGAGGCGCAGCGAACGGGCGCGCAACGGCTAAACTTTCGGAAACCAGTCGCGCGACAGCTAGTTTCTCGGGGTTGTCCTTGATGAGTTCAATGAGCAGCGGGACGTCGGGCAGGTCTAATTCGGGTCGCAATCCGATCTGCACGAGCACGTTCAGCCGCGACCTCGGTTCGGCGAAGCTCGCCTTGTAGCTCGACCAGGTGTTCGTCGCGCGGCCTTCCATCTCGCCGCGCTCCATGGCGAGCGTCTGCTGGGCGCCGCTCTCGTAACCCATCACCGCCTTGAACTTCGTGCCGAGGAGATTGTTGAAGAGCGATGCGAGCTGCGCGGACGTGGAGCCCGCGCCCGACGCTGCGAGTGGCACCTCGCGGGTTTTTGCGTCCGCGATCGTTTTGATCGCAGAGGTGTGCCACGTCGCAGTGACGTTGTTTTCCTGCGTGAAATTGCCGATCCAGTTGAAAGAGCCGAGCGAGAACTCGAGGCCCGGCTGGCCCACGACCTCATGAAGCAGCAGGCCCTGGCTCACTGCCGTGATCAGCGTGCCATCACGCGGTCCGCGGCCCGCCTGATTGTACGCCAGCATTCCGCCCGCGCCGGGCCTGTTCTGCACCACGAAGGCAGGGTTGCCAGGAATATGCTTGCCCATGTGACGTGCAAGCATCCGCGAATAAAGATCGTAGCTGCCGCCAGCGCCGAGTCCGAGGGTGATGGTGATGGTTTTCTGCGTGAAGAAGTCATCTGCCGCTGCGCCGCCCGCAGCCAGAAGACAGCTGGCCCCTGCAAAAGCCCGAATGCATCTTTTCGCTATCATGCCGCCCTCGCTGCGCTTGTTCCAGCCAATCGGCCGAAGACGGCGCCGGAAACGAGTCCCGTGCCACCCGGATAGTTGAAGTAGAAGATGCCTCCGACCATTTCGCCCGCCGCATAGAGGCCGGGTATATGCGTCATGTCAGTGTCAAGCACGCCTCCGGTTTCAGGGTCGATGCGCAGGCCACCGAAGGTGAACGTGATGCCGCAGCCAACCTGATAGGCCTCGAACGGCGGTTCATCGACAGTGTTAGCCCAATTGGACTTCGGGATTGCGAGGCCCTTCGTGCAGCGTCCGTCAAGGATGCCCTGGTTAAACGGTGCATTGTCGAGCACGCAGTTGTTGTAGGCCGCCATCTCGGCCAGAAACCCCTTGGCGTCCACGCCCTCGAGTTTGTCCGCGAGTTCTTCGAGACTGTTGGCTGTGACCTTCGTGACCTGACGTATGCGGTACTCTGGCCGTAGCAGCGGGATCATTTTCTTGTCGAAGATTTGCCAGGCGAACTGGCCGGGCTGCTCCATCACCACTCGGCCATACTTCGCATAGGTCATCTGGCGCAGATCGGCGCCCTCGTCCACGAAGCGGCGCCCATGCGCGTTCACCATTACGCCGATGGGATAGGAATGCTTCTGGAACAAAGCGCCGACGGCCAGGTCCCCGAACTCCGGCGCGTTCGCGTCCCATCCGACTGAATGGCACCCTGTCCAATTGCCAAATGGCGAGGCGCCGATGTCCAGCGCCATGCGCAATCCGTCACCTGAGTTGAACCTTGTTCCGCGCACTTTTACGAGATCCCAGCCGGGGCCGAGATAGCGGGAGCGCCATTCCGGGTTTGCCTCGAATCCGCCGCACGCGAGTACGACCGCCTTGCTGCGGATGTCGTGCATTTTCCCGTCCGCGCGAACCTTTACCCCTGTCACCCGCACGCCATCGAACAGGAGCGAGAGAACCTTGGCGCCGTAGTGGATGGATCCTCCGGCGTTCACTAACAATTCGGTCTGGCGCTTGATCAATCCATCGCCGCCGCCCGCCGCCTCCACCACAACTCCGCCGGTGAAACAGATCTTGTCGCCGTCGCGATAGCTCTGCGAATGCTTGGGCAGGAAACGCACGCCCTTGCGGGCGAGCCACGTCACGGCGCTTCGTGATTGCGTAACGAGACGATCGCATAGCGCTGGATCGGAGCGGTAGTTGGTGGCGCGGAACATGTCATCGAAAAAATCTGCTTCGGTGTAGCTCCCGAAGTCCATCGTCTCGCATTCATGTGCGCTGAGGTCAGGCATGACGGGCTGAAGGTCGTCAAAGGTCTCGAAAGCAAACCGCATCGAGCCTGACGTGAACCTCGTGTTGCCGCCGCATTCTTCCAGCGGGGCGCGCTCGAGC
>CANMLK010000198.1 GCA_947498445.1 Beijerinckiaceae bacterium
GCGAAGTTGTTGTCGTCACGGGTGGCGGGGCAGGCATCGGCAAATCGACAGCCATGGCGGTGGCTGAATTGGGCGCCGTCGCCGTCATCTGTGGTCGTACGGAAGCAACTTTGAAAGAAGCCGCAGAGGATATCTGCGGACGTGGTTTCAAATGCAAATATTTTGTCGCCGATGTCTCGAAGGAAGCGGACGTTCAGGCGCTTGCAAAATTCGTCTCGGGGAAATGGGATGCAGTAAAAGCCATCGTCAACAATGCAGGTAATAATTACAGCGCTCCGTTGCATGAATTGCCAACCGACAAGTGGAATGAATTGCTCGCGACCAATCTCAACAGTGTCTATTTCATGTGCCGGGAGTTCATTCCGCTGTTGCTAAAAACCAAGGGGCCATCTATCGTCAATATCGCCTCAACCTTCGGCGTCATCGGTAATCCCAAGATGCCGGTCTATTGCGCGACGAAGGGGGCGGTGGTGAACCTCACCCGCCAGTTGGCGATTGATTATGGATCGCAGGGTCTGCGCGTCAATTCGGTTTGTCCAGGCTCGACGTTGTCGCCGCGCTACAAGGGTTATGTGGACAAGGGCCTGGTCAATCTCGACGCTGTAAAAGAACGCATCATGCTGCGCCGCCCTGCTGAATGCGACGAAATTGGCGATGTTGCAGCATTTCTGGTGTCCGACGCTGCTTCATTCATGACTGGCGCAACGGTTGTTGTTGATGGCGGCCAGACCATCCACTAATGGTAAACGGCGATGAGGGTTGCCTCATCGCCTTTGGAACAAAAGCGCAATTACTTGAGGTCAGGGCGCTTGTATCCAATGTTCGGGCCGCCCTTTTGTGATCCGAGATAATTCTCGACGTCCCCAAGCGGGTCCATCTCGTGGCGAAGGCGGGATCCGACGAGTTGGTCGACCTGAACGGCCTGGCTGATGCCAAGATCGCGGCCGAGTTGTACAGTGATCTTGTGATGTTCAAGCGGCCCAAGGTGACGGGATGCAATTTCGCGCGCAATGCCGACAGTAAAGTCTTCAAGTTCGGCTGCGGGGACCGCTTGCGAAACGACACCAAGGGCATCAGCTTCCTTGCCGGAGAAATTGCGTCCGACGAGCGCGATGTGCGACAGTTTCTTTTGTGGCACGCCGCCGTGCAGCAGTGTTGATGTCACAAGTTGCCCGAACGAGCCGCGCAAAATTTCGGGCATGCCTATCTGTACGTCCTCCGCCGCATAGACAAGATCGTGACAGTTCATGATGCCAAGCGCGCCGCCAAGGCAATAGCCATGGATCTGGGCGATCATGATGCGAGGGAAACCACGCAGGGCGTTGGCTATCTGAATCGTCAGTGTGGGGCGATCCCAATCGAGCAGCGGTCCGTTGGAGACTTCGCGCAGGAATTTGAGATCCAGCCCCGAGGAAAATACCGGGCCAGCCCCCTTGGTAATGCAGCATTTGAGCGACTTGTCAGCGCGTATGATTTCGAGGCTTTGCAGAAACGCCTCGCACATCTCGCGATTCCAGCAATTGCGCTTGTCTGGACGATTGAGAATAATGCGCGCAACGCCCGCGTCCTGAAGCCTCTGCAGGATGAGTTCAGGCCATTCCTTGATGACGATCCAGTTGTTGGCCACTGTGTATCTCCTTTAAGCGGCGAATTTCATTTCAGGCACATAGCGCGCCTTGAGGCGCGGCAATACCTGTTTGCCGAATAGCGTTATGCTGTCGACGGTCTCTTCGTGATTGAGATCACCGCCTTGTCCCATCAACAGCAGATTGCCGAGACCACCGATACCATCGACGAAGGAACATATCTGCTCGTAAACCTGATCTGGCGTGCCGGCGAAGGCGATGCCACACTCGATGAAGTCGTCGAGTGTCGCAGTCGATAGTTCGACTGGCCGTCCCTTTGGTGTCATCAAGGTGCGGAATGCGCGCGGATTAAGTGAGCGCATGGAGCGGAAAGCCGCATCGACGCTGAAATAGCCGGGCGGCTTGTTGAAGGGATCGGCAACTTGCGCATTTGTGCGCAGATAATCAGCAATCATATCGGCGCGGCGGCGACCTTCGTCCTCGGTGTTCGCGGTTGCGCACATGGCGAGATAGCCGAAACGGTCCACAGGCACCTCGTTGCCAAAGCCGCCTTCGCGATAGCCTTCAGCATAGGCTTTGTGAAGTTTCCGCGTTTCTTCTATGCCTCCCATGAAGGAGCCGCAGACATAACCGCGCACGCCGATTTCCTTGGCGTTGGCTGGCGTCGATGTGGAAGACCAGATGGGTGGGTGTGGTTGTTGCCACGGACGCGGCCAGATGTTGACAGTACGATGATGGAAGAATTCGCCTTCAAAATTGAACGCGCCATTATGGGTTGTCATCGCCTTGACGATTATATCGTGCGCTTCCCAGAAGCGGTCCATCATGCGCGTGGGTTGCGAATTGGCTGGCGCGATTTCGTATGGCACGCCCTTGATCATTCCGAATTCGAGGCGACCGCCGGAAATCACGTCGATCATCGACATTTCCTCGGCGATGCGCACCGGGTCCTGCCGGTTGCAGACCGGCACACCAAGAACCAGCAGGCGTGCATTCTTCGTGACACGTGCCAGAATGGCCAGCATCAGATTGGCGGAGGCTGTGAGACAGGTTGCCGTTGAGTGATGTTCGTTCAGCATGATATCGAAGCCGAGCTGGTCAGCCAGCATCCATTCGTCGACATAACGATGATAAAGTTCGTTGGCCCGTTTTGGATCGCATAATTCGTTCGGCAAAGTGACACGCAACGTTGGGCGATCAGGCGTCCACACGTCGGGATAGGGCTCTTCAGAGAAGTGATAGACGCGCATTTATAAGGCTCTCTATCGGTTATGTGCGAAGGATTTAATCCGCGACGCTACGGCGGCGGGATGTTCTATATGGCTTAGATGGCCGGCGTTGTTCACCAGTTCGAATTGCGAGCCGGGAATTAGATTCGCATAGGTCTTGCCGTAGTCCGGGCTAGCCACGCCGTCCTTGTCGCCCCACATGACCAGCGTTGGTACGCTGACGCGATGAAGCCAAAGTTTCAGGCGGGGATTATGCATATAAGGCTGCCAGCCATAGCGCGCGAGCGCTTCGCGCGCGCGCAGGCGACGGCGCAGATCGTCGTCGCTCAGCAGGCGCAATTCCACGCCGCTCTTCGCGGGATCGGCAAAACACATGCGGGTCAGCTCAGAATCAGGCGTGCCGTAGAAATCCTGGATATCGCGATGCTCGCGCGCGCCGAGTTTGACCCCGAGTGCGTCGATGAGCACAAGTCGGAAGAGCGCGTTGCAATTTCGCACGGCCATTTCCGCTGCAATCCAGCCGCCAAATGACGCGCCCACGAGCGTTACGTCCTTCAGCTTCAACTGATCGATGAGATCGAGGTAGAGATAGGCAAGATCGTCGACTGAACCGATGTTGTTCTTGTCTTTGCCAACGCCAATACCGGGATGAAGGGGGGCGATCACGTGACCATGCTTTGCCAGTTCGTGAACGAAAGCGGTGTCATCACCAAGCCATAGCGCCGAATGCAGATAAACGATATTCGGACCGACGCCGGCGACGAATGTCTGGACTTCGGTTCCATGAATGTCAATCGTCGTAAGGCCATCACTGGCAGCCGAAATCATTTCAACCTCCCTGTGCAGAATTCTTTTCCGGTTCTGCCGAAAAATTGTGTATTCACAACCTGCTTGCGGTTAATTAGCGCCCGGACTAGCATCACTGTCAAACGAAACATTCATGCTGCGGAAAAGAGTAGGTACCAACCTATCTTGTCCGGCTTGCAATCCTTGGGGCGGGAATATGAGCGAAGATGGAATCGTGCGTGACGGGTTCAAAGCCGGTGATGTCGTGGTCATTACCGGCGGGGGCGGCGGGTTCGGCCGGGCGTTCGCAAAGCGCTTTGGCGCAAACGGCGGCAAGATCGCGCTCTGGGATCTGGATCAGCCGTCCGGCGAAGAATCAGCCAAACAAGTTCGCTCAGCTGGCGGCGACGCCACGTTTTTCCAGGTGGATCTGGCCAACGCAGCCGATATTCAGCGCGCAGCGAATGAGACGCTCGATAAATATGGCGCGCCCTTTTGCCTTATCAACAACGCGAGTGTTTTTCCACGCGGATCTGTTCTCGAACTCACGTCGGAGCAATGGGAGCTTACTTTTCGGGTCAACGTCACGGCGCCATTTCTGATCGCGAAGGCGTTAGGTCCAGCGATGATCGAGAAGAAGCGCGGCTGCCTTATCAATATTTCATCGGGTCGGGCGCTTGAGGGTGCGGCAAAGGGATCAAACTATGCAGCCACGAAGGCGGCCATTTCCTCTCTGACGAAATCCCTGGCTCTGGAATGGGCACCCCATGGCATTCGCGTCAACGCACTCATTCCCGGGCAATCGCTGACAGCCATGCCAATGGTTGCTACCCCGCGCGAAAAACTGATTGCGGATGCCACTATCCATGTGCCGCTCGGGCGCATCGGCTATCCCGAAGATATGGCAGGGCTGGCGTGGTTTTTGGCCAGCGCAGACGCCGCGTGGATGACAGGACAGGGCGTTGCGATGAACGGCGGCGCCTTGATGGCGCCATGATAGAAACTCGGCAGGGAATAGCTTCGTTTTTCTCAGCTTTCACTCATGTTCACGCGAAGGCGGCGCAGCATGTCCTTCAGCTGATTTCGTTCGGTTGCCGGAAATCCCTTGAGGGCGCGTTTGTTGACATCCTCTGTGATGGGAAGAATGACGGCACGTAACGCATGACCTTTCGGGGTCAGGTTGATCAGCTTCTTGCGGCTATCGCTGAGGTCAGCCGTGCGGGTGACAAGCCTCTCGCGTTCCAGCTGGGCAACGGTGCCGACGATTGTCGGTCCCTTCATGTGCACGCGCTGAATGAGCTGGGATTGTGTGACGCCGTCTTCATCCCAGAGGATGCGCAGGATCCAGAATGTGCCGAGACTTACGCCGTGTGGCGAGATACGTTTTTCAAAATCCCGGGAAATGGCGCGGCGCGCATCCCACAGCAGAAAACCGACGGTTTCATCGCGCGCCAGATAACGTTGGGCAGAGTTGCTTTTCCGCTCCCCCGTCCTTGGCTTGGTTTTCGATGCTCTGCCGGACCCGTTAGGGGTCTTCTGGTTCACTGACATTGATTTTGGACGTTTCCCTCAACGAAATGTAAAATCGCGCCCAACTGTGACCCCACTGTCGAAGTCACATAACGCATTGTGGTCATTAGAGAATAGTTGAATCTGATCAGGTGTGTTTCGTGTCCAACCGTGACCACTCTCAGACGCTCGATCCCACTTCTCTATCAATGACTTAATGCCAATGTAAGGTGGGATCACAGTTGGGCGCGATTTTACACACTTCCCCTCTAGGACCGTAATATCTGGCCTTCCCCATGAGTAATATGAACGAATGGCCTTGCCCATGATGAGCGTGCATAGCGTTTTCGCTGCCACCCGCGGCGTAGCAGCGAATCTTGATCTGCAGATTGCCCGTGTCGGCGAGAAGAAGACTAACGCCGCCCTCGTCGAGGAGTTGAATCTTGAGTTTGAAGAAGTCCTCGGGCGCTGAGTTCGAGAAGTCCATCACCTGTCGTCCGTCCATGGGGTCGGCCATCCGGCTGTGCGTAGCCAATACTTCACTCATTGTCTCCTCCTAATTTTATAAAAAGCTATCGCTACTAATTCCAGAGCGCAAACTATCGTTAAGATTTTCATGGCGCAACAGTGTGCGTATTACTCACTGGACAGTCCAGGTAACACCCTTCCTGTCCCCCAGCGTCAGCGGACTGCCTGCCAAACGGTGCACCGCCAGCTCCGCCAGCCGCGCCTTGATGTTTATTGCGCTCGAGAAGCTGCAGAATCAGGGCGAGCGGCAGGCGATCATCGTGGTCCCGGAGAAGGCGGCGCGGTAGCTCTTGACGCTTCCAGGCTGGAGGAACGCGACAATCGGCGAGATTGTCGGGGTGCGCGAGGACACCGAGCGCGACTAGCGATCAGCTTTGATGCGTGAATGTTTGGTTAGCACTGAGCGCCACCCAGCTCCAGGTGTGCTCCAGCACCCACTGTGAACGTAATGACAACAAGGATATGAACGACTCAAGGGGCCGCCCGGAATCTCGGCTGCATCCAGCCTTATCGCTTCCGTTCAATTTTAAGCAATTGCGCGATACGCTCGACCTGCTGATGCTGCTCCTTCACGGCCACAGCGAATGTTTCGACGCCCATCGGTGCAGCCGGCTGGCCCGTCCGGTTCAGGCCCGAGATCACCGTGTCGTCCTTGAGAGCCTCCAGAACGCCCGCGGCCGCTTTCTGACGTACCTCAAACGACATGTTGCGATGGCCCATGAAGCCCAGGATCGGACTGGCGACAAGACCAGGGTATCCCGCTTCGACGACGGAGGGAATGTCTGGCGCGATTTGGGAGCGCTTGGTGTCATTGATCGCCAAGACGATGATGTCGCCAACCTGTTCCTGCGCGCGCATGGCTGCATACGACATCATGGCGAGTTGGATCCGCCCCAAGCCTAGATCTGGCGGCGCTTGTGTAATGTCGCGATAAGGCACTTTGGCGATTTTTAGATCGTTCTCGCGAAGGAACCCATTGAAGACAAATTCCGAAAAGCCGGGCGCAACACCATAGTTAAGCTTATCTGGATGCGCCTTTGCATAGGCCACCAATTCTTTGAGCGTTTTAATTCCAAGGCTTTTTGTCACGGCAATTGCAACTTGCACCTTAGCCACACCGGCAATCGGCTGCAGGTCACGTTCCGGATCATAGGCCAGATTCTCATGCACATAGGGGTGGACCACATAGGCGCTGGTAGGGCCGAAGAAGAGCACGTGGTCATCTTTGGCGTTTACCACCGCGCGGACAGATATAAGGCCGTCGCCACCTGGACGCCCCTCAATGACGACGGGCTGGCCCCAATATTCGCGAAGCTTCTCCGAAAGTAGTCGGGCTGCGGTGTCTGCTCCCGAGGCAGGACCGAAAGGCAGGATAAGCAAAACCGGGCGCAGCGGCCAATTTTGCGCGAAGGCAACTGGTACCAGCAAGAAGTGAGTCAACACTACAATAAAGGCTGTGTTGATAATGCATCGAATTTGCTGAAACATTCCTTGCCTATCCGGTTGGGTGCCGTCGCGAAGGTGGTTGGAATTGGCTGACGCGATCTCCAGCTTCATGAAGTTATCCGATCATGCGGCGAGGTCAATGGGTTGATCGGATGGCTTGTGGGCGAGGGTCTTCCAGCCATCGACTTTGCGCATTGTGATCTGCCCTGAGGCG
>CANMLK010000199.1 GCA_947498445.1 Beijerinckiaceae bacterium
CGAGGTCTATGCGATCGACGACAAGGGCCGCCGGGTGGAATCCTATTTTCATCCCGTGACTTTCGCGCACGTTCACACCAGCGCCCGCTGACGATATGGCGCATAGGGTCTATGTCCCCGTTTGGTCGCCGTTGATTCGCATTCTCCACTGGACGCTCGCCGCGAGCGTCCTGATCGCACTTTTCACTGGTCATGACGGCGGCTCTCTTCATGAGGCCGCTGGGTACGTGGCGCTGGGCTGCGTGATCGTCCGTGTGGCGCTGGGATTCGTCGGCGCAACTCATGCGCGGTTCTCCGACTTTTTGTTCGGCCCGAAAGAGGTGCTAGCCTACGCCCGCGATTTCATCCGCGGGAGGGCGCCGCGGTTCATGGGGCATAACCCTTTGGGCGGTTGGATGATCGTGGCTTTGCTGGGCGCCAGCTTCCTTGCTTCAGCGTCAGGTGTGCTCTTCATCACCGAAGCCTATTGGGGCGATGAGTTTGTCGGATGGCTGCATGATGCTTCCGGAACGCTGATCGTGGCCTTGGCCGTCTTTCATGTCCTTGGAGTCGCTGCGGCATCCTGGAGCCACGGTGAAAATCTCATCGCCGCCATGATCACCGGGCGAAAGCTTCAAGAGCCGCGTTAGCGCAAAACGCCCCTGTGTATAACGGGCACAAGCGTTTCATGTTTGTTCCATCGGGCCGCTGACCCTATATTCAGAAGGATCAGCGAGCGCCCAACCCTAATGCGATTCACACCGTCCTTTCTCGAAGAGATCAAGGTGCGGCTTCCCGTTTCGGAAGTCGTGCGCCGTCGCGTCAAGCTTTTGAAGGCCGGACGCGAGTGGAAGGGCTTGTCGCCGTTCAGCGCGGAGAAGACGCCGTCGTTTTTCGTGAACGACCAGAAAATGGCGTGGTTCGACTTTTCGTCCGGCCAGAACGGCAACATTTTCGACTTCGTCATGCGCACGGAGGGGCTGTCTTTCCCCGAGGCCGTTGAGCGGCTGGCGCTGGACGCCGGGCTTGATCTGCCGGTCGTCTCGGAAGAGGCGCAGCGGCAGGAAGTTCGCCGGGCCGGGTTGCAGGAAGTCCTTGAGCTGGCCGCGCAATATTTCCAGCAGCAACTGCAGGGCCGCGCCGGGGTCAAGGCGCGCGCCTATCTGGCGGATCGCGGCCTCGGCCCCGCCGTGCAGGCTCAGTTCCGCATCGGCTACGCGACGGATGAGAAATTCGCGCTGCGCGACTGGCTGGCGGCCAAGAACGCCAGCGTCGAGACGATGTGCGAATCGGGCATGCTTATCCACGGCGCAGACATCGCCGTCCCCTACGACCGGTTTCGCGACCGGGTGATGTTTCCGATCTGCGACCGCTCTGGCAAGGTGATCGCCTTCGGCGGCCGCGCGCTGGAGAAGGACGTTCCAGCCAAGTATCTGAATTCGCCGGAAACGCCGCTCTTCCACAAGGGCGCGACGCTGTACAATCACCACAACGCCCGCAAGCCCGCCCATGATCTTGGCTCGGTGATCGCGGTGGAGGGCTACGTCGACGTCATATCCATGAGCGCGGCGGGATTCCCAAACGTCGTGGCGCCGCTGGGGACCGCCCTGACGCCGGACCAGTGCGAGCTGCTCTGGCGCATGAGCGAGGAACCGGTTTTGTGTTTTGACGGCGACAAGGCGGGGCGCAAGGCCGCTCACCGCGCCATTGACACCGTCCTGCCGTTGCTGGGGCCGGGTCGCAGCCTGCGCTTTGCGTTTCTGCCCGATGGGCAGGACCCTGACGATCTCGCCCGCTCGGGCGGGCAGGAGGCGATTGCGCGCGTTCTCTCGCAGGCCAAGCCCCTCGTGGAGGTGCTCTGGACCCGCGAGGCGGAGGCGGGGCCGCTCGATACGCCCGAGCGCTGGGCCGCGCTGCATCGGCGTCTGTCGGAAAAGCTTCGCGACATCAAGGACGAGACGCTGAGGCGCTATTATCAGGAAGATATGCGCCAGCGCCTTTCGCAGGCCCGCAATCCGCGCCGGGGCGGCGGTGGACAGGGCGGCGGTGGCGTCGGGGGCGCGCCAGCCCAGCAATTCAGGCCGCGCATGGCGGCAGGCGCAGCCCGGGGCGGCCGCTTCCAGCCGGCGGGGCAGCAGGCCTATCTGGGGCAGCCCGCCGCCGCCAGCGACCGTTTGCGCCAGACATCCGCTTTTGCGGGCGCTGGCGGCACACCCGCTCGCGAGGCGCAGATTGTGTTGACCCTCATCAACCACCCCGGCCTGCTGGCCCGGTATGTTGAAGACCTCGCCGACCTCGAGTTCGTGAGCCGGGACGCCGCGCGGCTGCGCGACGCCCTGACCCATCTGGCGATGGAGGCGCACGGGCGCGCCGAGGACATGCGCGACTCCCTGCAGGCGATCGGCCTGACAGCCGAGCTTCATCGGATAGAAGCCGTTGAGGTCGTGGCGAACCTGTGGTGCGTGCAGCCCGCTGCGGCTCAGGAAGACGCGGGCGAATCGCTCAAGCAGGCATTGGCCTTGCATAGAAGAGCGAGGGCGTTACATAGAGAACTGAAATTGGCTGAAACAGAGCTTGGCCGAGACGCGACCGATCCGAATCTTGACCGGCTGAGAGAAATCCAAAGTGAGCTGGCGGCGCTCGAAGGTCGCGAGGCGGCGGTCGAAGGGTTTGGACTGATGTCCGGCCGTCAGACCGGTGTTCTTTAACTACGCGCTCAGCTGGGGCGTGGACGAATGAGTTTTATAGGGTTAAGGGGCGCTTAAGCGACCTTGATGCTTCTAGGCGGTGGCGGCGAATCAGCGGACTCTCCGCTCGCGGCCCGAAATTCTATTTCCCGGCAGGGGAGCGCCCTCGTGGCGCCACGCGCGGAGTTGGTAATGGCGAAGAAGGACGAAGAGAAGGGGCAGGAGGGCGCTGTAGTCGAGACCGTCGACAGCCCGTTGCTGGATCTCTCCGATGCCGCCGTCAAGCGGATGATCAAGGCCGCGAAAAAGCGCGGCTTTGTCACCCATGATGAGCTGAATGCGGTTCTGCCCTCCGAGGAAGTGTCCTCCGACCAGATCGAAGATATTTACGCGATGCTCAATGAGATGGGCATCAACGTCGTCGACTCTGAGGAGGCCGACGGCGAAGAAGAGGAAGCCAAGGAAGAGGAAGCTGAAGGCGGCGAACTCGTCGAGGCGCCCCGCCCCGCCGCAGTGGTCGCAACCCGCACGGCCGAGACCGCTGACCGCACCGACGATCCCGTGCGCATGTATCTGCGCGAAATGGGCTCCGTTGAGCTGCTCTCGCGTGAAGGCGAAATCGCCATCGCCAAGCGCATCGAGGCTGGTCGCGAGGCGATGATCGCCGGGCTTTGTGAAAGCCCGCTGACCTTTCAGGCCATCATCATCTGGCGTGACGAACTTAACGACGGCAAGGTATTGCTGCGCGACATTATCGATCTTGAAGCGACCTACGCTGGTCCGGAAGGTAAAGGCGCCCCCAAGACCGACGCGAACGGCATCGTGCTGAATGGCGCGCCGCCAATTGGCGCCCCCGTCGTCATTGCCCCGACGGCGCCGCAGACGCCGCCCGAGCCGCTCGCCGGCGAGGATGAGGCCAATTCCGAATCGTTCGATGACGACGATATGGAGAATTCCGTTTCGCTCTCCGCGATGGAAGCGGAGCTGAAGCCCAAAGTTCTCGAGACGTTTGACCGCGTCGCCTCGGCCTACAAGAAGCTGCGTCGGCTGCAGGACCAGAACGTCGAGGGCAAACTGCGCAACGAGGCGCTGACGCCCGCGCAGGATCGTAAATACAAGTCGCTCAAGAAAGAGATCGTCGCCGACGTGAAGTCACTGTCGCTCAACCAGAATCGCATCGATGCGCTGGTGGAGCAGCTCTACGACATCAACAAGCGGCTGATCGGACTCGAGACCCGGCTGATGCGTCTGGCCGAGAGCCACGGCGTGGGCCGCGAGGATTTTCTCAAGAATTATCAGGGCGGCGAACTCGACCCGAAATGGATTTTGCGCGTCTCCAAGCTTTCGGCTCGTGGCTGGAAGAATTTTGTCGCCAACGAAAAAGACCGGATCAGGGATCTGCGCGCCGACATTCACGCGCTGGCGTCCGAGACGGGGCTCGAGATCCTCGAGTTCCGCAAGATCGTCCAGATGGTGCAAAAGGGCGAGCGCGAAGCGCGCCAGGCGAAGAAGGAAATGGTGGAGGCGAACCTGCGTCTCGTCATCTCCATCGCCAAGAAATACACCAACCGCGGCCTGCAATTCCTCGATCTCATTCAGGAAGGCAATATCGGCCTGATGAAGGCGGTCGACAAGTTCGAGTACCGCCGCGGCTACAAGTTCTCGACCTACGCCACGTGGTGGATTCGGCAGGCGATTACGCGCAGCATTGCCGATCAAGCAAGAACGATCCGCATTCCCGTGCATATGATCGAGACGATCAACAAGATCGTGCGCACGAGCCGCCAGATGCTGCACGAGATCGGCCGCGAACCGACGCCCGAAGAGCTGGCCGAAAAGCTCGCCATGCCGCTTGAGAAAGTGCGCAAGGTGCTCAAAATCGCCAAGGAGCCGATCAGCCTTGAGACGCCCATCGGCGACGAGGAAGATTCACACCTCGGCGATTTCATCGAGGACAAGAACGCGATCCTGCCCATCGACGCGGCGATCCAGAGCAATCTGCGTGAGACCACAACCCGCGTGCTCGCCTCGCTCACCCCGCGCGAAGAACGCGTGCTGCGCATGCGCTTTGGCATCGGCATGAACACCGATCACACGCTCGAAGAGGTTGGCCAGCAGTTCTCGGTGACGCGCGAACGTATTCGCCAGATCGAGGCGAAGGCGCTCAGGAAGCTGAAGCACCCCAGCCGGAGCCGCAAGCTGAGAAGCTTCCTCGACAATTGATGGCGGCGAACGCGTGATGTCGCCCCCGCCGCTTCAACGGGCGCCGTCACTCATCGTCTTCTACAATACGCGCTGTCCGGTCTGCGACTACGGCATCACGTGGCAGGCGTCCCGTTTGCGTGCGGCGGTTCAATCCGGCGATGTTTCCTTCCGTGATATTAACATGGAGCCGCAGGCTCTTTCTACATTCGGCGTCACGCTCGAAGACATCCGCAAGCGGCTTCACGCAATTGATGGCGATGGCGACCTGCTTGTGGGCGCCGACGTCGCCGTCGCGCTGTGGCGGCTGACGCCGGGGCAGGCATGGCTTGCGGGCCTGTTCGGTAATCGTCTATTCCTGCCGCTGACGCGTTTGACGTATAACCTCTTTGCCCGCGTTCTCTATGCCTGGAACCGGCGCAAGGGCCATTGGTGAGCGGAGACCCTCATGTCCTTCCTCAAAAAGCTTTTCGGTATAGGCGGCGGCGCGAAGGCGGACGCGGACGTTTCCGGCCCCTCCGAGGAGCACGCGGGCTATACGATCACCGCGACGCCCTATGAGGCGAACGGGCGCTGGCAATTGTGCGGCGTCATCACCCGCGAGGTCGACGGCGCACTGAGGGAACACAAATTCATCCGCGCCGACAATTTCGCCAGTCGCACGGAGGCCGAAGAGATGGTCCTGTACAAGGGGCGCCAGATCATCGACCAGTCGGGCGGGCGGCTGTTTGGCGGTTGACGTGCACCGCTGACCTTGCGGCAGGCTTTCGTCTCCCCTCGCGGCGCATTGCGCGCCGCTTTTGTTTCGCTATAACGCATGCACTCCCCGCGCTGCGCGCTGGGTTCCTCCCGGCGCTGCGCGCTCCGGGCCGGTAGCTCAATGGTTAGAGCCGGCCGCTCATAACGGTCTGGTTGCAGGTTCGAGTCCTGCCCGGCCCACCAATTTCACTTCAATGACAACAGGCGCGCCAGCGTGAAACTTGCTTGACACCAAAGCCCGCAATTGCAGAGGTTCGCCAGGAAACAACACAAGAGAATCGACATGTTGATCTGGCGCCGACTGCTGCTGATAGTCACCATTCTGCTAGGAGCGCCCCACGCGGTTTTGTCGCAAGAAAGCGCGCCTGCGCCAAATGCGGCCCAACCGAGCGGGCCCAGAGACTTGCGCATTGTAACCCGCGTCTTGCCGCCGCTTGTCGTTGAACGAGAGGGTTCCGTCAGCGGCTTCAGCATCGAGTTGTGGAACGAGATCGCAAGCCGACTGGGCGTGCGTTCGCAATATCAGATTGCTCCTGATATTGGCTCACTCCTGGCAAGTGTTCGTGGCGCCAAAGCGGACGTGGGCGTGGGGGCGATCTCTGTCACGTCTGTGCGCGAAGCAGAGTTCGACTTCTCTCAGCCAATCATGAGCGCCGGCCTGCAGATCATGGTGCGGGGGCAGGGCAAGGATTCAAGTTCGAATCCTCTTTCTGACCTCTTCTCACTTCTTTTTTCCTGGACCTCGCTGGCATGGCTATCCATCGCGGCCATGCTCATTCTTGTTCCTGCGCATGTGGTTTGGTTGCTTGAGCGGCGGCATCCCGAGGGAATCATACCAACACAGCGCTATATACCCGGGATCTACTATGCGCTGTACTGGGCCGCAGGCACGTTAGCGACCCAAGCCGAGAATGCTCCGAAGAACTGGCTGGCGCGCATTTTTGCGGTGCTCTGGATGTTCACCGGGCTGGTATTTGTCGCGCTCTATACCGCCCAACTCGCCGCTACTTTGACGGTGCAGCAAATCAGTGGAGGGATCAACGGTCCCGAAGACCTTGCTGGCAAGCGCGTCGCCACGACCCGCGGCAGTACGGCCGCCACCGCCGTTCGCGGCCTGCAAGCTCAAGTTGTTGAAGTCGGAAGCCTGCGCGAAGCCTATGACGCCTTAAGGCAGAAGGACGTCGATGCGGTTGTTTTCGATAGCCCTGTCCTGCTTTATTATGCAGCCAATGAGGGCAAAGGTCAGGTTTCGATGGTCGGCGCGCCCTTCCGCCGAGAAGATTACGGTTTTCTCTTTGCGCGGGGTAATCCACTGCGGAGCGAAGTCAACGTTGCCCTGTTGAAGTTGCGCGAGGACGGCACGTACGCGCGTATTTACGACCGCTGGTTTGGCACAAAGTAGAAGATGTCGCCGGATGCAGTTCTGGCGAGACATCGTTCATCGAAACGCCTTTCTCACCAAACTAAAAGGGACATGAAATTCATGACGCCGATTGATCGTCTCATCGCTGAGCAGGACATCGCCCGTCTCGTCACGCGCTTTGGGCTGCTGAACGATTCAGCCGACTGGGCGGGTGTCACCGCCATGTTCACGCAGGACGCGAAATTTGTTCGCCCCGCAGGCG
>CANMLK010000200.1 GCA_947498445.1 Beijerinckiaceae bacterium
CCCGTGACCAACTGCCCACCCTGCGCGACGCACTGCAACGTCATCACGCCAACCACTTCGGACTTGATGAGACATCAAAGGCCGCGTAATCATCAAACGAGGCAAGGCCCGAACCGCAATTTTCAACATTGAGCGGGACATCCCCGCCAATGCGGCGGGTAATGCGTTAGCGCAGATTGACCTTCGCAGTCTCACCCAGTTCCTTGGGCGGCTCGCCCGTCAGTACGGCTTTCGCATAGCCGTAGAGATACATCACGGCGCCCGAGGGGCTGTCCCAATATTCCCCGGTTTCCGGATGCACGCGCAGCAGCGTTAGCTCCGGATCATCGCGGCCTTCCGGAAACCAGGTGCGCATGGGCTCCGACCACTTCTCGCTGATGGACTGGCGGTCGCGAACGATTTGCGCGCGTCCCGAAACAGAGACGTAGTGCTGCTTTCCCGGATGTGAGAACGCAAGATTGACATGCGAGTCATGCTTCACTTCACCCATTTTGGGCGACGAGATTTTCGTGAAAAACAGGATGTGGCCAGACGCGTCGGGATCAAGCGCATACATAGGGCGGCTGTAAAGACGGCCCTCCTCGTCACTCGTTGTCATCATGCAGATGCGAATGTCGTCGATCAGCGCATACAATTTTTCCGCGCTGTCATGTGCGCGGTGACTGTGGTCGGCGTCGTGCCCGATCGGTTCCGCTGTCATGCATCTCTCCTTTAATCTGCAGATAGAAACCCGCGTCGCGCTGCGAGTTCCATCGCAGAGGGCGCGACAGAGCCGCAAGGCTCGGGTCACGCTCACGCGAGATGCTGAGTTTTGAAGAGGTGCGCCAAAATGGGCAATCACGCGCCGCCGGCTCGAGAGGAATTGAAAGACCGCTATTTCACCGCAACCTGTCCAGGTTGCGACGCGGTCAATCACATCATCGTCACATACGACCGCCAGCGGAACCATGAAGTTGAACATTGCCCGTGCTGGAGCTGCGGTTCTCTCGTGCACGAGGAGGATTGCTACCTGATCTGGACAGCCGGCAGCAAGAGATCGGTCGAGCGCTATGCGGGACAGGCGGCGCGGCTGCGCCGGACGCTGTGAGACATAAGCACTACCGCGGACGGCCCGGCCGCGGCGCCGCCTCTGGCATGTCGAGAGGCGAGAAATCCTCCCGCCGGTGATTGAACGAGCCGCCGCCGCGATATGTCTGCGCGCCGTCGGGGGTCACCACGATGTCGCCCCGCCGCAATGTCGAATCGTTGAGAAACGGGCTGAGCGGCCCCTCGATAGCGTCCTGCGGCGTCGTGACCCCTACGCGCGGGGGCTGGGGACGTGATAATTCATCCAGGGAGGGGATGCGCATTGGCCCGGAGTTTACGATATCCCAAGCCTGCGCGGAACTTACGCCCACGCAGCCAAACGCCAAGCCTCCCGAAACGGCCAGAGTTGCAAGCGCAAGCTTATGCTTGGTGTGATTAGCCATTATTCGGTGAACATGGCGTATCGGCGCGACTTCGTAAAGCTGGCTATGGTAGGGTGCTGGAACTGAGCAAACGACCGGGCGTCATACCTGCGCCGATGCGCTTCATCCTGGAGGAGCGCGCCAGCAAACACGGTGAGATCAGATGACGAATGACAACAACGACGATGTTGAATATTTTGCAGACTTCCAGGACGTCGTCGCACAACGCACATTGGCCTTTTGCCGTCTCGCCGAAGTCACGAGCGCTGCGACCGACGAACGCGTTCGGGAACTTTGCTTCACGATGATGCGCAAGGTTTGCGCGTCCATCCGCACCCCCGCTTCTGGCGAAGTGCGTTTGATTTCCGAAGCCGACAACGATAGCGGCGTGGGCCGCTGATGAGCGCTTAAACTGATTCGAATCCGCCTGCGTTGTCGAGCTTGATGGCGCCGTTTGTCGAAGCTCGCGCCCACTTGGCCGTTTCTTCCAGCCCGCCAAATGAAAACAGGTGCGCTCGCACGTCTTCGATCCGCCCGGCAGCAAGCCCCTCGGCCAGCGACCTGATGATGATATCCGGCGTCATGGGGCGGAAGGCGTGGCGCACGAGCCCGCTGCGCATAGCCAGCGCCTCGGCGGACGCCTTCACACCGCAACGGCGCGCATAGGCAAGCCACCGGAACAGGGTTGTGGGCCCGGCGAGGCCGACGCGCACAGGCGAGTGGACGCCGCGTCCGCGCAGCTTGCGCAGCCATTCCAGGATTGGCTTCGGCTCGAAGCTGAATTGCGTCACGATCTCGCTTTCGATACCGCGCTGCTGCAGCGCCGCCAGTTTGGTCACGAGATCGGTTTCGATCTGGTCCTCATCAACGAAAGGGTGACCGTCCGGGAAACCGGGCAGATGAACCCGCGTCAGGCGGTGCTTTTCCAGTAAGCCGCTTTCGATGACGCCGAGCGCGTTGACGACGTCGCCAGCGGGCGCCGCCCTGTCGCCGCCAATCAGCATGATCTGGTCGACGCCCCCTTGCGCGCAAAGATTTGCAAGATGAGCGTCGATGTCCGCGAAGGTCGCAAAATGCCGGGCTGAAATGTGGGGAATCGGCGTCAGGCCATGGCGCCGCGTGTCTGCGGCAGAGGCTTCCAGTTCCGCTGTCGGGCGTCCGGGAAGGGCGGTGAGAAACAGCGGGGCGCCGGGCGCCAGCAATTTGGCGACGCCGGCGATCTCCGGCGACTTTGGCCGCGTCGCTTCGTGCGAGCATCCGGCCATGAAGCGCTGGATATTGGCGACGCCGACGGCAGCATCCTGGGGCGTAATCATGCGTTCAATCCCATCGACGCGAGATGACAAAGGCTTCGTCGAGAAAACAAAGGCCGCCAAACGGCGATTCCGCCATGCCTGCGGCACGACGAAACTCGCTGATTTCGGCAAGCAGAAGATCCGCCTTCATGCCCTGTGCGTCCTCGCCCGCAGAATTATCCGTAGGGATACGCCGACCGCGCTGGCCTATCAAGCAGATAGCTGCCCACTTTGCGCATGGGCAGGAAGTGGGATTTATCTCGTAAAACACGAACCAATATGGCTTCTCGCATTGACGGGAGGCCGCGCGGCGCCTGATCTTCGCATTGGCGGTATTGATCGCCGAGTTCTGTCCTGCGGGGTTTACAAGCGATGACGCGTTATTCGATCAGTCAACCGGTCCGTCAGGTCGAAGCGCCGAGGCTTTTGCAGGGCAGGGGCCGCTTCACCGATGACGTTACGCTCGACAATCAGGCTTACGCCGTCTTCCTGCGCTCGCCCCACGCCCACGCCAATATTATCAGCATGGATACGCGCCCCGCGCTTCAGATGCCGGGCGTGCTTGCGGTGCTGACGGGCGATGATTACGAGGCCGATGGCCTTGGTCATGTGCGCGGCGCTTCTCCCGCCAAGAAACGCGATGGCTCGCCCATGTACCGCCCGCCGCGCCCCGGCCTGACGCGAGATCGCGTTCGCCACGTTGGCCAGCAGGTCGCCGTGGTCATCGCCGAATCTCTCATCGAGGCGAAGGACGCCGCCGAGCGCATCGAGGTCGAATACGAAGTGCTGCCGATTGTGCTGGCGACAGAGAAAGCCAATCTGCCCGGTGCGCCAACGGTCTGGGAAGAATGCGCCAACAACGAGCCGGTCTACGCCTCCAAGGGCAAGCGCGACATCACTGACCCGATCTTCAAGTCCGCCGCACATGTGGTGCGCGACCGCTTCATTGTGAACCGCGTCGCGGCCTGCACGATGGAGACGCGCGCGGTCAACGCTGACTACGACGCGGGCCGTGAGCATTACACGATCTACGCCTGCCACCAGCGGCCCTACGTGTGGCGCTCGATGATGACAAAGTTCATCTTCAACGACCTGCCCGAGCATCACATGACGCTGATCGCGGGCGATGTTGGCGGCAGCTACGGCATGAAGGGCGGCCTGTACCCGGAGGTTCCCGTCTGCGCGTGGGCGTCGCGCCGTGTTGGGCGACCCGTAAAATGGACTGCCGATCGAAGCGAGGCGCTGATCTCGGACGATCAGGGCCGTGACATGGTAATCGACGCCGCTCTCGCCGTGGACAAGGACGGCAAGTTTCTGGCCGTCGACTTTTCCTCACGCAATAACGTTGGCGCCTACATTTCCATGCTGGGCTTCTTGTCCACCGGCAACATCATCAAGGATTCCTGCGGCGCCTATGCGATCCCGACCGTTTTTGCGGAAGGCGCAGCCGTCCTCACCAACACGTTGCCGGTTTCGAATTATCGCGCGCCGGGCGGGGCGCCGAGCGCCTACGTTGTTGAGCGATTGGTTGATATGGCGGCGCTTGAAATGGGTATGGACCCAGCTGAAATCCGCCGCCGCAATCTGATCCGCCCCGAGGCGATGCCCTACAAGACAGCGACCGGCGATGTGTACGATTGCGGCGACTTCCCCGCGCTGTTGGAGAAGGCGCTGAAGAAAGCAGATTACGCGGGCGCCAAGCAGCGCAAGGCGAAGTCTGCTGCGCGCGGCCTGCTGCGGGGCGTTGGCGTGTCCTGCACGGTTGATCCTTCCGCCGGGCCGTCGCCCGAAGCGGCGGAGTTGCGCTTTGATCCCAGCGGCGGCGTGACGATCCTCGTCGGCTCCACCGCAGGCGGCCAGAGCCACGAGACGATCTACACGCAGATCGTCTCTGACCGCCTTGGCATAGATGTGGAGAACATCCGTGTGATTGAGGGCAACACCGAAAAGCTCTCGTGGGGCACTGGCACAGGCGCGGCGCGCACCGCCACTATCGGCGGAACGGTGGTCTACAAGGCGGTCGACAAGGTCATCGCAAAAGCCAAACGCATCGCGGCCCATGCGCTGGAGGCGAGCGTGGACGACATCTCGCTGGAAGACGGCGTCTTCAGCGTCGCTGGGACGGATCGTTCCGTCACGATGATGCAGGTGGCGCAGCGCGCATTCAATCCCGCCGCGCTGCCGCCTGACATCGAGATAGGCCTCTATGAGACTGCCACGTGGTCGCCGGAAGTGGGCAACATACCAAACTCCTGCCATGTCTGCGAAGTGGAAATAGACCCGGAAACGGGCGTTACGGAAATCGTCAATTATACGGCGATTCACGATGTCGGCGTGGAGCTCAATCCGCTGCTTGTCGAAGGACAGGTGCACGGCGGCATCGCGCAGGGCGCCGGACAGGCGTTGATGGAAGGCGTGATCTACGACTCCGTGGATGGGCAGGTCCTGACCGGGTCGTTCATGGATTACGCCATGCCGCGTGCGGACAATTTCTGTTTCTTCGAGGTCGACAGAAATCCAGTGCCCACCAAAACCAATCCACTTGGCGTCAAGGGCGCGGGCGAATGCGGAACTGTGGGCGCGCTGCCAGCCGTGATGAACGCAATCAACGACGCCTTGGCGCCGCTGGGCGTGCGCAATATCGCAATGCCGTGCACGCCGGACAAAATCTGGCGCGCGATCAGGGACGCAGGCGTGAAGGCGGCGAGTTAGCCGCCGCAGCGGCTTTTTTCTGAGCCATCGAGAATGCTTTTCCGCCAAAGAATGCGATGCCCGCGTCCATCATGGTCTTGACTATCGCAAGCAGGACGATTCCGGCTTGCGGCCAATTCAACCACATGAGCAGAAAGCCTCCTCCAAGGATCGTCAGATGAAGAACGATGATCCGTGGATAGGGTGAGCCCATCATTTCCATCGCGTTCGTGCGATCGCGGCTGAGAACATGGAGCAAAAGCAGCGCAGACTGCCAGGCTATTATGGCCCACACACCAATCGTGATGGCTGAGCCGGGCGGCGCAAATTCAGATGTATGAGACCCTGCCGCGTTGCCGAACATCGCCATGACGAATACGCCGTGTACAAGGCAAAAAATTCCGTAGTGAACGGTGAAGAACGCCGTGGTCCCGAGCGTCGCGATCTCGCTGTTAAATCGCGCACTGAGCAACATCATCAAAGCCGTCCGAACGCCAATGACGACGTTTTCCAGCCAGTAAAGAAATATCAGTTCGAAGGCGCTCCAACCCCAAAAGGCGACGCCAGCCAACGGGATGGCGTTAAACGCGAGCGTCAGGATGAGTTGCAAACGCGTCGAGACCGGACTGGTAACAGTCTTCGAAGGAGACAAGGTTTCGTTCATGCCGCCCCGTACCAATAAATCGCGTTAGCGATGATCATGCCATGCCGGGAAACGCGCCGCTACTTCGTGGCTGAGAGGTTGAGAACATCCGCGAGCGCGTTTGACATGTTGCGCCATGAGAATGGGCGGAACGAGAAGACAACGGACCGCGCGCCTGCAGGAACCTCAACGCCTCGGAACATCAGATCCACGGCAAGGATCGGTTTCTTCACACCATCAACTTCTGCCTCCCAGCCGGGATAGAAAGGGCTGTTCAGTTTGACCATCGCCGGGGAGCTTGTCTCCACAGCAAGTTCGATGCGGTCCACACGCCAGTCCGTGATTCGGACCTTCGCATGTGTAGCCTTGCGCGATGTATAGATCTGCGAAAGCAGATCATCGCTGTCGACGAGTATTTGCCCGTTCTCCGTCAGAAGATCGACAGCCTTGCCGAGATTGTCGATTGCTGCGACGCGTATCTGGCTGCGGATCACAACTCGAGGCGATTCCTCCTCGTTGCGATAAACCCAGGCCCGCGGTCCCTCCAGCAACGGCGTGAACTTCGTCACGTCGTGCTTGCGGGGCAAATTGGCGATGGGCTTGTCGAGCACGAGATAACGCAGATTAAGACGTCGGCTGAGACTGCAATTGTAACTCGGAAATGTGTTGGAAAAAATTCGCCCCTTTACATCGTAGGTGCTTTCGCCGGGGCCAACTAACTCATCGTAGGAGCCTATGCGCAGAGGGTTGTAGCCGTTCAACGCTTCAAATCCGAGGACCATCGAGGCGTTCTGCCACTGACCGTCGAGCCCCACCACCTCGATGCGCGGACGAAACGGCCCGCCGGTCGTCTTCGCCATGTCGGTTTCAATTGTCTCGACGATGCGGGAGTCTTCGCCGGACGGCGATTGAAGCAAAGCGTAATCGGCTGCAGGGCGAGCATTCAACACGCTGCCAGCATTTCGAAGAACAAGCTCGGCTGATGTCGCAAGCGCAAGCACGCTCATCAAAATTCTGCGGGAGCGTTGCGTCTTCGCGGCGTGGAGCGCCCAGGCTAGCAGCGCGAGTACAATCAGCGCGCCGATGATCTGAGCGCCGGCCTCAAAGGCGCGCTGCGAGGCGTCGGCGAATTGTACCGACATGGCTGCCAGCGCCACGAG
>CANMLK010000201.1 GCA_947498445.1 Beijerinckiaceae bacterium
CACAAGCATGTCACGCACAACAAATGCTACGCCACTTGCACCGACTTCGCCGACGCAACGCTAGGGTTTCTGCGCGAAAAGGTCCCGCGAAATTGGGCCACGTTCCGCGACGCTGTTTCGGACAATTTTCGCGTCATCATTCCCGCGGAGTTTCGGGTTATGAGATGAACTGGGTATATAGCAAAAATCTGCCCACATATTCATTAATACGTCACTACGTGGGTATCCATGAAACAAGATATCGCGCCAAGGCGATCAGGGCGCAGCGTTGCTCGCGTGAAAGAAAGCCATGGCGATCATACCCTTAATTGAATCCAATTTTCCGCCATCCACAAGAGATTTTTATGTTATCAATGAGTCAGAGTATATCACGGAGGGCGCTATAGAAGTTATGAAATCTACAATCGCCCGTCATGTGCTGCGTAAATATAAATAAACCGCAACCTGTCGAAAATTTCCGCCAAACTTCAACAAAAAGACGCCCGCGATACTACACACATCTGGCGCCAAAGACGGCGTCGAGAAAACGCTGCAGGAGGAATCGATGTCGTTCTCGAGTTTTATCCGAAATGCGATTCGCACCGCTATAGGCGTCGTGCCGCTGATTTTCTGGTTCGCTGCAACCACCAAAGCACAGGATTCGCTCTACGCCGAGAAAACAATCAAAGTGATCGTCGGTTTTGCGCCGGGAGGGGGGTACGATATCTATGCGCGAGTGCTGGCGAGGCATCTGCCGCAGCACATTCTCGGCGCTCCCAAGGTGATCGTAACCAATATGCCGGGCGCGGGCAGCCTCACCCTAGCTAATTACATCTTCAATGTCGCTCCGAAAGATGGGACGGAAATAGGCTCTATAGAGACGGTTACCCCTTTCGAAGCGTTTTTCAGGGGAGCGGGCGTCCGCTTCGACCCGTCGCAGTTTTCCTGGATCGGCGCCCTGAATTCCGAGATGACGACGTGCATCGTCTGGCATGAGTCCAAGATCAAGTCGTTTCAGGATTTGTTCAATATCGAAGCAACGTTTGGGGGTGCCGGACCCGGCGCTGCATCAGGAACGGAGCCCAAGATCGTGAACAGTGTCTTGGGGACCAAGATGAAGTTGATATCGGGCTATCCCGGCACAGCGGACATATTCCTTGCAATGGAGCGCGGAGAACTGGATGGCGTTTGCGGTATCGGCTGGACGACACTCATTTCCACGCGGGGCGATTGGTTCAATCAGCGAAAATTGAGTGTAATCGTTCAGAATGCTGTGAAACGACACTCGAGCCTTCCTGACACCCCCCTTCTGAGCGAGTTCGCAAAGACGGAGGACCAGAAATCTTTGCTGACCCTCCTCGCGAGCCCGCAACGGATCGGCCGTCCATACATTGCGCCTCCCGGGTTGTCGGCGGATCGCGTTGAAGTTCTGCGCAATGCATTCGAAGCCACGACAAGAGACAAAGCATTCCTCGACGAAGCGCAGAAGCTGAAGGTCGCCATAAACTTTGTTACCGGGAAGGAAATGGAATCCGTTTTCGCGGATATTGCAAAAATGGATCAGTCGCTTATCGAAGCCATGATCAAAGCGCGTAGCCAATAGGCGCCTCGGATTCTGCGTCTCGGGTAATATCGTTCCTCAACATGCGGAGATAGGCATAACCGGCGCCTACGAAACGATTCTGGTGAGCAAGGCGGATGGCGTCACAACCGTCCGGTTCAAAAGGCATCACAAGAAGGACGCTATGAACCCCACCCTTCATCGTGAGATGTATCGAGGCTCCAAGCCGAGGAAAGCTACTTCGCAATGCTCAACGAGCAACGATGGCGGCGTGACTCAAACCAAATGGCCCCCGGCAAACCCGGGGCGATTCAGTCTGCAGCTTGCGTCGCCGAGCCTGCGCATTCCGAGCCCCATCACGAACGCAGCGGGCTCTCATAGATGGCCAATTCGATGGCTGCGTCCATGATCTGGACGCCGCGACCTTCTTGAAGAACCCCAACGGGATTCAGGTCGACTGCGATAACTGCCTCATCGAGGCCCGCCGCGAACTGGGAGAACTGTGCCAGCAGACTGACCAGCGCGGCACGGTCTGCCTTGGGACGGCCCCGGAACCCCGCCAGCAAGCGCTCCACGACCGGCACGCTCGCCACAAGCTCGTCTGCCTGCTCCTCGTCGAAGGGAGCAAGCGCCAGCCGCGCCGCATCCCCTGCGAGATCCGCCAGCACGCCCCCGGGGCTGATCACCACAACCGGCCCGAATGTAGCGTCGCGTATCATTCCGACCAGGACCTCGACGTTGTCCGCCAGCATTTCCTGGACCAGCACCCCATCAACATCACCCGCTGCCGTGACGACCTCGCTTTCCATCAATCGCCGAAACGAGGCTTGCAAGCTCTCGGCGTCCTTGATGCCCAAAATAACCCCCCCGACGTCGGTCTTGTGCATCAGAGAAGGCGATTGGATCTTCATGGCGACCGGATAGCCTATGCGATGCGCCTCAGACAGCGCCTCGTCAACAGTCCGCGCCAGCTCTTCACGCGTCACCGGCAGCCCGGCGTCTGCAAGCACCCGCTTGCTCTCGTATTCGGTGAGCACCGAACGGCCGGGACGACGTGGAACGCTCACCGGCCTCCCGGGTGCGACCGGCTTTCGGGTAGAGAGCCGTCGCCGGAAATCTGCATAGTCACGGAGCGCGCGCAGTCCTATCAGGCCGTCCAGCAAGCCGGCCGCAACGTGCGTTCCCAGATCCGGCGGGACATCGCGCCAATGCAGGGTCGCCTCGGGGATGATCGCGAACGGCTTTGCACAGTTCGCCATGAAGCTGCGCACCTGATCGTAGACCCCCGCGCGATTACCTTTGAGATCACGTTGCACCACCATGACGCAGGCCATCATGTGGACGGAGTCGTCGTCGGCCAGCGCCTGCAGGGTCTTCGTCATGTTGTCGCCCTTGGCCATCAGCGGATAGCTGCCGACGTCGAAGGGGTTGATGAACGGGCGCGGCGCTGCATAGATGCTCTGCAAGCGCTCGTTCGTGTGCGGTTGCAGTGGCTGACAGGTCAGCCCGATTTTGTCGGCCAAATCCGTGGTCAGCGCTGTTGCGCCCCCCGAGGTCGAGAAGATCACGATGCCTGGGCCTGCGGGGAGCGATAGCCGATCGAGCATCGCCGCGGCTTCCAGCGCCTGGTCGATGTTGTCCACCAGCACCGCCCCTGCGCGCCGGCACACGGTTGAGAACACCTCGTCGCTGGCCGCCAGCGCCCCTGTATGAGCCTGCGTGGCCTGCTGCCCGGCCTCGCTTCTGCCGAGCTTGAGGATCACCACCGGTTTGCGCGCAGTCGCCTTGGTCAGTGCAGCCAAATAGGCCCGGCCGTCCTTTACGCTTTCCAGACAGCTGATGATGACTTTAGTTCCGCCGTCGTCGGCCAGCCAGTCGAGGTAGTCCGCCGTACGAACGACTGCCTCGTTCCCGGCGGATATCAAATAATTGAAAGCCAGGTCGCGCGCATATCCGAGCTCCATGAAGGCATTGATGAGCCCGCCGCTCTGGGACACGATCGAAATGCCGCCTACCTTGATGCGGCCTGGCAGAGACGCAAAGCTGCCACCGAACCCACGCTGGAAACTGAGCGCCCCCATGCAATTTGGGCCTGCGACGAGCATGCCGCTGCGCTTTGCGACGCCCAGCAATTGGGTCTGCCGCGCCATTCCTGCGGCAGTGCCAGAATCTGCGAACCCCGCGCTGTAGAGCGTCGCTGCGGGCACGCCCGCTTTCTCGGCCTGCGCCAGCACCGCCAGCGCACCATCGGCCGGGGCGCCAACTATCACGGAATCTGGCGTCTCCGGCAGGTCAAGCAGCGAACCGTAGCACCGCAGCCCGTCGATGCTGTCGTAGTTCGGATTGACCGGAAAGATCGAACCCTTGAAGCCTAGCATGATCGCCGTTCGCATCGCTAGCGTACACGAATTGCCTTTGTCGTTCGCCCCGACAAAAGCCAGCGAGCGCGGACTGAGCAGCTTGTCCATGTGGGGATGACAAATCTGGAGATTGGCCATGCGGATCGCTCGCGGGTTCTGCCAGGCGGCGGCTTCGTGCTAGAAGCCTTCGGCCTTTAGGTATGAAGGACAAAGATGAGATGACCGCAACCGAGGTTGCGAGCAACGTTGCTATTTGCCCGATGCGCGCTTCAGAATGGCTCGTGCGTGCTCGACGATGTTTGCAGGCATTGCGTATGCTTTTTTGAGGATCGCATCCATTTCGACTCCAGTGAGTGGATCGACCATCAAATTAGCCCGCTTTGATTCCTCCAAGTAGACTGGGTCCTTCATCGTCCTGGTGAAGGCTTCGCGCATGAATGCGACCCGATCCGCCGGCACGCCGGGCGGCATCATGTAGGGCCGGCCCATCTCCTGCTGTGACAAGATAAGCTCTGCGGCCTGCCGGTCATCAGGCTTCTTGATCCGGTCGAGCCCCATCGGAACGCCAGCCAGATCCGGATGAGGCTGCAACCCGAACTGCGCGAGGAACGTGATCTTTTTGCCCTGTATCCAGTCTATCTGAGTGGCCGACAAGGTGTCGTAAGTCGTACAGCTGCCATCGACCTCGCCGCGCTCAATGGCCAGATACGCCCCGGCGGAATCATACCCCAAGATCACCTGGAATCGCGTTCCTCCGACCTCGTTGTAGAAGTTGGGCAGGATCGAACGCCAGCCGGTCGCCCCGGTCGAAGACAGCCGCATCTGGCGCACGACGGCGTCGTCCAGCGTTTTGAAGTCGTTGGCATGCCATGCGATGCACACGCTGAGCGCCCGGCTGATGCTGCCGAGCCAGTTCAACTTCAGCACGTCGAACTTGGCGTTGGCGCCGTCCAGCAAGGGATAGAGCAGCATCGTGCTGTATGCGTCGCCGAACACCGAACCGTCCTTGTCCGCGGCGTTGTACATGTGGTTGGTCGCGACCAATCCGCTCGCGCCCGGTATGTTCTGAACCACTATCTTGGCGTCAGGAAGGTATTTCACGATATGCCGAGCCAGCATGCGCGAGAACACGTCATAGCCGCCGCCTGCTCCACTGCTGCCAATCAGCCGGACCTGTCGACCTTGGTAGAACTTCTCCGCGCTCTGCGCGGTTGCGCCGCATGCGCTGAGCAGAACTCCCGTCAAAGCGATCATAATGGTCTTCGAGATGCGACTCATTGTTTCCTCCGTGATATTCTCGCGGTTACACTCGGAGTCCGCTTCAGCGTTGGCTTGCGGGTCTGAACTTCGGCAGACAGAAATCATCGCCCACATCTTCGAAAACAACTTCGACTGGCATGTTGCAACGAATTTGCTCTGGCGGGATGTCGACGACATTGCTGATCAGCCGCGGTCCTTCTTCAAGCTCGATGACACCAACCACGTAAGGCGTCTTTCCCTCGAAGTAACGATGATAGACACGATGGACCACCGCGAAGCTGAACACCGCCCCGCGACCGCTCGCCTGAATCCACCGATGATCTGCTGAAAGGCAGTTTGGGCAGCGCCCGGATGGCGGGAGCCAGGCCTGGCCGCAGGCCTCGCAGCGCGGGATCATCAACTTGTGTTCGCGGGCGCCGTTCCAGAAAGGTTTTGATGCGTGCACCGGATCAGGCATCGGCCGCCCGATGGATTGACTCTCCTGGAATTTGCTCATCAGCCCTTCCCCAAAATCAAAGTGGCGTGACACACTTGGTTCCCGCCATGGCCGGATATCAGCGCAATCTCCGCGTCTTTCACCTGGCGCTCCGGCGGGTATGTGTGACGAAGCTGGCGAGCTCCTTCGCAGATATGTAGCATCCCGTCGACGTGAGCTTCCGACAGCAGGCCGCCAGCCGTATTGCATGGCAATATCCCGCTCCTTCGCAGGGCCCCGGAAGCAACGAAGTCGCCACCCTCGCCCTTTTTGCAGAAGCCGTAGTCCTCCAGCTCCGTGATCACCATGTAGGTGAAGCAATCGTAGATCTGCGCGACATCGACGTCCTTTGGTCCCAACCCGGCCATCTCGTAGGCCGCCGCGCCACTCGGCCCGGCCGCAGTATGAACCATGTTATCGTCGATGAACCAGCCGCGCGTGTTGTTGTGACTGCCGAAGCCCTTGATTAGCACCGGCGGCTGGCGCATGTCGCGGGCTCGCTCGGCCGACGTCACGATGATAGCGCCGGCGCCATCGCTGCGCAGCGAGCAGTCGAACAAACCGAATGGCTCCACCACCATATGGGCGGCGTGATAGGCTTCCCTGGTCAAGGGCTTGCGCATCTGCGCTGACGGATTGAGAATGGCGTTCTCGCGACAGACCAGCGCCACTTCCGCGAAATGATCGCGCGTCGTACCAAACAGGTCCATGTGACGCTGCGCACCCAGCGCATGCGCTGCGACCGCCCCTGTGAATCCATACTCCAGCCCGAACTCCTTGGGCCGGGCGGAGCCATGCGTGTCGTTGGAGATACGCGCCTGCTCCGAGGCATGAGTCCTTGACCAGTCATCGCCACCAAAGCCGATAACGATCGTTTTAGCCATGCCCGCGCGAATGGCCAGTGCGGCAAGCGCGACAGACAGCGTTTGGCTTGCTCCACCGGAGTCGACAGCGGTCGAGAAGCGCGCATTGATGCCAAGCTGCGCACCGACAAGTTGATGGAAACAGTAGATGTCCTGGGGACCGCGGCACAGCAACCCATCGATGTCGGAAGCGACCAGTCCGGAGTCGTCGAGAGCCTGATTGATCGCCTCAACCAGCAGGTCGAGCGCACTGACGTTGGGCACCCTTCCCAGTCGGCTGTGACCGACGCCGACGATTGCGCAGCTGTCGCGAAGGGTTCGATCCAAAGTCACCGCAAATGGCCCTTTAGGTTGTGTGGGAAAGGTTGTTCTGGAAACGACAGCCTAAGTTCCTCCCTTATTATTTAAGCAGCAGTTACGAGCAAGGCATTCTGCACCAAGTAGTTGTGCAAAGGCTATATTCTAAAATTCAAAAGCGCAACCTGACCCGATGTGTCACAGGCGCGCCTGTCAGGTTCCTGAAAAGTCCGACTAACGCGGGAGGTGACTTAAGGCAGACACTCGAAACGGGATAATTCGAATAAGCTGTCAGCTATGAACGCCGAAGATAAGCTGTCAGCATCATATTAACGTTCGACCTCGGTAGTTCCAAAAACACAAGGACGAGATACT
>CANMLK010000202.1 GCA_947498445.1 Beijerinckiaceae bacterium
GCGACAAAGGTTACGACTCGAAAGCGCTGCGGGACGCCATCGTCAAACAAAACGCGATCGCCGTCATTCCGCCCAGAACGACGTCGCCACAGGTTCGCTGCGACTACGCGCTATATTGCGAACGAAATCTCATCGAGCGCTTCTTCCTAAAGCTCAAACACTTCAGGCGCATCGCAACGCGCTACGAACAAACACCGAGAGCATTCATGTCCATGCTATCAATCGTCAGCGCGCATATTTGGACACGATGAATGTCAACGCGCTCTAGCGAAGCATGTGCATTTTTCACGATTGATCGGATTGCGGCAAGCGTGGCCGTCGTAAATTTTTTGATGCTGCAACAACCGCACTCGCGCCGCGCTTGAAATAGCCGAAATGCCTGCGGGGCTATGCTTGCTGGAACTTCCATTCGACCGGGCCGGTCGCGCAATATCGTCAAGCGCAACATAAACCTCTCGAGCCTCGATGAGTGAAAGGTGACGCAGCTCTTCAATAGATGACTGACAGATGGTCCTCCAGTTTTCGGGCGGAACACTGGGCCGAGATCAATTGAACGACCCGAGCGATACGGGCGCCTTCAGAGGGCAAGGACTGCGCGCACCACAAAACACATGGCCAACAGTTTAGCGACCAGATCGTCCGAAAATGCGCCTGCAACTCCATTCACATAATAAATGCGCCAAACGGCTTGCTTGCCATGCTCTATGTGTAGGCGCAATATCAATGCAATCGTCCGCCAAATAACGGACGAACAGGGGAGAGAAACCGAGCATTTCGGTCTTGGCGGACTGATCCTGTTGGCGGCTGTAATTCTCATCAGCCATCAGTTTATGAACGCTGCGGGCCGCAGTTGCAGGGGGGATAAATGACGAAAAATGCATCGTGGCGAGCGCTATCGGGGGCAGTTGCAGTCGTCGTGCTGAGCATCAATTTTGCATTCGCACAGAATTCTGTCGCCGACTTTTACCGTGGTAAGCAGGTTCGCATCATCGTTGGGTTTGCTGCGGGAGGAAACTCCGGATTGTATGGTGATGTTCTTGGCAGGCACATGGGAAAGCATCTGCCCGGAGCGCCAAACTTTGTGCCTCAATACATGCCAGGCGCGGGCGGACTAATTGCGGCCAACCACATGGCGTCACGCGCAGCGCGTGATGGAACGGAAATCGCGATCACCAGCAGGACGGCGGCGTTCGAACCCTTGCTTGGCAACAAGCAGGCGCAGTTCAACGCGCGAGAGTTTAACTGGCTCGGGAGCGCCAATATCGAAAACAGCGTTTGCATTGCCGACGTGAATCAACCTGTGAAAACTTTCGACGATGTTCGTAAAACAGAGCTTGTGATCGGCGGCTCGGGCGCAGACGCAATTGATATGGTCTTTCCGCGCCTGGCAAACCGATTGCTTGGCGCCCGCTTCAAGATTGTCAGCGGCTACAACACGAGCAATGACATTCTTCTCGCTTTGGAGCGTCGCGAAGTTCATGGCTTCTGCGGCATCGGATGGGCATTCCTGAAGCTTCGAAAAAGCGAACTGCTTTCAGAGAAGAAGATCAACATTCTCTTCCAGATTGCCGTAGACAAGGCTCCCGATCTTCCGGACATTCCTCGCGTTCAGGATCTCGCCGAAAATGCGGACCACCGGCAGGTTCTGGAATTCTTGCTCGCGCCGCAAGGCATGGGGAGGCCCTTTTTCGCACCGCCCGGAGTTCCCGCTGAACGCGTCACCGCGCTGCGGAAGGCGTTTGCTGACACATTGAAGGATCCAGAGTTCTTGCAGGAGGCTGCAAAGACCGGTCTTGATATCCAGTTCGTAAGCGGTGAGGACGTCGACGCGCTTCTTGCACGCACGTACGCTACGCCACCGGAGCTCGTGTCGAGAGCTCAGGAGTTGCTTCACGCCAAGTGATGAATCGCGGCGCCGCCTGTTTGGCGTTGCGCTGCATTCGATACGATAGTTACGCGAGCCGGCGCTTAAACAACGACCTGTCACGAACAGGGAGAAGCGTGATGAGGAGACGCATGATGGGGAAGCGCTCGGATTGGGGTTTTCCAGTTAAGATGTCGTGCGCTTGCGCGGCATTGTTAACTGTTATCTGGACGCCGCTTGCAAGGGCGCAATCAGCCGAAGAGTTCTACAGCGGCCGCACGATGACGATGTATGTTCCGAGCGGCAGCGGAGGCATAAATGATGCGTCCGGACGGCTGGTCGCGCGTCACTTGCCGAAATTCATGCCGGGCAGTCCGACGTTTGTCGTTCAAAATGTTCCAGGCGCCGGAGGGCTTACGCTTGCCAACCGCTTATTCACGACATTGCCGAGGGATGGGTCTGTTCTCTCAATCCTGCAACGCGGTACGGCGCAGCTTGCCATTGCTGGAGAACCCGCTGCGCGCTTTGACCCGCTCGAACTTACGTGGCTCGGCTCCATTTCGTCCTATCAGGACGATGTCTATCTTCTCATCGTCAACCGCGAATTTGCCGCGCAGAGTCTGGATGACCTGAAGGTGAGCGGCGGCCCTACGGCGCGCCTTGGCGCAAGCGGGCCCGGCGCCACAAACCGGACCTTTCCATTGATTGCGAGGACATTGTTTGGACTCAGACTGGAAGTAGTGCGCGGATACACAGGCGCTCCGGCGATCTCGTTGGCTCAGCTGGGAAGGGAAGTCGATGGTCAGGTGACCAGCTTGAGTTACTTGAAAGCAAATCAGGCGAGCGAATGGAAGGCGAAAGAAATGCGCGCATTGCTCGCGTTCGGTCGCACAACGCGCCATCCCGAGCTTCCGGACGTTCCTACAGCATACGAACTCATCGGTGACGAACGAGCGAAAGCGCTTCTAAAGTTCGCTGAGCTGCCCTTCTACATGGCAATGCCCGTAGCAGCTCCGCCGAAGATACCTGAGGACCGCAGAAATGCTCTCGTGAGAGCTTTCAATGAAATGGTCGCCAATCTGGACTTCGTGAACGAGGGTAACAAATTGCACCTCGATATGAGTCCAATCAGTGCTGAGGCGCTTACACGCATTATTGCAGATGCAACCAGCACTCCTCCGGAAATTGTCGCGCGCTACAACGCAATCGCAGGTGTAAAGCAATAGACTTCCGGCTCAGAACAGGGGCCAGAACAAACATCCAGGACGAAGAAATTTTATAGTAGTGGAAGATTTTATGAGGACGAGAATGGTTTTCCGAAGCCTTGCGACGGCAAAGGCGATTGCATGCCTCATTCCGGCCAGCGCAATTGCAGACCCCGTTCAGGATTTTTATCGCGGAAGAAATTTAGAGATGACTGTGCCCGGTTCTTCCGGGTGCGACTATGACCGACGCGCTCGTATTGTAAGCCGACATCTAGGGCGCCTGATCCCCGGAGGCCCGCACGTTATCGTCAAGAACATGCCGGGCGGTGTTGGCCTTCAAGCAGCCAATCACCTCGCAAACACTGCCGCGCGCGATGGCACGTCGATGACGATAGTCTTTCAGAATATGCCTGTGCTGCAGGCTACCGGTTCACCAGCCGTGCAATTTGACGCACGGCGATTTGGCTGGCTTGGCAATACCACCAGCAGCCCAAATATCATCAACTCCTGGCATACGACAGGCATAACCAAGATCGACGAAGTGTTCACGAAGGAGCTGGTGGTCGGCGCGTCCGGCGTCTTGTCGACGGGCTATGTCTACCCGGCGGCCATGAACCAGATTCTTGGGACGAAGTTTCGAATTGTAGGCGGATATCCCGGCGGAAACGAGATCAACCTCGCCATGGAAAGAGGCGAAGTGGGCGGTCGCGGGTCCAACTCGTGGGCGTCCTGGAAAAGCAATCACCCGCACTGGATCGCTGAGGGAAAAATAGAAATCCTGGTCCAGATAGGCTTGGCCCGTGCGCCCGACCTTAAAGACGTGCCTTTGATGCTGGAATTGGCGAAGAACGACGAAGACAAGCAAGTGCTGACCTTTCTGTCATCGGACATGGGGATCGCTCGCGCATTCGCAACAACGCCGGACACGCCAGGCGAACGCCTGACGGCTTTGCGGGCTGCTTTCATGAATTTAATGAAAGATCCGGTCTTTCTGGCGGAGGCCGAAAAGCAACAAATGGATATCGAGCCCTCTGGTCCCGATGAGGTGCAAAAAGTCGTCGAGTCGATGATCAACGCACCGCCCGCCGTCATCGCGCGAGCACGGGCGCTTCTGGCGCCTTCGGCCAAGTAATGACGTTTGTGGCCATCGCGCGACGTATGAAGAATTGCAAACAGGGGACGCCAGGATGAGGCCGGTTTATCTTTCTCAATTTTTCGCCGTCGCGGCGGGCTCCATGATGTCCGCTTCGCTCGCCTTGGCGAACGATTTCTACGACAAAAAGCAGATCACAATGGTCATCGGCTACAATACCGGCGGCGGCTACGATATTTATGCGCGCATCATTGCAAGCGCGCTTCCGCGTTATATTCCGGGGATCCCTACAATCGTTCCTCGAAACATGCCGGGCGCCGGCAGCGCCGTCGCTGCGAACTTTCTGGCTGGCGCCGTAGCGCGCGATGGATTGACGATCGGCATGATCGGTCAGCAATTGTCGCTTGCGCAGGCCTTGAACGATCCTGTTGTGAAGTTCGATATGCGGAACTTCAATTGGCTAGGGCGGGTCGCATCGAATGTTGAGGTCACGGTCGCCTGGCATACATCGCCTGTGAAAAGCATCGCGGACGCGATCGATCATGAAGTGACTCTGGCCGCAACGAGCGCCGGATCGACGTCCCATGCCATGCCGCTTCTCGTCAGTCGCGTAACCGGGGCGAAATTCAGGCTCATCACCGGATATCCCGGCATCACGGGCGGCGGCCTGGCGATGGAACGCGGTGAGACGCAAGGGACGCACGCAACAGTAGACGGGCTTTTGTTCGCGAAGCGAAACTGGTTGAGCGAGGGGAAGGTGTCGGTGCTGGTTCAATATGCAATGCAGCGCCATCCGGCGTTCCCGAACACGCCGGCCATGACGGAGCTCGGCAAGACAAACGATGAAAAGGCAATCTTGACCCTTTTCGCGTCCCCGGCCGAAATTGGTCGCTCTGTCATAACGCCACCCGGCGTTCCCGCCCAGTTGGTCGAGACATTGCGAAACAGCTTCGCGGCCATGCTGGATGACCCGGCCTTTGAGGCCGATCTGAAGTCAAAGAATTTGACGTTCGAGCCTATGAAAGGGACAGAGCTGCAGCAGCTGATATCGACCGCGCTGAATATTTCGCCAGCACTGGTTGAACGGGCGAAATACTTGGGACGCGATTAAAAATGGGTTCGCGCCTCGGCGGGCGCGCGAGACTGCATCATTGAAGGATGCTGACTCAAGCTCAGGGCGCCTTCGCCACACGGTGAGGGCGAAGCCTGCTAGTTGAGTTCCAGACATGTTTCGATCTGACGGATCAGATGAGCAACGCTGCGATCAGCGTTTGTCTCCGTGACGTAGTCCCACTGCGCGCTGGTAAGCCATACGCTTTCGTATGACGCCATCCAGAGCGGCGGTCGATCTTCAATCTTGGCGTTCACGCTGTAGTCGAATTGGGGCCTTGAATGGCCGCCAGTGGCTAACCTGACGTCAACCTTGAGACTGCCGTTGGGCGTTTGAGCGGTGAATTGACTGTGATCGGACGCCACACGCTGGGCAGCGGCGCCAAAGCGTTTCTTCATGCCGTCGCCAATTAACTTGCGCAGGCGGGCCGGAGCAACCGGATCGATCTCCTGGAGCGAAGTTGCATGGTGGGCTGGAGGCATGCGCGCCAACGGCTCCTCTGAGAGTTTCACCAGCTTCGTCCAGCCATCGAAGCCTCCAGCGAGTTCGTCCCTCAAGACGCCCGCGAGAACTTTGACTGGCATGAGTCGCACATCGATTGTGGGGACGTGCGTGCTCGTCAGTCCCAGCTGTCGGCCGAAGTATCTCTCAACCAGCGGCAGGCTCCGCATCAGGGCGTCGCGGGCTTCGACCACCATGCCTGGATCGGTCAATTGAGCGTCGGCCAGATCCGAAAGTTGGTTAGCAAATGACAATCGTTCGTCAGCAGATAACTGGTCGAGAAAGTTAATGAGACCGATAGCAGCTTTGTTGGGGGATCCGCGCAGCAGCGGAAATCCGAGCCCGGCCTGTTGCCGGCGATGCTCGCGTGTTTTGACGGGGTCGAGGCCAGGCATAGCTCATTCCCAAGTAGCAAAGGCGGCGATGATTTTTCAACTAGGCGGCAAACGCATTCGCACTTTAGAAGAAGCGCCTTAATAAGTTGTAGACAATATATGCGCTGATCGATCAGAGCAGTCGCAAGTCCGCAGCAATCAATCCAATTGGACACGAGACATTAGTACTAATTTTATAGGATTGAGCGTGTCCTGCGCTCTGACGTCTGTCGGGGTGGGCGAGTCTGACTTGGGAAGGTTCCGTATGTTCGAGGACGTTCAGCGCGCTATTGTCTTCGTTCTAGCTGCTGCTGTCGTCATCGCGCTTGGCGCGGCAAGCGCTACGTCCCAACCCGACCAGCGGGGCTGGCGCGTGATCGTTCCCAGTCCGATGCATTGGACGGGTCTTGGGCTCAGCGTCGCGTTAAGCGGCTTCATGACATTCATTTATCTTTTCGTCGGCTCCGTTCGCGCAGACGCCGCGCAGCAAATGCGGATCCTTTTTTGGCTGATCGTTGTCTTCGGCCTGGGCGCCATCGTCTGCGCTGTCTCGATCCGATTGGTTCGGCGCAACGGCGTGGGCTGGCGCGGGGCGACGATCGCCTTCAATGGCCCCAATGGCAAGCAGACGCGTCAACTTTCGGAGATCACTCGTCTCGATCATAGGATGTTTGGAAGCGTTATTGTGGGCTTCCACGATGGCGCTTCGGTGCGACTTGATCCCAATGCATCGGGCGCGGCGGAACTGATCGAGACAATTTCCGGTATGCTGGACGCCGCCGCCGCTGAAAAGACTGATTGAGTGCAATATAATAGACGCCGTCTAGAGCGCGTTGACATTCAAGATTCCCCAGGACTCTCAAATCTGATTCAAGCTCCTTTTCGGATAGGAGCGTTGAATGTCGGCGGTTCGCC
>CANMLK010000203.1 GCA_947498445.1 Beijerinckiaceae bacterium
AGAAACGCCCCGCGCTGGCCGCTCCTGGGCAACCGCCGCGAAGGCTGTTAGCGAGGCCAGCGCCGCCAGACAGACTCCGCGCAAAGCTTGTCCCATGTCAGACCTGAAGCAAAAACGCGCGTCGAAGCCCTCGCTCAGTGCTTCACCTGCGTGAGTTTGTCCACGTACGCGATGCCAATGGCCGACAGAATGAAGATTGTGTGGATGATCGTTTGCCACATGACGGCTTCACTACTGATTGAAGAGCCCGGCTGACCAATCTTGCTCGCTTCAATGAATGTTCGAAGCAGATGGATCGAGGAGATGCCGATAATCGCCATCGCGAGCTTGATCTTCAGGATGCCCGCGTTGACGTGACTCAGCCACTCGGGCTGATCGGGATGACCCTGGAGACCAAGGCGCGAAACAAACGTCTCGTATCCGCCCACGATGACCATCACCAGCAGGTTCGAGATCATCACGACGTCGATCAGACCTAGCACCACCAGCATGATTTGCAATTCGCTGAACGTGTGTGCGTGGGTTACGAGGTGGATGAGTTCCTTGATGAAGAGGAACACATAGACGCATTGGGCGATGATAAGCCCAAGATAGAGTGGCAGTTGCAGCCAGCGCGAGCTGAATATGAGGGCGGGCAAGGGTCGCAGGGCCACTGGCGCAGCGGCAGGCGACGTTTGTGAAGATTTTGGGTCGCTCAATACAGGTCTCCGCTTCTGCTTAACGCAATACTTCAGCAACGCAGTCGGTGTCGAGAGGCGGTCCTACATTTCATGATTCTGTAACATTAAGCCCCTGCAATCGCGACCAGCCAGGCGGCGGCCAGCGAAAGAACAATTCCCGGCCCGACACGGACCCCGAACGACGGCGCGCCTGCGCCGACGGCCATAACCACCTTGGTCACCCCGTTGCACGTCATCGCGGCCAGGATCGGGACGATAGTGTCCGCCGCTGCAAATTTCCCCGCGATCGCAAGCGAGGCGATCGATATGGCGGCGGCGTGCGTATCGGCAAACCCTGCGAGGGCAGCCCCGACAAGCACGCCGGATTCGCCTAGGCGCTCCTGCAGGAAGGCGGCAATTACGAGCATGACGCTCAATGTCGCTGCAAGCACAAGCGCCGTTTTGAGGCTGAAGGCGCTTCCGGACGCGTAGGGGTTGGAAGCCTTCGCACGCACCGCCACCCACGTGAAAAAGAGCCCGTAAATCGCAGCTACGACGCCCCCGGCGACAAGCGCTGGCGCCATAGCAACCGCAACAGGGGGACTGGAGACCGCAAGCAACAGCGCCATCTCCACAAAGGTTGCGACCGTCGAGAGCGCCGCCCCTGCTACCGCGCCGCGAAGATCGTCGGGATTGTCTTTTGCACGCTGACCCATGGCGCCGATTGTCGCCGTACTTGAAGCGAACCCCGCCGCAAAACCAGACAATGGCAATCCGTATGCGCCACCGAGCGCGCGTGACGCGATGTGCCCCGCCGCGCCGACCGCCATGACGAGCACGACCAGCGACCAAACCTTATGCGGATTGATCGCATCGAACGGCCCAATTGAGCGGTCTGGCAACAATGGCCAAACCACGATGGTGGCGAAGGCGAAAATGAACGCCTCGTTCAACTCGGCTTTTGTCATTACATCGCGGACAAAGCCATGAACGCGCGTCTTGGCAGCAAGAACAACCGCGAGGCCGACACCCAAGCCGCCCGCTAGCCCAGGCTCGGTCAACGCGAGCCCGCCAAGCAGCACCGTCGCAAGCAATCCCATTTCCGTGGTCAGCCCGGGATCATCGCTCTGGCGCCGGAAATAGGCGACGCCGGTCAGGATGCCGACGACGACGAATGCGGCGGCCAGCAGCAGTGCGCCCCCCAGATGAAAGGCGAGCGCTCCGAGCATTGACGTGAGCGCGAAGGTGCGAATTCCCGCCTCACGACGGGTCGGGCCATCGCCCTTGGATCGCTCGCGCTCGACACCAACGAGCAGGCCTATGCAAAGCGCCGCAACGAAGCGAAACCAGACATCGTCGATCATCTGGCCGCATTCCCGGCGTGCGCGGCTATCTCGCTCATTTGCCAAGCCTATCTGTTTAGGCAGATGCGGGGAAGCGCAACGCGTGCCGCACTGGTGGGCGAGTATCAGCCCTACTGCGGCGAAGGACTGTCAGCTCGTCTAACATCGCTCAGAAAATAGCTCGCGAAATGAGACACACGAAGAGGGGAGCATAATGCGAATAAGGCCCGGAGCGGCGGCATTTGTGACCGCGCACCGCCAATTGAACGGCTTGACCGCCTTGGCGATGTGCGCGGCCCTTTGGACTGGGAACATGGGCGCCTTGGCCCAGACGCCCGCCGTTCTCGTCCAGCCCGCCGAGATGAAAGAAATGACCGCCCAGCGAGACTTTCTTGGCCGGGTTCATGCCGCCCGACAAGGTGGACCTGCGCGCCCGCGTCGAGGGTTTTCTGGAAAAGCGGCTGTTCACCGAAGGCGGGTTCGTCAAGGAAGGCCAATTGCTTTTCCAGATCGACAAGGCGCCTTTTCAGGCCGAGGTCGAGCAACGGGACGCTGACCTTGCCGCTGCACAGGCAGTCCTCAAAAACGCGGAAGTGCAACTGGCGATCCCCAAACTGCCGCAAGAGGTGCAGCGGGCCGGCGTGACGGTCGCCAAAAAGTCATCGGCATCGTCGGCTTTTCGATGATCGACGGCCTTGCGCTGTCCAACAAGGCGTTGACGGTCGTCACGCTCAAGCCGTTTCGTGAGCGCACGGCGACGGAGGCGAAAGCCCCGGCCATCATCGCCGATCTTCGTCGCCAGTTTTCACAGATCGCCGCTGCAAACATCGTCCCGTTCAACCTGCCGCCCATCATGGGTCTGGGGACTGGCTCTGGCTATGAGTATCAGCTTCTCGATCTGACCGGCGGCGGCAGCACCACTTTTGGCGCGGTCGCGCGCGGCATGATGGCTGCGGCGATCATCGGCGTGTTCCTCATCACGGGACTTTACCGAGTGTTCCAGGAGGGCCGGGAAAAGGCGCACAAGCTCGTTAGCAAACCGCTGCTCGAAACGATCCGGGACGAGGCGTCGGCGGCGGACGGGCAGGCGAGGGCGCCCACCGCAGCTCATTCGTCAGGCTGGCCGCTCCAGCCGGGCGAACAACATCGCGATGATGACGCCCGTCAGAGCAAGCGCCACAGCGCTTGCCGTCAGCGCCGCATTACTTCCCAGCAACGCCAGGAGGCCCGCAAAAATCGGCGGCCCCGCCGCCTGGCCGGAAAAGAATGAGAATGCGTGCAGCGAATAGGCTGACTGGCGCGCCCCGGGCGCCAGATCCACCGCTTCTGTCTGCATCGAATTGTGCAGCAACATGAAACCCAGGCCAGTGACGGCGAACGCGACAGCGCAGGCCTGCCACGGCGCGGCGGCGGCAAGCGCAAGAGGTCCGCATGTCATAATGAGCCCGCCAACGGCCATGAAATGGCGGCGATTGAACCGGCGTAGAAGCGCTGCGACCAGAAAGATGTAGACGAGCCCGCCAACGCCCATCGCCCCAATAACGATGCCCGCCTCGGCAGCGCCGCCTTCGCCCTGCGCCGAAAGTATCGAACCGATATAGGGCAGGATGCCAAAGAGCGCGACGCCCTCAAGAAAGACCGTCGCGTAACAAAGCACCGCCTTGGGATTGCGGAACACGGATCGATAGTTTTCCGCAGCGGCGGCGACGCTGAATTCGACGTCAGCGTCCCGGCGTTGCGCCTTCAATCCGAACGTCGCGGCCAATGCGCCCAAAAGGCCGAAAAACGCGCTCGTGATCAGAACGACGCGCCAGCCAAACGCTTCGCCTATGAGCCCGGATGCGCTCGTGGCGAAGATCTGGGCCAGCAAGCCCATCGTCACGAACATCGATATGGCCACCTGTCGGCGTTCGGGCGGGTAGCTGTCGCCAATGGTCGCCATGCAGGAGGGAACGACGCCACCGGCAGCCAGGCCGGCAAGAAACCGCGCGATCGCAAGTGTCTCAAAGGTTGGAGCCAGCGCCGACAGGAGCAGCGCTGCAGTCAGCGCCCACAGGCTGATCCGCAACAGCCTGATCTTGCCGTAGAGGTCGCCAATCGGACCAAGGATCGGTTGCCCAAGCGCGAAGGGCAGGGCGTACGCCGTCGTCAGCAGCGCGGTGACGTAAACGCCAATGGCGAACTCGGCCGATATGATCGTCACCAGCGGTTCCAGGGCTCGCCCGGATACATTTGCGGCGAGGCCAGCAAAGCAAAGACTGACGAGAAGCAGCGGCCCAGCCTTGCCAGCTAACGTCAAAACAGGCCCCAGCGTTTTACGCGCGTTGCGTATGCCGCAAACTGCGGGCCAAAAAGCTGGCTCATGTGCGCCTCATCCTCGAGCACACGTTGATGAAACCACCAGCCATGAAACAGCAAAAGAGCCACCGCCGCCCATGACGAAAACAGAACGACCAGCCCCGCCATAAAGATGAGATGACCCAGATACATCGGGTTGCGCAGCCAGCCGTAGATGCCGGTGTCGACCATTGCGATTGGTGGATTCTGCAACCCCGGACCGCCACCGCCTTTGTGTGTGCGATACATCCCGCTCAGTTTGTACTGCCCATAGCCCCACACCATCAGGAAGAGACCGGTGGGATTGAACGCGAACCGGTTTCCGTGAAGAAAGACTTCAATCACGAACACGAGGATTGGGTAGAGAACAAAAGTCCGCCTGGGCGTGCTCGAAAGCCAGCGTCGAAGAGATTGCATAAGACCTTCGTTCCTGAGCTTGACCATTTATCCCCCCGACATCTCGCTTCATTTAGCCGCACATAACTTTTTGCGCTACCGCGCTGCGCATCTGTCGCGCCGTTCGCGGCTCGCAGATTGCGTTACGCCATGCAAGGATGGGGGAAATGGGAGTCCATCATGTATTTGTCCGGACGAATGTTTTCGGTAGGCCTCGCCATGCTGTCCGCCAATTTATTCGGCACGCAAGCATCTGCGCAGGATTGGCCGAAAGAGCCAGTGAAGATCGTCGTGTCAGCCGCAGCCGGCGGCCCGATTGACGTCTTTGGCCGCATCATGGCGGAGCGATTGACGCAGATTTTGGGACAGCAGGTCATTGTCGAGAATGTGCCGGGCGCCGGCGGCATGGTGGGCGGCCAGCGCGTTGCGCGCGCCACGGCTGACGGCCACACAGTCCTGCTCGGCACCATCGCCACGCACACCCATTCGCAAAATCTCTACAAGCAACCGCTCTACAATTCGGTGACCGATTTCGAGCCGGTGCTGCTGATGGCCGAGATTCCCCTCGTTCTCATCACGCGCAAGGATTTACCAGCTTCTAACATGAGCGAATTCGTCGCCTATGCGAAAGCAAACGCGGAAAAGATGAATTACGGCTCGGCCGGCGTTGGATCGGCGACGCATCTTGGCTGCGCGCTGCTCAGCAACGCGATTGGAGCCAAGATTCAGCACGTGCCGTATCGGGGAACAGGCCCGGCCATGCAGGATCTGCAAAACGGCCGGATCGATTTTCTGTGCGAAATCGTCCTGACGGCGGCGCCGCAGATTGAGGCGGGGACAGTCAAGGGCATCGCGCTGTTGTCTTCGTCGCGCTCGCCGGTTCTGCCCAAGACGCCGCTTGCGTCAGAAGGTGGCGTGACGGGCGTGGAGGCCGATACATGGACAGCGTTCTTTCTGCCGATGGGCACGCCAGCGACAATTGCGTCCCGTCTGCGGGCGGCTGCAATCGAAGCCATCGACACGCCACGTGTGAAGGCCCAGCTCGAGAAACTGGGAGCCTCCATCGTGGCGCCGGAGAGGCGCACAGCCGAGTATCTGACCCGGTTTGTGCAGTCCGATATTTCGAAGTGGGGCGCTGCAGTCAAAGCCAGCGGTATAGAGCAGCAATAAGCGGGCAGGGCGTCAGGACGCGTGACCGCTGTCTTCCTGTGCTTTGCCAAGTCTACGGCGAAACGTTCCGCCGTTTATCGACTCAGGCTTGCCGCCGCATTCCGCCACGCTCTCTATGAGCAGACGGAGTCGCTCGTCCCGAGGCATTTCCCGCAGTGAGGCGATGTCTACTTTTTTTCTTGGCCCCATAAGTCTGCGTTGACGTGGCATTTGAACCTCCAGGCTTGTACCTAAGTGGAACGACTTGCAGAACTATTGGTTCCGTCGACGTCCCCGTTTGGCAGGCGCGCGAGCGGTCCGGCCTCGTAAGCAGCGCTGTTTCTGTTGCGCCAAGCTGCAACCGGATGGCGCGTCGCTCCGTTTAACGGGGCGCGCGTCCGGAGCGCACGAGGATTGTTATGGAAACGGCTATCGGGACACTGGCTGCCTTTTGCACGACCGTGTCGTATGCGCCCCAGATCATCAAATGCTGGAAAACCGGTCAGGCTGACGATCTATCGCTCCGCATGTTCCTGCTTCTGGCGGCTGGAATCGCGCTTTGGGTCGTCTACGGTTTTCTGCTCAGCGACATGGTCGTTATCATCGCGAACTCGATAAGCCTTTGCCTTCTGGCGATCATTCTGTATTTCAAGATGCGGCCGCAGCGGGGTTCTTCGACCCAATAAAATCAGTGGATTAGGATATTTCTTTTAAGTTACGCATCAAAAACTTGGCGCCTTCGCCCCGGCACCTATTCACTCATGCGGCGGATAACGCTCGAAGCTTGGCAAGTCATCCGCGCCCACCAGCCAGGATAGACGCTCGGCAGTCTGGATATTGCATCGGGCTGGCAATTGGTCAGGATTATCCAGCGTCCCGGTTTGAATATCGACAATGCCCGGCAGCATCTTCGCATTCCGGTAAAACAGCCCCGTTCCGCAACCGGCGCAAAACTCCCTGACGCCGTTTTCGGAGGAGCTGTAAGCCTTCAAGCTTCCCTTGGTCGTCGTCACCTGCCCTTCAGGGGATGTCCCGAGGAATGTTGAAATAGGAGGGTGGCGGCGTTGCCCGCCTTGAGCCGGTAGGCTCGGGGTGCTGATTCCACGAAGAAAGGCAACGCCATGAAAAGGACTACCACAACGCCGGCCGCCGCTGCGACGGCCATGATGCA
>CANMLK010000204.1 GCA_947498445.1 Beijerinckiaceae bacterium
GCATCATGGCCGTCGCAGCGGCGGCCGGCGTTGTGGTAGTCCTTTTCATGGCGTTGCCTTTCTTCGTGGAATCAGCACCCCGAGCCTACCGGCTCAAGGCGGGCAACGCCGCCACCCTCCTATTTCAACATTCCTCGGGACATCCCCCCGCCGGGGTGGGGGCGCGGGTAAAGACGCGCGTCGGGCCGGGCCCTGCGTATCTCACGTTCGATATTGATGTGCTCGACCCCGCCTTTGCGCCGGGCACGGGCACGCCGGTTGCGGGCGGGCTGACGTCGCGCGAGGCGCTGGCGACGCTGGCGCGGCTGGGCGAGATCGATTTTTGCGGCATGGACGTGGTCGAGGTTTGCCCGCCTTTCGATCACGCGGATATCACCGCCATCGCAGCGTCCACCATCGTCCAGCGCTACCTGCAGATGCTGGCGGCGCACAGGCGGGGCGAACGATTTTGACGCGCAGCGTCTTTCCCCGGTCTTGAGGAGGGGATAGAGCAGGGCGCGGCGGGTTTCCCCTTGGAGTTCGAGATATGACGGCGAAGGTTTTCATCGATGGCGAAGCGGGCACCACGGGTCTTCTGATCCGCGAGCTGCTGGCGCCGCGCGCCGACATTGAAATCATCAGCATCGATCCCGACAAGCGCAAGGACGTGGGCGCCAAGCGCGAGCTGATGGCCGGGGTCGACCTTGTGATCCTGTGCCTGCCCGACGACGCGGCCAAGGAAACCGTGGCGCTGGCGGATGAGCTTGGGAGCAGGTCGCCAAAGATCCTCGATGCGTCGACAGCGCATCGCGTGGCGCCCGGCTGGGTGTATGGCTTCGCCGAACTCGCCGAGGGGCAGGCGGACGCCATCCGCTCTGCGCGGCGCGTGGCTAACCCCGGCTGCTACGCGACAGGCGCCATTGCGCTGCTGCGGCCCCTGATTGACGCCGGGCTTTTGCCGGCCGACTTCCCCATCACGATCAACGCAATTTCGGGCTACAGCGGCGGCGGCAAGTCTATGATTGCGGACTATGAGGCGCGCAAAGCGCCCGACTTCGAACTGTACGCGCTGTCGCTTGAGCACAAGCACGTTCCAGAAATTCAGGCGTATTCGAAGCTGGCGCGGCGGGCGCTCTTCGTGCCATCAGTGGCGGATTTCCGGCAGGGCATGATCGTGTCTGTTCCGCTGCACCTCGACACATTGCCGGGCAAGCCAAAAAGCGCCGATCTCGAAAGTGCGCTTGCCGCCCACTACAAAGGCGACGGCTTCGTGCGCGTTGTGGGCGCGGAGGCGCTGTCAAAGGAAAGCGGCAAGCTCGAAGCAGAATCGCTCAACGACACGAACAATATGGAATTGCGCGTTCACGCCAACGACGCGCGCCATCACGTCCTTCTGACCGCCAAACTCGACAACCTCGGCAAGGGCGCCTCGCGCGCCGCGGTGCAGAATATGGATTTGATGCTGGGGCTCTGACCGGCATTTGTCGAAACGCATCGTCGCATATAGCCTTCACCTATAAACTTGTCGGGGAGGCACGCATGGTGCGGACAATTTCTATTGCGCTCGCTTTTTTGTTTGCCGGAAGCGCGCTCACAAGCGCCCGCGCGCAAACATCGGAAACTGTAAACATCGGCGGCTCCAGCGCGGTGCTGCTGAAGCCAAAAGCGCCGCGCGGCAGCGTCATCCTCATGCCGGGCGGCAATGGCTCCATTGGGGCCACGGCAGATGGCCAGATCACGCAATTGCGCGGCAATCAGCTTGTGCGCACGCGCAATGCTTATATGGCGCGCGGACTTGCCGTCCTCGTGGTCGATTCAAACGTGAATCTCGCGAGCGCCGTGAACTATATGGCGCAAATCAAACGCCCAGTGACGGTTGTTGCGACCAGTCGTGGAACGCAGCGCGCCGCGCAGGGCATCGCGGCAGGCGCGCGGCCCGATGCGCTGGTGTTGACGGCGGGGTTTCTCTCGCCGCAATCGGGCGCCGGGATCAACGTGATGTCGGTTCTGGGTTCGCCAGCCTTGCTACCGCGTACGCTGGTCATCCATCACCGTCAGGATGGATGCCGATTCACGTTGCCCACAGGTGTCGATCCGTTCGTCGCGTGGTCGGGTGGTCGCGCGCGCGTTGCATGGTTGTCCGGCGGCGCGAACGAAGGCGATGCTTGCGAAGCGCGCTCCTATCACGGCTTCAATGGACTTGACGGGCAGGTTGTGGGGTTAGCGGCGGGCTTCCGTTAAAGCCCGCCGTGGCGCCTCAGCCCGCGTAAGCGACGACCTTGCTCTTCTGTTCGCCAAGCCCCTGGATGCCCAGGCTGATGACATCGCCGCTCTTGAGATAATTTGGCGGCTTGCGCCCCATGGCGACGCCGGGCGGCGTGCCTGTCGTGATGATGTCGCCGGGATCGAGCGTCAGGAATTGTGAGACATACGAGACGAGCTTGCGCACGCTGAACACCATCGTGCGCGTGTTGCCTGTTTGCTGGCGCTGGCCGTTCACGTCGAGCCACATGTCGAGGTTCTGCACGTCGCCCAGTTCATCGGGCGTGACGAGCCACGGGCCGACGGGGCCAAACGTCGGCGCGCTCTTGCCCTTTACCCATTGGCCGAGGCGTTCAATCTGCCATTCGCGCTCGGAGACGTCGTTGCAGATGAAATAGCCGGCGACATGATCGAGCGCATTTTCCTCGCTGACGCAGGAGGCGCGCGTGCCGATGACGAACGCCAGCTCCAGCTCCCAGTCGAGCTTGGTTGAAGCCTTAGGAACGATGATGTCGTCGTTCCCGCCGACGCAGCAATTGGGCGCCTTGGAGAACAGGATCGGCTCGGCGGGAACCTGCATGCCAGCCTCGGCGGCATGATCCGCGTAGTTCAGCCCGATGGCGATGAAATTGCCGGGCTTGGCGACGCAGGACCCGAGGCGCTGGGCGCCTTGCACAAGCGGGAGCCCGCTCGGATCAGCGGCGCGAATGCGTGCAAGCGTTGCGGGCGAGAGGCTTTCGCCAGCGAGATCCTGAACAAGAGCGGAAAGATCGCGGATGGCGCCATTTGCGTCGATGAGGCCCGGGCGTTCGCGCCCCGGTTGGCCATAGCGGACGAGCTTCATTGTGTGTCTCCCTTGAGTCGGAGGGCACTCTAGAGGCGCGGCCCGAACATGCAAACCGCGCAATGCTTCAGGACTTCACCAGCACGTACTCTCCGGGCGCGTCGCAAAGCGGCGTCAGCTTGCCGTCGCCGGGCGCGCGTGCGGGTACTTTTTCGGGCGCCTGCGCTTCGATCCACTTGATCCAGTCAAGCCACCATGTGCCGGCAGTTTCGCTGGCGCCCGCAAGCCAATCGTCGAAGGTTCCGTCCAGCTTGTCGTTGAGCCAGTATTGGTACTTTGGCTTGCGCGCGGGGTTGATGACGCCTGCGATGTGGCCGGAGCCCGAGAGGACGTATCGCACGTGCCCGCCGAACATTTTCGCGCCGGTAAAGACCGAGCGGGCCGGGGCGATGTGGTCTTCGCGCGCGGCAAGATCATAGATCGGGATTTTTATGTCTTTCAGGTCGAGGCGATGATTGGCCATCGTCATCTGCCCAAGCGCCAGCGTGTTGTCGAGGTAGCAATTGCGCAAATAGAACGAGTGATTTGCCGCTGGCATACGGGTGGAATCTGCATTCCATGTCAGCAGATCGAAGGGCATCGGCTCCTTGCCCTTGAGATAGTTATTAACAAAATAACCCCAGATCATTTCGTTGGGGCGCAACATGTTGAAGGCTGACGCCATCTTGGCGCCTTCCAGATAGCCGGTCTGGCGCATCTTTTCTTCAAGCGACGCGATGCGTGCGCTGTCCACGAACAGTTTCAGATCGCCCGCATCGGAGAAATCGACCTGCGTTGTGAACAGCGTCGCACTGTCGATGCGGTCGTCGCCGGTCGCCGCCATGAGCGCAAGGGCGATGGACAGCAGCGTACCGCCGACGCAATAGCCAATGGCGGTCGCCTTGCGCTCGCCAGTCGCGGCGTGAATGGCGTCGAGCGCCTCGAACACGCCTTCGCGGATGTAATCCTCAAAGCTCTTGTTAGCGTGGCGCTCGTCGGGGTTCACCCACGAGACGACGAAGACGGTGAGCCCGCTTTCGACGCAGAAGCGAACGAAGCTTTTCTCGGCGGTCAGATCGAGCACGTAGAACTTGTTGATCCACGGCGGCACAATGAGCAGCGGACGCTTGAGCACGTCCGGCGTAGACGGCGCATACTGGATCAATTCCATCAGGTCGTTGCGGTAAACGACCTTGCCTGGCGAGGGCGCCAGATCGCGGCCAAGCTGGAATTTCGATCCATCGGATTGGCGGATCTTCAACGAGCCTTTGCCAGCCTCAATGTCTTCCGTAAGCATTTTCATGCCGCGCACGAGATTCTCGGCGTTTTCCGCCAGCGTTGTGCGCATCAATTCCGGATTTGTGCCGACGAAGTTGGACGGCGACAGCGCGCCTGCGACCTGACGCAGGTAGAAGCTCGCCTTTTCGCGCGTGGTGGGCGCCACGTCCTCGGCCTTGTCGACCATCTCGTTCGCCCAGCGCGTCGCGATGACGTAGGCTTGACGCAGGAAATCGAACATCGGGTTATTGCGCCACTCGGGGTCCGAGAAGCGCTTGTCGCCCGGCTCGGGTTCTGCGACGGGCGGCACGTCTTCGCCCGTGAAGCGTCGCAGCGTGGCACCCCACAGCGAAATGAAGTCGGATGAGAGTTTGGTTTGCGCCTCGATGGTGCGGGCAGGGTCAGCGAGCCAGTATTCGGCGACCGTGCCGAACGTCTTCACGGCGTCCTCGACGTGCTCGGCCATGTCGGGATTCGTTTTGCCCTCTTCAATTGGGCGCATGTAGGCGGCTAACGCCTTGCCCCCTTCGTCCATGAATCGCGTCATGTTGATGGCCAGCGCGTTGAAATCGACACTCTGTGCGCCCGGCGAAGACGAGGCGGGGGCGGCCTTTGACGTGATGTGCGGCGGCAGAATGGCCGGAAGCTGCGAAGCGGCGGGTGGCGCAAGGATCGCCATCGGCGTTGCTTGAGGCGCCGCTGCGAAGTCTGGAGCGTTCTGCAAAGGTGCAACATGCGCAGGCGGCGCAACGTCAGAAACATCAACGGGCAGCGAGACGGCGGCTAGCGGCGCTGTGTTTTCGAGGAGCAACGCCTTGCGCGGGCGCCCGCGTTTGCGCGGCGGGGCGTTGGGATCGGGTAAGGGATGCTTGCGTGGGCGTCCGCGTTTTCCCGCAGGCTTGGCGGCGACAGTGTCCGGGACAATTTTGCGGGGCCGTCCGCGCTTGCGCTTTTCAGGCTGTGACGCGACTTCGGGCTCCATCGCCGTGTTGACGCTGGACGATAGCGCTTTTGCAGCCGCTTTGCGCTCCCCGACCTCGGACATTCTGGCTCGACTCCCTTGCGCGCTCATTCGCGGTCGTGATTGCACCATAATAGGGAATTAGGCAGCCATTGGGCCAGACACCAATTATGATGACTTAGATGTCGGGCGCCAGTATGACGGCGCAGATGGTCGGAACGGTGCGATGAAGATGGCGTGGCGCTATATTTTCGAAGGTACCCGGCGGCAAAGTGTGGCGGCGTCCGCATTTGCCGGGGCGACCGCGATGTCAATTTGCCTGACTTTGGCGATTTTTGCTTTTGCGGTGGGCGCTCCCTCTGGGGCGCTGGCCCAGTCCGCCAAGGAGCGAGGCGCCCAGACTCTTGCTGGGAAACCCGCGTCGGCAAGCCGGACTGCGACGAAAAAGCAACGCAAGAGCGTGGGGAAAGCCGACATCAAGTCGCGTCCGGCAACCGCCAAGCCTGCGCAAAAGGGCTTTATCGAAACAATCATGGACGGGCCGCGCCTGACGACGACGCCGCCCGAAGCTGCTGACTGGGTCCGCGCATCGCGCGCGACGCAAAATGCGCAGCCGCGGGCTGCACGTGCGCGAGCGCAGGAGCGGGCTGTGCTGACCGGCGACCAGATCAGGGCCAACGAGGCCCAACTGGACTCCGCGCGCACGCGACACGACCGGATTGCGGGGCGTAAGTCTCCGGCCGGTAAGCCCGGTTCCGCCGCAGGCAAGCCGGAATCGCCGGAAGCGGAGAAATACAAGCCCGGATGCGCTCTGAACTGCTCCACGCCAATCAGCGTTTCTCGGTCGCAGAGAAGATGATAAGCATCTGCGCCTAAACAACGGCGGGCCCGACTCGCCTGACAATGCGGAAACGACGATGACGGATTTTTATCGTGTGCGGCGGTTGCCGCCCTATGTCTTTGAGCAGGTCAACAGACTGAAGGCGCAGGCCCGCGCTAACGGCGCCGACATCATCGACCTCGGCATGGGAAACCCGGACCTTCCGGCGCCGCGTCACGTCGTCGAAAAGCTGGTCGAAACAGCCGGAAAGCCGCGCACGGATCGCTATTCGGCCTCGAAGGGCATTCCCGGTCTTCGACGCGCACAGGCGGCGTATTACGAGCGACGTTTCGGCGTGAAGCTGAACCCGGATACGCAGGTCATCGCGACTTTGGGCTCGAAAGAGGGCTTCGCCAACATGGCTCAGGCGATCACCGCGCCGGGCGATGTCGTTATCGTACCAAACCCGTCCTATCCGATCCACGCGTTCGGTTTCCTGATGGCGGGCGGCGTTGTCCGCTCATGCCCGGCCGATCCGACGCCTGAGTTTTTCGTCGCGCTTGAAAAAGCGGTGGTGCATTCGATACCAAAGCCGATTGCGGTGGTGGTTTGCTATCCATCAAACCCGACGGCGATGGTCGCGAGCCTCGATTTCTACAAGGATCTTGTCGCGTTTGCGAAGAAACACGAGATTTTCATCTTGTCGGACCTTGCGTACGCGGAAGTCTACTTTGACGACAACCCGCCGCCGTCAGTCCTGCAAGTGCCGGGCGCTAATGATGTGACGGTGGAATTCACCTCGATGTCGAAGACCTATTCTATGGCGGGCTGGCGCATCGGCTTTGCTGTGGGCAACGAGCGGTTGCTGGCTGCTCTGGCGCGCGTGAAGTCGTACCTCGATTACGGCGCCTACACGCCCGTGCAGGTC